>DASVHF010000078.1:0-24323 GCA_036382695.1 Candidatus Nanoarchaeia archaeon | reverse complement strand
ATCGGCGACAAACCGTTTTTGATTCTCAAGCGCTTTTTCAATCGGATTCAAAGTCCGACCAGCAAGAAAATAAGCAGCACCGCCGGATATTATTAATACACCTAGATTTATAAGAATGAGGTTTAGCATTAACTTGCGTTGCGCCTCTTTTAAAATTTCCGGTTCAAGATCTGGCGGACCAAAACCAGGGCGCAAAAAACCGCCTCTTTCAATTCCCACCCTTTGGCGTAGCAATATTCTTTCCGATTCAGTTACTTGAAAACGGTAAATGGTCAGGCTAAAAAGGACAGAGATAGCCATGATTATTAGGAGATACCAAAGTGTTAATTTGATCCGCGCTGAGTGAAACATACTTTAAAACTCAAAATTTAAAAGGCAAAAGGCAAAATTTCATCTCATGCCCCTAATCTGTACCCAAAACCCCGCACCGTTTTTATTAACGATGGTTCTTTGAAGGGTTTATCTATTTTATCTCGCAGATACCCAATATACACTTCAACAGTGTTTGGTAGTACATCGGCGTCGTAATCCCAAACATGATTTATAATCTGGTTCTTAGTAATAATCTTTCCCGTATTTCTTAATAAATACTCAAGTAGAGAGAATTCTTTTTTTGATAGTTGGATCTGTTTTCCAGAACGTTTTACTTCAAAGTTAAGTGTGCTGAGGCTTAAATCGCCCACGGTTAGTGTGGTTCCAAGACCGTTTTTTGGTCGTCGGGTCAAAGCTTTGATCCGGGCTAAAAGTTCTGCAAACGCAAACGGTTTGACCAAATAATCATCAGCTCCGGCGTTTAGCCCTTCGACCCTGTCGTTTAGCTGACCCTTAGCAGTAAGCATGAGGATGGGGGTGTGGATATGCTCTTCTTGCCGAAGCTTTTTGCAAACTTCAACTCCGTTCATTCCTGGTAGCATTAAATCAAGAATTATGCAGTCGTATTCTTCAACCGCAGCCAAATCAAAACCGTCTGTCCCACCATAGGCCACATCAACAGCGTAGGATTCTTGCTCAAGACCCTTTTTTATCGAGTTTGCAATTTTGTGTTCGTCTTCGACAACTAGGATTCTCATCGTCTAGATATTATACACACAAGCTGAAAATTTGCTGAGAAACGGCTTAAATAACAGAGACTATTTTTACGCTGAATAAACATTTTTGACAGTGGTTTTTTGGATAAATAATCTGGTATACTTTTTATAAAGTAAAACTATGCCCGAAGAAACTGTTCAACCAGTAACTCCAAATACGGCTCCAGCGCCGACCCCATCACCCAAAAAAGGTTTTAAAATTCCGATTTTGATAGTAGTGGTTTTCATAGTGGGATTAATCTGTTTTGGTAGTTATGTCGCCTGGTTGATGTTTGGTTTTATGTTGCCTTGGGAGGAAAACGGAGTTCCAGATGAAATTAACTCTAAGACAGCTACCTCAACTGCGACTACGACAGATACTTCTAAGAATGCCGACTCGCAAATTATCGGAGTTTGGGAATCAGAGTGTCTGACTCCTGATCCAGAAAGCAAGTGGGCGGAGAAGCACCAATTCACTATCGAAAGCGAGGGAACAGCCGTTCATATTCGTTGGAGTAATGATACTGTTACCCGAGATTGTGACCAGCCGACTACGACGCTTACCAATAAATATACATACGAAATTCCATCGGCAGGACAAATTGACTTACACGACACGGAAGAAGGGGTAGATACGTATGATATTTACAAAATTTCTGGGAACACTTTATTATTCGGTCATGGTTTCCGTAACAACGTTCCTTATCCAAGCACTCATGGCACAAGTTCCGCCGACCGCCTCAGCTCTCTAAATACCTACATAGAATACAAAAAGAAGTAGGTCTTTGCTACTTAACTTAAGAATTTTTATTCCCTTCCGCTGAGGTTAATACCCGTGTCCGGCCTCGAAAATCTTGGTGAAAACCCAAATTGAGGCGATGCCAAGAACAAAAATTAAGGCGAGTGGGATTTTACGACCCTCTGTATGAATTTCATGAAGTTCCGGGATAAGGTCGCTAGCTGAGATGTAGATAAAATGGCCAGCGGCAAGGGCGAGGAAAATGTAAAGATAACCTTGGATAAAATCGGCAAAAAAGAAAGCAATCAGTGCGCCGGCCAAAGCCATGAGAGCAGAAAGGAAGTTGAAGAGGAGCGCCTTCATTTTTGACAAACCGTTGGCAAGTAACACACCCATATCGGCAATTTCCTGCGGAATCTCGTGTGAGGCAACCGCCAGAGCAGCGATGATTCCAACAGGGACAGAGGCTAAAAATCCAGTTGTAATCACTACCCCATCAACAAAGTTATGAACCCCGTCACCGAAAATTATTAAAAACGTGCTTGGTTTGGCACTGGTATCACTACCGTGTCGATGGTGGTGAAATATTCTGATTACACGTTCGGCAAAGAAAAAAGCAACAAAACCAATTAGAGCCGGCAAGAAAACGTCGGCTTCTCCTGCTTCTTCTACTGCTTCCGGAAAAAGATCAAGAAATGCAACTCCAATCAAGGCTCCGGCAGCAAAGCTAATCAGGCTGCAAGCAAAACCCTCACTAATTTGCTTTTTAAGTAGTAGTAAAACACCACCGATCAGGGATAAAATGCTACCGATAAAAGTAAAAATTATGATGTAGGTCAAGATCATAGTGCTCCTCCTTGGCAGGGTTGGCAAAGACCAAAAAAATCAAAATTGTGATCTTCGATTTTAAACGCCGAAGACTTTGCAATTTTAGTAATAAATTCTTCAGCTAAAACCTTTGAATCTTCTATCTTTCCGCAACTTCGGCAAATTACATGGTGGTGATGAGGCCGGTCGGGGATTAACTCATAGAAAAAACAATTCCGGTTGAAATTATATTTTTTAATTAGCTCCTTTCTCTCGAGTAACTCAAGATTTCGATAGATAGTTGTAAGATTAGCCTTTGGAAGGACCGATTTGATCCGCGAAAAGATTGCCGATGGGCTCAAAGGTGTCTTTGCTTCTTCTAACACCTTCATTATTTCTTTTCGTCCGTTGGTTAGTTTAATTTTATTGGATTTTAAAATTTGGACAGCACTCTTTTTTACCATGGCTAGGACTATATGCAAACCGTTTGCATTTGTCAAGATGCTGCTTGAAAGTTGACTAGACAACAATTGAATAGTATTATGAATATATATTCAATACATAGGTTGGAAAGGTGGTGAAAATTATGCCAAGATTTGATAGAACAGGACCATTTGGAGCGGGCCCAATGACAGGTAGAGGTTTTGGACCGTGTGGATTTGGAATGGGATGGAGACATCACGACCACCACAGAGGTTTAGGCAGATATTTTGGTTGGGGTGGACCGGCTGATCCAAAAGAAGCGCGCCAAGCTTTAGCCGACTACAAACAAGCTTTGAAGGAAGAGCTTGAAGATGTCGAGAAAGAAGAAAAGGAACTTGCAGACGAAAAGTAAACCCTTTATATTTTGTTTTTATGCCAAGACCAAAGAAACCTCGGTTTTGCCGACTCCAACCAGATGTATATTACTTTAAACCTCGTGGTATTCCGTTGAGATCACTTGAAGAAGTGGCGCTCTTGCCAGACGAGCTTGAAGCCTTGAAGTTGGCGGAGGTGGAGGGGTTGGAACAAACACAAGCGGCGGAAAGGATGAAAATCTCTCAACCAACTTTTGCTAGAATTTTAGCCTCTGCCCACAAAAAGACTGCAATTGCGCTAACGACCGGTAAAGCAATCAGAATAATAGAAAAAATCTAGCCTAGGATTTAAAATGCTAATTGGTTCTATATCTAAACTTAACCTAATAAAAAGCCTAGTTGTTTTAATTTTTATTTTTGCCTTCTTTTTCCCCGCGAAAGCAGCCGCTGAAGTCAAAAAAGATGCGGTTTATTATTTCTGGGGTCAGGGTTGTCCTCATTGCGCGCAAGTAAACCAGTTGTTCGAAGAAAAAGGTTTTTACGACAAGTATCCCATTGAGAAAAAAGAAATTTACTTCAGTCGTGAAAACGCCACTTTGCTAAATGAATACTACGATAAATACGACGTTCCGCTTGAAGCGAGAGGTGTGCCAGCTATCTTTATTGGGGATAAGTATCTGATTGGTGGTCTTGATATTCCAAATCAAATTGAAGACTTGGCAGATGAATTTGTTAAAGATCAGCCGAAAGTGGAAGAGGTTAAACCCGAAGCGACGAAAGGAGCCGAACGTGGAGAGAACCAAGAAGCAACGGCTTCAGCTACCAAAAAAGGATCGTCCCTCCTTTACCCGGCTGTTATTGCTGGAGCACTCGCAGATAGTGTCAATCCTTGTGAATTTGCGGTTTTAATACTTCTTCTAACAGCAATTTTAGCTACCGGTTCGCCAAAAAGAGCTCTCAGAGCAGGATTATTATTTTCCTTGGCGATTTTTATTTCCTACTTCTTGATGGGACTTGGTCTTTATAAAGCACTAACTTGGGGAAATTTGCCGAGAGTCTTTTTAACTTTTATAGGGGTGCTGGCAATTATTTTAGGGATTTTTAATCTAAAGGATTTTTTTTGGTACGGGAAGGGCGGCTTTATTATGGAAGTGCCAATGTCTTGGCGGCCTCGTCTTAAAGCTCTAATTGCGAGGGCGACAAGCCCTATCGGTGCCTTTTTCATCGGCTTTTTGGTCAGTTTATTTCTCCTTCCTTGCACCAGCGGTCCTTATATTGTCATTCTCGGTATGCTTTCCCAACGTACACTATTTGCCCAGGCCCTAGGTTACCTTGTTCTTTACAACCTTATTTTTATCCTGCCAATGGTTGTAATCACCCTGGCTGTTTACAAAGGCTTGAGCGTCCAACAAGTAGAAGAATTTCGGCAAAAGAGGCTCCGTCTCTTCCACCTAATCATCGGTTTACTTTTGATTGGTATGGGTGGGGTTGTTTTAGCTGGTTGGATTTAAGTTTTTAGCCCCAAACCATCTCCTTGAAAGCTTCTTGCAAAGGCCCCTCAATTTTATACCATAATATTTGGATGCTAGTTGTAGAATATTTTTATTCGGCTGGCAACCTACTGCCAAGGAGGATGAGAGACAATGGATGCGTCCAACTCTCAGGTCCATTGGACCAGGTATAGAGCGTTGCACGGATGTGAGGATCCCCAGGCGTGCGAGGCTAGAGAGCGGTGGGAGGCGGAGCGTATGAAAGCCCTCAACAGGGCAGCGCAACCGTAGTGTAGGCTGTGGAACATTTGAAAGATCGGTTCAGGGTGATCTGATAGACCCAGCCAGATAGGCGGTGATAGGTTCGATTCCTTCACCGCCGCTCCTCTTTTTTGATATAATTTTCCCGATTAACTTGTGATATATTAAATGAATTATGGATTGGTTTTCGCTGGTTTTAATTGTTGCCGGTTTGGTTCTTTTTGAAACTATCAGCAGTATTGACAATGCAATAATTAACGCCCAGGTTTTATCGACGATGGGGCAGAAAGCCCGGCGCTGGTTTCTGTTTTGGGGGATTATTACTTCAGTTTTTCTCATTCGAGGCCTGCTGCCTTGGCTTATCGTCTATCTTGTCAACCCTTCGCTTGGATTTCTTGGTTCTCTAACCGCAGCTTTGAGCAGTGATCCGGCAGTGATTGAAGCTGTAGAATCCTCGGCGCCGATTCTCCTTATCGGAGCGGGGACTTTTCTTGTCTTTTTGTTTTTGCATTGGCTTTTTCAAGAGCCAAAAAAATACGGTTTGGTTGGCGAGCGCTTTTTCCACGCCCAATCAGTTTGGTTTTACGCCGTTGTTTCAATTTTGCTTGCAGGAATTGTTTGGTTTGCTCTCCGAGAAAACCCTCTTATGGCTTTTGGAGCTGTGGTTGGTTCAACCGCCTTTTTTATCACCCATGGGTTTAAGCAAAACGCCGAAGAGCAAGAGAAGAGATTGATGCAAACCGGCCTTTCTGATGTGAGCAAAATATTTTATTTGGAGGTAATTGATGCTACATTTTCGATTGACGGGGTTTTGGGAGCATTTGCCTTTACACTTGTGGTGCCCCTGATTTTAATAGGAAATGGTATTGGCGCGATTGTAGTCCGCCAAGTTACCGTTGGTAATATCGAAAGAATTAAAAGATATGTCTTTTTGAAAAACGGCGCGATGTATTCAATCCTATTTCTAGGAATAATTATGATTTTGGATAGCTTTGGTTTCCACATACCAAACTGGCTGTCACCACTAATCACCTTTGCTACGGTGGGGTATTTTTTCTACAAATCTAAGCTGGAACTTGCAAAAGGAGAACAGCCGGTCTAAGAGGCTCTAATACTGATGCCTCACACCACATCTAACTAAACCCACGTTCCCCTGCCTAGTAAAAAGATCTCTGTTAATACCTCACCTGTTTCTATGGAATTGACATCTGATGTATAATGAAATTAAAGCTAAACCCCTAGGGGGTGGGTTTGTATGAAAAAAGAATCGAAAAAAGAAATTCTCAAAAGAATTAACTATGCAATTGGGCATCTTCAGGGTAATAAAAAGATGATTGAGGAAAACAAATACTGTGTTGATGTAATTCGTCAAAACCAAGCTGTTATAGCAGCGTTAAATAAAGTCAATAAGATTATTCTTGAGTCTCACCTCGAAACCTGCGTAGCACCGGCAATTGAATCTAACATAAAGTCTAAAAGGCAGAAGGTTTTCAACGAAATCTCCGAAATTTTCGAAATGGAACAAAAATTGCAGAAAGGAGATGATAAATAATGCCACAAGTTTTTGCCCACGGAGATGAAGCTACTGTGTCTGGAGCGATGAATATAAACATGATGGGAGAAGAAGGAGAAAGAAGCTTTAGCCATTTTATGGGAGACATGATGAGCTTTCATTGGGGAAGCTGGTTTCCAGCGTTCATTATTCTTTGGTGGCTTACCTGGATTTTAGTAATCGTAGCTCTTGTTCTTCTAATAAGATGGCTTTGGATAAAAGGAGGTAAAAACGATAAGCCTGAGCCAAAAGGGTAAAGCCGACCCATTTTTACTTAGTATTTTTGCTTTTCTAGCTATTGTCGTGATTGGCGGTCTGATATTTGCTTTTTCAACGACCGCAAATCAGACCGAAATGACCACATATGGGGTATCCGCATCTGAGAGACCGCAATTAAAGCTTGAGAAAACCAATGTAGATCTTGGGGCGATGAAAGGCACCGATAAAAGGATTGAAGATATTACCTTGGAAAATATAGGTAAAAAACCGCTCCAGATTACTAGCGTTTCTACTTCTTGCGGTTGTACTTCAGCTCGGGTTGCGATCGATGGGGAGGAGTCACCCATTTTTAGTATGCATGGTAATCCAGCTTGGATGGGTGAGATAGCACCAGGCGAAAAGGCGACTTTGAAAGCAATTTATGAACCCTCAAAGCATCCAGTTCAAGGTAGATCAGAAAAAACCATTTTCTTCAAAACCAATGATCCCGAAACTCCTGAAGTTCAAGTCAATCTTACAGCGATGGTAGAGTAAATATGCTTCCCTTAGTAATTACCAACGGTCTTATAGATTCCTTTAATCCTTGCGCTATTGGCGTATTGCTAATTTACATTAGTATTTTGTTAGGTACCAATTCTCCCCGCAGTTTTATCTTGACCTTTGGTGGTTTTTACATATTGGCAACATTCGTTACCTATTTCCTCATTGGGCTAGGAATACTGCAAGTAATTCACCTTTTTGGCATTCCCCATTTCTTTGGTTGGGTAGCTGCAGTGCTGGTCTTATTCATTGGTGTATTTTACATAAAAGATTACTATTTACCGGCTTGGCAAATACCAGTAGTCTCGCCTTTTCTATCCCGCTGTAGAATGATCACCTGGAATAAGAAGTTGACTATTTTTTCAGCAATTGCTTTGGGGGTATTGATTGGTCTGTGTGAGTTTCCTTGTTCCGGCGGTATTTATTTGGCGACCGTGGCCATGCTTTCCTTGAGAGAAACTTTTTGGCAAGGGGTTCTTTACCTTGTGGTCTACAATATGATGTTTATCCTGCCCCTTGTAATAATTTTTGTTTTGGCTACCAACAAAGGTGCATGGGCAAATATTAAAGGTTGGCAATCAAAAACTGCAGGAAAAGCCAAATTGATATCAGGTGCCTTAATGACTCTACTTGGGATACTACTTTTAGTCTGGCTGACACTCACAGTAACTTAAACGGAGAGGAGGTTCAAAAAATGAGCAATTCTAAAGATAAAAATAAGATTAAATACACTTGCCCAATGCATTCGGAAGTTCAATCCAGCGAACCGGGATCTTGTCCGAAGTGTGGGATGAAGCTTGTGCCAACTGAAAAGAAACCTCCCAAGGAAGCAGGTCACGGTGCTCACGCGGATCACACGGTGAAACCAACCGCCGATATGAACTTTTGGGAGAAGTTTAAGATGAGCATGATGATGACGATGGGGATGGAGCATACTGGTTTGGCTGGAAGAGAGATGGCGAGATTGATGGAAGAGGATATCCGGCAAAAATTCTTCTTCGCTCTCATATTATCAATCCCGATTGTCGCTTATTCTCCACTCGGGGAGAAAATACTGGGCACATCTTTACCAACTCCGATTCCAGCTGCCTGGATTCTTTTCTTACTGACAACGCCGGTATTTTTTTACTCGGGTTGGATTTTTATTTACTCTACTTATAAAGCGCTACTAGCAAAAACTTTGAACATGGCGGTTTTAATCGCCGTTGGAATTACAGCCGCATATGCTTTTAGTGTTGTTTTAACTTTTCTTGGCAGTAGTGATTCATACTATGAAGCGGCAGGACTTTTAATAACATTTGTTCTATTTGGCCATTGGATGGAGATGAAGTCTCGGCGTGGTACTACAGATGCCCTTCAAGCATTGTTCGCTTTGGTTCCTCCCCAGGCGCGGGTCGAAAGAGGCGGTAAAGAGGAACTCGTCCCAACCTCTGAAGTTAAGTTGGGAGATATTCTAATATTGAAGCCTGGCGATAAAGTTCCTGTCGACGGCGAAATTGTTGAGGGGGAAACCTCGATTGATGAATCACTGCTGACTGGTGAGTCAATCCCAGTGGTCAAAAAAGTTGGGGGTAGTGTTATCGGTGGAGCAATAAACCAATCAGGGTCGGTTAAGTTTAAAGCGACAAAGGTCGGTGAAGATACTGCTCTAGCGCAAATAGTCAAAATGGTTGAGATTGCTCAAAATTCAAAAGCGCCAGGGCAAAAAATCGCCGATCGGTTTGCTAAATACTTGGTGATTGTTGCTGTCGGTGGTGGTTTACTTACCTTCGCAGTTTGGTTTTTGATTCTTGGGCAGCCAATTCTATTTGCCCTCACCTTTGCTATTTCCACTACGGTGATTGCCTGTCCTGATGCGCTAGGTTTGGCTACCCCTACTGCGGTGGCGGTGGGGACTGGTTTGGGTGCGAAACACAACATTTTGATCAAAGACGCGCCAACACTCGAGCAAGTTTCGCGAGTTCAAGCTGTGGTGCTCGATAAAACCGGAACGTTAACTGAAGGGAAACCAAAAGTAACTAACGTTGCAACTGCCAAAGGATTTGGCGAGGAAGAAGTATTGAGGCTTGTTGGAGCAGCCGAAGCAAAATCAAGCCACCCATTAAGCGGCGCGGTTTTAGAAGAAATCAAGAGAAGAAATCTTAACCTTCCAACGAAGGTGGAGGGGTTTGAAAATTTATCCGGTCTGGGTGTTAGAGCGGTTGTAGAAGACAAGAAAGTATTAGTTGGTACTGCAAAGCTGATGAGAGAAAGCAATATTGATTTAGCCGTGCTAGAAAGCAAGATTCGCGAATTTCTTGAAAGAGGCGAGACGATTATGATTCTTGCGCTGAATCAAAAAGCGGTTGGTGTCGTTGGAGCCTCTGACCCTGTAAAACAAACAGCCGACGAAGCAATCAAACGTTTAGACGCTCTTGGTATCGAAACAGCAATGATTACCGGAGATAATGAAAAAACAGCCAAAGCAGTAGCAGAGCAGATTGGGATAAAAAGAGTCTTCGCAGAAGTCTTGCCCGCAGATAAGGCTAAATATGTTAAGAAACTCCAAGATGAAGATAAATTTGTGGCGATGGTTGGTGACGGAGTAAACGACGCGCCCGCACTTGCTCAAGCTGATATCGGGATTGCTATCGGCGCGGGAACCGACGTGGCGATCGAAACTGCCAAGGTTGTTTTGATGAAATCAGATCCGGCCGATGTGCTGCGGGCAATTCGTTTGAGTAAAGCAACGGTTACAAAAATGAAACAAAATCTCTTTTGGGCTTCGATTTATAATTTATTAGCAATTCCGATTGCTGCTGGTGTCTTGTACCCAAGTTTTGGTATTTCACTTCGCCCCGAAATTTCCGCGCTTCTTATGAGTGCAAGCTCCATAATTGTTGCCACAAATGCCGTTCTTTTAAATAGAGCGGAGAAAGACTTAATTGCTATTTAATATGTTAAAATCTTTAGGAACCCCTACCCAATCACTATGTGTCTAGCTACTCCGGTTAAGGTCACAAAGTTAAATAAAAATAAAGCCGTAGTGGATGCTTTGGGTAAAAAAAGCCGGGTTGATACTAGCCTTCTTCAAAATGTAAAGATGGGGGATTATCTTTACGCGAGCCGTGGCCTGGCAATCAAAAAAGTCTCTAGAAGCGAAGCTGAAAAAGTTTTAGAATTAGTTAAAAAGTGGGGCAAGTAATTCTTTGAGAGAATGAACAGTCAAACATCCAAGGGTATAACTTTAGTTTTCGGCACAGCCGTCATTAGCGGCTTTGCGATTTTCATCAATAGTTACGGTGTCAAGGGTTTTGATCCGTATCTTTACACCTTTCTTAAAAACGTGGTCGTAGCTTTGTTTTTAGTCGGTCTGCTACTTGGGTTAAAAGAATTTAAGCAGCTTAAAAAACTAAAAAGGAAAGATTGGCTAATTCTGGCAATAATTGGACTTGTCGGTGGATGCATTCCCTTTCTCCTTTTCTTCAAAGGTCTCTCAATGACTGCTGCGGCTAGCGGTGCCTTTATTCACAAAACAATGTTCATTTACGTAGCGGTTTTAGCTGCGGTGTTTTTGCGCGAGAAAATTCCAAACAGACTTTTCGTTGCTGGAGCCTTGCTGCTCATGGGAAACTTGTACTTTTTGAAATTTTTGCCGGTTAACTTTCAGGTCGGAGATTTACTGGTACTTACGGCTACGCTTTTCTGGGCAGTTGAAAACGTCATCTCAAAATACGCATTGAAAAGCCTGTCACCGAGAATTGTCGCTTTCGGTCGGATGGGAATAGGCGCAGTATTTATTACTGCGTTTTTATTTTTCACCGGTGGATTCAGTACGATTTCGTCTTTAACCGAACTTCACTGGCAATGGGTTTTTATTTCTTCGGTAGTCCTCTTTGGTTATGTGACCACTTGGTACACGGGATTAAAATATATTAATGTTTCCACCGCGACAATCATTTTACTTTTGGGTTCACCGATTACTTCACTACTTGTTTTTATCTTCCAAGGGCAAGGCTTTTCAGTCCAGCAACTGATTGGGACAGGACTGCTTGTCTTTGGAGTGGGTTTGGCAATTGGTTTGCGCGTAATTTGGGAAACAATAAGAAGCCTGCCAAAAGTTGTTTATGCACCACGGACTTAAAGTCGCTACTGCTTATTCTCTGCCGTCTTTTTCGCTTGGTTTCTGCGGGCCTCAAGACAAAACAAGCCGAAAAACCTTGTCCGATTATGCTTCTGGCAAGCCGGCTTCGGAAAAAGCGGTAAGAGAAATATTTGAAAAATTCGAGTCTGCCTATCACTACTACAAATTAATAGCCGAGAAAAACAATATTGCCGATCCGCTGGACAAAAGAGTAGTTAAAGCTTTTTGGGTGGGGAACCCTCTTTTAGAAAAAGTTGACGGAAATGATCTAAGAAACTTGATTCTCATCGATTTTTATCGGCCCGGGCTTTTGACAAGGAAGGAAGCCGAAGAAAAAGCCGCCCAAGTTCCACCCGAGGCCCGTCCGCACCACAGCTTTCATGTTTTGATCCTCGGTGCAGTCTCCGACCGAATAAAATTGAAGGGCGCAATGCTGGACCTATGTAGAACTGGTTGGGGAAAAGTATTGAAAGTGACAAGTAACAAGTTGCAAGTAAAAAGCAAATCATTAGTTTTGGGTAGGAATACTACTCTCGGGAAAGAAACGGAGAAAGAGATCGAATGGTCGAGTAAAATCGTGCCAAACGTAAAAGAGGGCGATTGGGTCTCCTTCCACTGGGGCCGGGCTTGCGAAATTCTTACTTCCCAGGAAGTCAAAAACCTCGAATATTACACCCAAAAAACAATCGGTCTAGTAAACTGCAGTAAGAGACCCTAGTTTGAGTGAGTAGTTGTAGACTATTCTCAAACGCAAGCCACGCAATACCTGATTTTCAGTAGAAAATATCAGGTAAGAGTGGCTTATAGCGTTGACTTTTCCTTCTAATTTGTTATAATTCCCTCACTTTGTTGCTGGCAATGTGTTCTGAAAAAGGTTAGAATACTTTGCCGACAATAAGGTTAGCCCAGCCAAGGAGAAGGTCGAATGAATCTGGCAGAGATCGAGGATACGCTTGCCCAAGTGAGGGGTTGTGACGGCGCAGTCGCTGAGTTCGAGGCCTTGCAGGATATAGTGGGGGCTTTGATGTTGCGGTCTCAGGCCGTCCATGAAGGCTTGGATTGGTCTGAGTTCTACAACTGGTACATTAAGCGCCTTGTCGCGCTGCACAATGAGATCGCGAAGGCAATAGCCGGGGCGGGGGTCTCTTACCACTTGAGGGCGAGGGATCCTAGGATGGTCGCTAAGGCTAAGATCCGTGCGATCCTTGATTCCTTGCCTGAAACGGCTCAAGTCTTGGGGGTTGCGGCCAACCAATAGGAGAAAGGAGGGCGACTTCATGGAGGCGATCCTTCAACGTATTCCTCAGTATGTTAGATACCAACCTGGGGATGCTTGTTTGAAATGCAGATGGCTTCTAGAGGAGGGGTGGGGTTTTCCTGAGGTTGTGGAAGACCACCGTTCCCGTTGCCATGGTTACCTACATTGTGGTGCGGAATGCTGTGGTTCCTGCCCGTATTGCGGGAAATAAGCGCATACTAGGGCAGGGCTTTCAAGCCGACTTGAAACGGCTCTCTCGTTTGTCCAGGGAGGGTCGTTTTTCTTTGGAGAATTTAGTGGACAGAACAAGTAATGCAGGGGTCGTAGGCGCGCACAAGAGCCTCCATTAGCTCTTGTCGTCTCTCGTTGCTTTGGCCTCCGGTTTGGTCCAGAACTGCTTGGGCGGACTCTTCCATCGAACTTAAATTCTGAACAGTTGGTGTGATGATGTTACATTCCGTTATCAAACCTCTGGTATCAACCTCGATTTCGTAGTAAAGACTACCGCGAGGCGCTTCAACTGCCCCGATGCCTCGAGAAGCTTTCTTTGGTTTGTAATCCTTGGGTAGGTTCGTTGCCCCCGAATCAACCCCGTTTTGGACCAATTCTTCTAGAATCTCATTAGCCTCTTGGACGAAATGGTAAGTTTCAATCGCTTGAGCGAGGTTGTTATAGTAAGGATTTTGGTAGTCAAGATCTGCTCCTTTGAAAAATTCTTTTGATTTTCCTTTCAACAATTTACCCTGCAGGTTTAGCCGAGCCAAAGACCCGACCATAAAGCCGCGTCCTTTGTGTTTGCCAAACTTGGCCGTTGAATAAGGCTTGATCTCCTCGTCAATTATTTTTTTATAGCCAGCTGCTTTTACTTTTAGCTTTTTACTGGTTAAGATAGATTTTCCCTCGTAGGTATCATAAGTTTTTCCGTTGGTTTGAGAGAAAAAGACTAGATTGGTTTTAATATCTGGATAAGATAAAGAAGAAAAAAGATGGACTGTGCCTTCGGCTGCCTCAAGCATTTTTTCTGCTTCTGCTTTTAGTTCTTTGAGTTTTTCTACCGAAGGAACTTTATGGAAACCGCCGGCGTAGGTTGCAGTGGGGTGAATTCCACGCCCACCGACAGTGTCGGCGATGAGGTCAGAGACCCTTTTTAGTTCCAGGGCTTGGTGAAAATATTTTGGGTGAGTTTTGATTATTTCTACTCCTGAATCCAAACCTAAATAATCTGGCGCAACTAGAAAATATAAATGCAAAACGTGGCTTTGGATCATTTGAGCATCCATCAGCAATTTTCTTAAAGCAACTGTGCTTGGTGATGGTTTTAAACCTAGCGCGTCTTCGACCGCCTTTAAGGCACCCATATTATGGGCGATTGGGCAGACGCCGCAGATGCGAGGAGTAATCCAATAAAGATCGGTCGCTGGTCTGCCGACGACCATTCCTTCAAAAAGTCGCTCACCTTCGTGGACTTCAAGCAGAACTTTATTTTTTTGCCAATTAACATTTAAAGCGCCGTGACCTTCAATTTGAGCAATAAAATCAGGTTTTTGCATTTTTTCCTTTAGCTTTCCTAAAAAGCCTCTCGTATTCCGGAGTTTTCTTCAAAAACATTGAGAAATATCTTTCAACTTCCTCCGAATCAGAGAATTTATACAAAGTGTTTAAAAGATTATCAACTTGGGATTCCTCACGGAGACCAAAACAACCGTAACAAGGCGAGCCTCCAGATATACAAATCGCGCCGCAACCGCCCTGGGTAATTGGGCCCAGACAAACTTTTTTATCGAGCAATCGGCAGCGATTGCCAGCAAGTTTGCATTCAAAACAAACTGAATACCCGCGAGCCCGTGGGACCTTTCCAGCTAGCAGTTCCTGCATTACTCTTACGATTTCTTTTTTCTCGGCCGGACAGCCATGTATTAAATAATCAACTTGAACATAAGCTGAGAGGGGTAGGGCATCGATTCCCCGCGGTTTGTATTTTGGACCGTAGATTTTTTTATACCAAAAACTCCGCGCACTCTTATCAATAATTCCAGGGATTCCCCCAAGTGTTGCACAGCTTCCGAGCCCAATTAAAAACTTAGTCTGCTCGCGGAGAAACTTCAAAGTATCAATTTCATGTTGGGTAACCGGTGTTCCTTCGATTAAAACCACGTCGTAAGGTCCCTCATCAGCTCTTTTTTGGGCGAGACGCCAATTAACTACCTCGACTTGATCGGTCAATTCCAAAAGTTTTTCCCGCAAAGAAATTAGAGCGACTTCGCAGCCTTCACAATCAGTAAAATCAAAAATCGCTACTTTCGGCTTTGGTTCGACTTTGCTCACCATAAACTTTTAGTCCCAGTTTCCTTGAACTTGATCATAATAAAAGACTGGTCCATCAGTACAAACGTATTTATCGCCGGTCGTGCAATGTTGGCATTTACCAATACCACAGCTCATTTTCCTTTCTTCCGAGACAAAAATCCGCCGATCTGCGATACCGAGTGGTCTTAAAATATTTTCTAAAGCTTTCGTCATTGGTCCTGGGCCGCACATTGCTACAGCGGTATTGCGTGGTTTGATATCTATCTCGCGGGTTAATTCGCTAACCAAACCTACGTGCCCTTTCCAATCGGGAGTGGGTTTATCAACTGTTAAAAGTACCTTGATCGATTTGCGCCAATGCTCGTAACGCTCTTCAAATAGGAGATCTTTTGATGTGACTGCTCCGTACAGAAGGTAAACAGTCCCGAACCGTTCACGCCGAGCGATAACATATTCGATCAAAGAGGCAATAGGTGGGATTCCACAACCACCGGTGACAAAAACTAAATCCTTGCCGACAAGGAAGTTAAGGGGATAACCATTCCCGTAAGGACCGCGGATGGTCATATCACCACCATCATTTAATCTATGTAGGGCAGACGTAACATTTCCGGTCCGTCTGACGCCAATGTCTATAAAACTTCGTTCATATGGCGAAGAGGCGGGACCAAAAGGTGCTTCACCGTAGCCCCAAAGACCTGCTAAAACAAATTGGCCGGGAGTAAAGATTAATCCGCTATTACCTACAGGAAATTCCCAACCAACAGGTTTTAGGCGGAAAAGCTTGAAGTTTGAAGACATTTGTTCTGTCTTGATTATTTTTACTTTCTTTGGGTGAAGTGTATTCTCCATTTAAAATTTCCTTACCGGTTGAGCTGCTTGGAATTTACCGATTATTTCTTCCAAAACTTTTTCGATGTTAATACCAGCCGGGCAATATTTTGTGCACCTTCTACACGCAACACATTGGGCTTGACCGGTTTCTTTGTAGGCTCTTACAAATTTATGATAAAACCAGTTGAAATATCGGCTCTTTTGATTTGGTCGAAAATTGTACCCACCGGATATCTTAGCAAAACCTGGCAAAGTACAAGCATCCCAAAACCGGCAGCGAGAACAACCTGACCCATCAAAACTAGTTTTATCCTCGGTGCTTGTGCAGTAACAAAGCGGGCAGACATAAGTACAAATCCCGCAGCCTAAGCAAAGTTTACCGAGTCTTTCCCAAACTTGAGGATAATTTTCCCTCGACCACTCTACTGCTTTAGCAACTAGTTCACTGTCGGTTAACATCTGGTCTAATTTTGAAAGCGCGCCTTGAGGCTTTGCTTTACCTGCGAGTTTCGCCTCTTTAAACATAGGTAAATCGGCGATTTTTCGTCCCTTGTCGCTCAGAATGATAGTTCGATAATCTTCTTGTGAAATTTTTTCTAAAATTAGATCTCCCTCTGGTGGGACGCCAACCTCTTTGTCGGAGACCGCAACCAAAGTCGAGACTGCTCTACGTTGTTGATAGAAAACATCTGCGGGTTCTTTGCTCATGATTTGGTCAAGTTGAACGATTGCTATTAAATCTTTGATACTAAGACCAAAAACAATAAACTGCTTCTCAAAACGCGTTTCTTGAACGCGGCCAGCATCGACTGTAAATAGTTCCTCATTCGGCGGTAGAAAGTAAATTTTTGGTGGCAGAAGGGTGGTTTCACAGCCAAGAATTAGTTTGCTTGGATCACGAACTTCATCAAAAACGACCCCCCCGGTTTTTAATTGGGGGGCAAAAACGTCATAAGTTTTTTTGAGATGGTCTAAGAGTTTCGGAATTTGCTCTTGAGAAATTACCCTCGGCATCAAAATTAGTATACCAACATTTGGCCAAAAGTAGAACCTTAATCTCGTACTTCTTGACACTATTTGAGTTCGGTTGTTATAGTTGAACTAACCATGAGAGATAAATTTAAGCCTACCAAATTAATTACTTTGGTTACCGTTTTCCTACTTTTTGCGTTCGTTTTTACTTCATATGCTTCCGCCGTCTACCTCTCACGCCCTAGTGTATTAAGAGCAACCGATGCTACTTCTTCTGCTAAAGCGAAGGGAAGAGATAAGATGAGGGACCGTTTGAGCGAAGTGAAACTAAAGGTGTGCGAGAAAAAAGAAGCAACTATTCAGAAACGCGCAACAAAATTAGTAACAAGAGCAGAAAACATCCAAAACAATTTTGATCGAATCGTCCAAAGAGTAGACGACTACTATGTTGACAAAGTAGTTCCCAAGGTTGGAGAAATTGAAAATTACGACCAGATGCTAGATAAAATTTTTGAAAATCGGGCGGCAGTGGCGTCAACATTGGGTTTAGCGGAAAGTAGCGCCAACAATTTTAATTGTGAGGGAAAGGATCCGAAGGGGCAGCTTAAGTTATTTCGGAGTGATATGCAGGTGGTGATAGTTGCCCTGAGAGAATATAAAAAGGTGGTAATAGATTATCTAGTCGCGGTTAAAACTAAAGCTAGAAATATTAAAACACCGACCGCAACTAGCTCAGCTGAGCCAGCGACAGGTTCAGCCGGAACAGAATAAAGATGGCACTAGAAGTACAAACACCCCAAATGAATAAACCGACCAGTCCGTCACCGGCGCCTACTGCCGGAGGGAAAAATATTACCTTTATAATAATTGTAGTGCTGGTGATCTTAGTTGTTTTCGCTGCAATTTGGTTCGTCTTGACATCGCTTGATACTTCTAAAGAACCAGTGACTACAACAACTACTCCGGCCGAAACAGTACCACAGATACAAGGAGCTGATGATTTACAAAAGCTAGAAGATCAGGTGAGGAATACCAATGTTGATAATCTCAGCAAAGATCTTGACGCAAACGAGGCAGACGCCGCAGAGTTTTAATAATTTCAATCAGCCGTCAACGAAGAAGCGGGTCTATTGATTAGACCCGCGTTTAATACTCACAGTACTCAAGGCCGGTTGCCCAGAGTTGTTCTCCTTCTCCGTCGGTGAGATAACCACACTCACGCTCCCTCAAATCTATCTTCCAAACCCCTCCTTCCTTGACTATCCGTAGGAAGATGTGTAGGTACTCGTAGCGTTTCTGACCATCTGGTGGGGTGGCCTCAGCGAAGAGTCTAGCCTCTGCCTTTGCTGTTTCTGTATTCACCAATTCAACTGAGACTATCTCCCACTCAAGTGGGTCCGCTGTTTTGGCCTTTCCACCAAGTTCATTAATCCTCTCGTGAATCTGGTCTAGTAGGTTTTTGGTCGCGTACTTTCTATCTGGATGAGAATCTAAATCACAACCTTCCCGGACTCCGCAACCCCAAATGGTCAGGTATTTAGTTGCCGTTTCCTTGATCCGTGCAATCTCTTCCCGTTCCTTTTCTTGACGCTCCTCCTCAATTCTCCGCCGTTCTTCTAGTGAGAGATTGGCGGAAACGTAGCCGATACCGTATCTGGGGTTTTGCCCCCTGAATTCTTCGAAATTTAGCTCGACTGACCCGCAGACCTGGTTATTGTTTGGACCGCAGAGTCTTTCGAGGACGATGTGAAGATGGGCTCCAGGACCGGTGCCATTCCAGTTGCAGGTGAAACCTGTGTCACCGCTTCTGGCGATTACCTGACCAGCCAGTACTTTGTCACCAACCTTGATTCCAGCGGCCGTTATTGAATTGACCTGGGTATGCAAGATAAGGATAGCTAGGTTTGATGCGACTCGGATTCGAATGAAGTTGGCTGCATTGGCGTATTTTGGACTGCAGCCACCGATGCTTGAATTATCCTTCAGGGTCATTACTGTAGCATCTGCTGGTGCACGGATGATTGTGCCATCAGGTAACCCAACGTCAATGGCTTCCCTCACCGTCCCTTTGTGGTGCCCGTCGCCTGGTAGAGTAGTGATCGGATAGGATTCCCCAGCCGTCCAAGGTAGGTTTAACGTTAGTTCCTGAAGGAGATCTGGTGATTTTGGATTACCAGGGGTCAAAGCAGAAACCGCCGAACGCTCGTTGACGAGATCAAACTCGCGCTTTAACTCGTCGCTGAGCAGATCCTCTGGCAGCTGATCCAACCAGCTCTCGAAACCTGGGTCACCAAGGAGCTTGAATTCCCAGACAGTCTCTTCTAGGCGTCCAATGCCAATCAGTCCACCGGAAGCCGCACCTTCACGGGATAGAGTGAGTAGAACCCAATCTGGTGTTTGCTCATCCTTGTCGATATACGGTTTGGGTTCGACAAGGATAAAGTTTTCGCCGTCGGGCGTCTGTAGCGAGGCCCAAGATGCCAAAAACTCTTCCGCACGCTCCTGGATGTAGTCTGGGTCGTGGACATTAGGCTCTTCGTTCATCACCCAAAGAACAGTAAGAGCTAATGCCAAACCCAACACTGTTAGTACCCCAGCCAAGGCTAAGATTGATCTTCTCCAAAACCTTCGCAACTCCCTCCTCCGTTTGTTTATTCTTGCGATGTTAAGCTGCGTGGATGTTGGTTATTGATTATGACCGCAAAATTGTTGAAAGGCAAGTTGGGCGACGGCTGGTTACAACACAATATTAATTTACTTGACCTTCAAGGTAGGATTCTCCGTATGCAGGAAACTTTCAGTTTCTTGCGTACTCTCGAATCCTGCGACCACTTCCTCCGATTGAATCGGAGCTCGTGGACTAAGAATTAAGAAGGATGATTGCTAGTTGGAAGCTTTTTGCTGGACTTTACAGCAGTTAATTGCTATTATTGCTTGAACTATGGTAGCGAAAAAAGAAATTTCTTGGGAGTTCATCCGCGAGACAAATAGTAAAAAATATTTTCTAGTAAAACGTTTGGAAGATCAGTATTTTATATTCCGCACACCCGCTGCTAGCGATGAAAAGAGTAAGAATCGAACAACACTAGCCAATTGGGAAGGTGAAATAGTAGGCTGGGGTAACGTACCAGCGAAATTGAGGGTTTGGTTAAAACGCAAAAAGGTCAAGATAGATCCAAAAAGGCCAGAAATCCTAACCATTCAGGCTTAGAAACTTGCTACACAAAACTCACTTTTTCTGCTACTCTAGACCCGACGTGATCCAAATTAAAGAAATTGCTGATAAATCTACGTGGGAAAAGTTTAATCTCACTAGCGCCAACCCGACTTTCCTGCAGTCTTGGGCTTGGGGTGATTTTCAAAATAGTTTAGGCCGTGATGTTTATCGATTGGGTATATATAAGGATAAGAATTTAGTTGGCATCTCGTTGTTGGGTGAAGAGAAAGCTAAGATAGCGTCCTTTTTATATTGCCCAGGCGGACTGGTTTTAACTAATTGGAGCAGAGAATTTTTAAATCCTTGGCTCTCATACGTCGGAGAAATTGCCAAAGAGAAAAATATTGTCTTTTTACGAATTGATCCAAGAATTCTCAAAGATTCCGACCGGGCTTTGTTAAAAAACCTTGGCTTTGTAGCTGCACCAGAATATACCCAGCCCCAATGCACCGCAACTATCGATTTGACAAAAAGCGAAGAAGAGCTTCGGCATAATTTGAGCGATTCTACTCGCTACAACATCAACGCTGGTGAGAGAAAAGGAGTGAAAGTAAGGGAAGGCAGGCAAGATGAAATTGGAATCTTTCTAAATTTACTAAAAGAAACGGCCGAAAGAAAGACACTTATTTTACCGAAAGAAGCTAGTTATCATGCAAACCAGTTTGATCGATTAGCAAAAGAAGGATTGATGAGACTTTTTATTGCTGAAACTGGTTCTCAAGCTTTGTCAGCCACATTGCTTGTTAGTTATGCAGGTACTGTTTACTACCTGCACGCGGCAAATTCATTGCAACAGAAGGATTTGAGAGCTAGCTATTCCTTAGTTTGGAACATTATCTTGGAGGCAAAGAAAGCGGGGAATAAAAGGTTTGATTTTTGGGGAATAGCGCCAAGTGCTGATCCAAAACACTCTTGGGCCGGTGTAACCAACTTCAAACTTTCCTTTGGGGCAGAAAGGGTTTGTTATGACACACCATTTGATTTACCGTACAAAACTAGCTATCAAATTAGTAAGCTTGTTGAAATCTGGCGTAAACCCCTGCGAAAAATTCTTAGGTTTGGTGGGTGAGTAAATAGAGCTAATGAGTAAAAATAATAATCTAATATTGAATAAAGACAGATTAAATCAATACATTTTAATAAGTTTAACCATAATCAGTGCTTTTTTAGCATTTCTTTTTTGGCGCAACCCTCTAACGGTTTATGATGCGGCAGGCCACGTCTCTTTAGTACGAACTATTGCGGGTGATTTCTGGCCAAAAATGGCTGGGTGGAATGCAAATGAACTCCTTGGCTGGCCACAAGGTGTTTTTTACCCATCTTTTTTCCATTGGCTTGCAGCGACTCTGTCGTTTTTAACCGGGATTTCTACCGCGATAAAGTTGCTAATTTCAGCGGCATTAGTAGCTTTACCAGCCTCTATCTATTGCTTTGCATCGACTTTCACACAAGATAAACGCTGGGCTACTATCATTACAATTGTTCTATTTCTATTATTACTACTACTTCCGAACTTCTTGGGTACAGGGGTGCCAGCTCTTTTTCAAATCGGGCTACTTTCTAATTTTTTCGTCTTACCACTGCTGTTTC
Source organism: Candidatus Nanoarchaeia archaeon (assembly GCA_036382695.1). GTDB lineage: Bacteria > Patescibacteriota > Microgenomatia > Woykebacterales > RBG-16-39-9b > DASVHF01. Next base: position 2,550 of record DASVHF010000078.1, on the reverse strand, counting down.
TCTTTCTCGCAAATTTGCACCGAGAAAGAAGCTGTCTGCTTCCTGCTCTACTGCTGTCTGTAATTGTTCTTACTCACATTGTGGCGTCAATAGTTGCGGTACTTTACTTGGTTTTGTTTGTCGCCAGTAATTCTTTGGCAGGTAAACTGACAAGGAGACTCCTTGTCACTTACTTCGAAATGCTTCTTTTGGTTGCGGTCCTAACCTCTTTTTTCTGGGTTCCGTTTGTTTTCAACCTAGAATACACTTCAGGTTCCCGTCACGTTAGCTCTTACTTTTTGCCAAATATAACTGTCTTCATCATTTCTTTTGCGTCAGGGCTGTACTCTTGGAGGAAAAAAGAGGGAAACATTTTTATTTTGAGCATATTTTCCTCATTTATAGCCTTTGTAGCCGTCGTCGATGCATTCCTTATTAGGAACAATGGGACTAGTTTTTTCCTTTACCCTTTCCATGTTTATCGCTTTCAGCCATTTGCTTATCTTTTGTTAACCACAGCGGTGATGATTACAGCCTCAAAATTCATAAAATTTGACCGTTGGGGATTCATGTTGCTAAGCCTCACTTTTAGCGGATTAGGTTTGATCGTCGTGGTTTTGCTGGCCAAAAATCCTTCCCAGTTGCCGGATGCAAACTTTGAATTGACAAACCCAGAAGCTGTCTCGGGTAGATTTATTGAGACTTTTCGGAGAACAGAGAGCGACCCGTTTTGGTATGGATTGCAGACGCAGTTAAATCGCGAAAATCAGGATGCGGCTTGGGCTTACGGCTTGTTCACCGATTCGACCCCGAACGGTCCGTACCTGGGTTCGTTAATTCGATCTTTGAAACCAGACGCTTATCCGGAAGGTGACGGGGTTTTTCTCGAAGCGAAATTTGTTGATGAACAAAGAATCCCACAACTACTAAATCTTTTTGGCATTAACTATTTGGTCAATTTGGAGAACGAAAAAGAAAATGTGGTCGGGATATTGGAGAAGGAAGGGAAAAATAAATACTTCAATGCACAGAACGCTTCGGGGACTTCATTGTTTGAGATTGTACCAGTACCAGTTGTGCCAGTTGACGGTGATTGGGATGTTGAGGTTGATGAATGGTGGCTTGAAAAAGGAAAAGTTACTAACATACCTTACACGGGAGAAAAGAAATATTCAGGTTTTTCTCCCGAAGAGCAGAGAGTGGATATAATAAGTTCGAATAAGAAGAGCACATATTTTAAATTAAAGGTATCGTCTGAGTTTACTGCGCCAGTACTTGCGAAGATATCTTACTTTCCGTACTGGAAAGCTTTCGAAAATGGTAAAGAAATTCCGGTTTATCGCGCTGCGCCTAATTTAATGGTCTTTAGAGCAAGAGGAGAAGTCGAGTTAGTTTACAAGGAACCAACTATAAATAGAATTGCTCTGTTTATCTCGCTAATTGGTTGGGTTGTAGTCTTAGGGGTTGTAGCAAGAAGATTTGTGGAAACGTTACTTGGCAGCGATTCCTGATCCGAAATAGTCGGCCCTGCTGCCACCTCAATTTAGATTATTTTCCTTTGACAAAAATCGACTTCAACTTTATCATCTTTGAGTATGAACTTTAAACGAGGGTTAATTTTTTACTTTTTTCTCGTAATTACTATTTTATTAGCGATAGTTTTCTCACCGAGGGGTATTGAACAGGGAAAGTCAAAAGAGCTAGGCTTAGTGACCACAAAATTACCGTTGGAAACTCAGCTAGAACGGATCAAACCCCTTTCCATCGCAGCTACAGTTAGCGCACAAAAAGCTACAGAGATTTCTTCGCGAGTAATCGTCACAGAAAAAGGAGATGATTTGTCGGTTTTAATTAATAAACACATCCGTCTACCCGAGACTTACGAACCAGCAGATTTAGTTACAATCGATGACAAGGTCGTTACCACCAAGTCGGAGATGAAACTGCGAGAAGAGGCGGCAAATGCTTTAAGAGAGATGGCTAAAGCTGCTAAGAAAGACGGGGTGAGTCTAATCGTGCTGTCAGCTTACCGATCATATTGGAGCCAGCAAGCTACCTTTTCTTATTGGGTAAGCTCGGCCGGTCTGGTAGCTGCCGAGACTTTTTCGGCTCGGCCAGGCCATTCGCAGCATCAACTTGGCACTACGGTGGATTTTACTTCCGAATCAGCAAATCTTGGTTTAGCTGAGGATTTCGACGCCAGTAAAGAAGGTAAGTGGCTTGCAGACAACGCGTATAAATACGGTTTTGTTCTCGCATACCCTAAAGGTAAAGAGCATATCACGGGTTATATGTATGAGCCGTGGCATTATCGCTACATAGGACCCGAGAATGCTCAAAAAATGATTGAATCGGGCTTTATTCTTGAAGAATTTCTGCGAAAATTCGGCGTAGTATAAAGTCGTCACCTTTTCCGATCCTCGTTTTTGTTGTCTAGGACCCGATACATGCAGAACGGTTGATACTGCATGAAGGGTATGTACAATGGCTCGTATATGCGAGCCTACAAGATTGTTCCACTACCAGAAGTTAAAGCTGCTGATCTGTCTAAAGATGCTTTGAGAAGACTTA
>DASVHF010000077.1:0-8447 GCA_036382695.1 Candidatus Nanoarchaeia archaeon | reverse complement strand
AATCGTTTGGACGGTTGCGACTTTTTTTGAAGACGAGGTAAGACACGCCTCAACTATCTTATTACTAGGTAAAATTGACTTCTCCGCAGCTTTACTTATTGGCTACTTTTTTCTGAATTTCGCCTTACTATTTTCATCCAGAACACACCGTTTTCTTAAATTTTCTCAGCTACCTTTATTGACCGCAATATCAGCCTTTGTTCTGCTGATATCTTTTACCAACCTTATCATAAGAGGTGTTGAATCCTTTGGTGAAAATTTTCATTTCGTCAGCGGTCCTTTCACAACTATTTATGATCTGCTTCTAATAACACTTTTATTATCTGGTGTCTGGGTATTAGTGCGACGGTATGTAACTTCGACTGGATTAGCAAAAACTCAAAGCTTATATGTGATGGGAGGTTTTTTCATCTCCACACTTGTTGCAGTAGCAACAGCAATAATCCTACCAAAGATTTTTACGGATAACCCTCCAATTTTAGCCAGACTAGGAATCTATGGTCTACTCTTCCTTATCGGATCCACAACCTACGCAATAGTACGTCACAGACTCCTCGATATAGAAGTCATTATACGGCGGTCGGTTGTTTACTCGACCCTGCTTGCCATCCTAATCGGCATGTACTCACTCTTGGTTTCTGTCCTCAATCGTGTCTTTCTTCCAGGCACTGCTGCCGGTGCTTTTCCGAAAGTTACGGACCTTATTGCGATTGTCATCGTTGCTTTCAGCGTCGATCCGCTGCGTAAGTATATAGAACGAGCAACGGATAAAATCTTTTTCAAAGCCCGCTACAACGCCGAAGAAATAATCAATCAGCTGTCGGAAACACTGGTCAGTGAAATCGATCTGACACAACTAACCCGCGAGATTAAAAAAGTTCTTGTCGAGAGTATAAAAGTAAGTAAGGTTTCGATTTACGTAAAAAGCGACCATCGATTTTTCCCAATCGCAACGGCCAACGATTTCCCCAAACAGCTTGATACGAGCGTTGAGAAAAAACATTTAATTACTGCTTACCTTACCGACCATCACGAAATATTGGTGTTGGAAGAAGCGGAAAGGAGTTTGAAGGAAGGCAAAAGGCTACATCCTCACCTTGCCGAAGCTGCCAAAACGCTGGGTAAAATTGGAGTCGAAGTAGTCGTACCGCTTGTTGTAAAAGGACGCTTGAACGGCGCAATGTTTTTGGGCGAAAAGCTCTCCCAAGATATTTATTCTGGTGGGGATTTAAGATTCCTTGAAATCCTTTCTCACCAAGCCGCTCTCTCGCTGGAAAACGCCAAGCTTTATGAAGAGCAAAAACTCTACGGCGTCCGGCTAACGAAAGAAGTCGAGCGAGCAACTACCGATCTACGACACGCCAATGAACGGCTGAAAGAACTGGATAAACTCAAAGACGAGTTTATGTCAATTGCTTCTCATGAACTACGAACTCCAATGACAGCCATAAAAAGCTATGTCTGGCTGGCGCTAAACGGCAGGGGCGGCGAGATAGGTATGAAGGTTCGCGATTATCTGACAAAAGTCTATGATTCTTCCGAACGGATGATCGCCATGATCAATGACATGCTCAATGTTTCCAGGATTGAAACTGGCCGGATGCAACTAGAGATTGTACCGGTCTCTATCCAAAAAGTGCTTGATCAAGTAACTGGTGATCTTTCGGCTCGCGCGGGAGAAGCCGGGATCGAAATAAAGGTGCAAAAGGAGCAAATAATCCCGCTTGTCTCGACCGACCGGGATAAACTAGCGGAAATTTTCACCAATTTGATCGGCAACGCTCTGAAATTCACGCCAAAAGGCGGTACTGTCACGGTCTCAGCCCAAAAGAAAGGGGATGTGGTTGAAACCAGTGTAGCTGATACTGGGGTTGGTATATCCGAAGAGAATATTGGGAAACTTTTCAAAAAATACGGGAAAATCGATGAGTCTTACGCTACAATGACGCCTTCTACCGGCACTGGTTTGGGACTGTACATCACCAAGCAATATCTTGAAAAGATGAACGGTAATATCAGCGTAAAAAGTACTGTTGGTAAAGGAACCATATTCACCTTCTCCCTTCCAATCGCTACTGGTGCGGTGAAAGAAACCGAGGACAAAAAAGAAGTCGCTGCTTTTGTGCCAAGGCGAGTCATAAAATGATTCGCTGGTATCCAGTATGAAGCTATTCATTGATTGCACGGTTTCCAAAAAAGCGCTCGTTTCTTTGCTCGACGAAAAAGGCAAGGTGATAGCCCAAGAAGAAGCGGAGGAACCGCTAGCCGCGATCGATAGGCTTTTGAAGAAGACGAAAACGAATCTTGAAGATCTTGATGAGATCTCTTCTCACCCAGGGCCGGGGTCTTTCACCGGCCTACGCGTCGGCGCAGCAGTCGCTCAGGCACTCAATTTCGCTCTTGGCCGCAAAGTAAAAACCCCAAAGCTAAAGTACGATTGAACCATTAATAGGTAGTAATATAGTTTCTCATTTATTTAAGAATAAAAAGACAAGGAAGACCGCTAATGCTATTCTGTACCAAACGAAAATATTGAAATTATTAGTAGCTACATATTTCAGCAAGAATTTAATCGCCAGCCAACCAGAAACTGCTGCTGCAATCGTTCCAACCATTATAACTATCAGATTTCCTTGCGAGCTCGATCGAAATAAATCCGTCGTGCTCAAGATAGCTGCTCCAAGGATTACTGGGGTGGAAAGCAAAAATGAAAATCTAGCCGCTGCCTGCCGATCCAAACCTCTAGCGAGTCCTGCTGAAATCGTAACGCCACTCCTACTTACTCCAGGAATCAAGGAAATAGCTTGAGCGATTCCGACAAAAATTGCCTCTGGCCAATCTATCCGCCTAAATTCACGTTTTTTCGAACCAATCCTATCCACCGCAAACAAAACCAGAGCAAAAGCGAGTAGGGTGGTGGCGACAAGGAGAGGCTCGCGGGTTTTGCTTTCAATAAAATCTTTGAATCCAAATCCCACAATTGCAGCCGGAATAGACCCAACTAAAATCATTAAAAAAAGTTTGGAATCAAAATCGGTTTTGATGCCTTTACCCAAATTTTTGATAAATGAAGAAATTATTCTTACCCAGTCAGCCCAAAAAAACCAGATAACGGCGATGGTTGTCCCCACATGCAAAGCAACATCAAACTCGAGACTGTCAAGCGCGCCCGCCCAACCGAATATTTTGGGGAAGATAATCAGGTGCCCAGAAGAAGAAATTGGTAGGAATTCTGTCAGGCCTTGAACAACACCCAAAATGGCTGCTTGTAGTATTTCAATCATGGATTACGTTTAATTGCGAGCGTGGACAATCACATTGTCGAGCTTTGGATCGCCGCGGACAACAGACGAGCTGGTCACTGAGAAAACGCTTCGGACAAGATTTTCAAAATTTTCTTGTTCGCTCTTTCCCGAAAAAATTTTATTGACTGTGACTATTCCGTCGTCAGCGAGAGCATTTTTAACTTTTTCAAAAAATTCCCTATTCTCTATCTCTTTTGGCACTGATCCTGCTACAAACACATCAACACAAATTAAGTCGTATTTATACCTTGCATCTTTTATGAAATCTGATGCGTCAGCGATAATAATATTAAGATTCGGCTGGTCAAGTGCAAAATATTTTTTACCCAGCTCCACTATCAAAGGATCTATTTCTACTCCATCGATAGCAATAGGCCCAAATCGTTTAGTAATAATTTTGGCTGTAGTACCCGCGCCCAAACCTAGAATCAAAACCCTCGAGTCGGCATCTAAATCAATCTCTTCCGGAACCATACCATACCAATAGCGCAAACTAGCATTGCCGTTTGGGTGTAGCGTTTGGCTTTGAGTATGCCCGCCAGCGACTAAACGGCGGACACCTGAGTTTTCCGTTACTTTTACTTCTCCGTTAAATTTACTTTGGCCTTTGAAGAGAATCTTTTCCCAAATACTCATGAAGGACTTTCGGCAATTTGACCGATCCGTCTTTTTGTTGATGATTTTCTAAAATTGCAATTAGAGTTCGGCCAATGGCGACGGCTGTACCGTTTAAAGTATGGACTAGTTCAAGCTTTCCACCTTTTGTCCGATATCGAATGTCGAGCCGGCGAGCTTGATAATCGGTCGTGTTGGAAGTACTTGTTACTTCGCCCCAGCTTCCGCCTTCCCTAGCCGGCATCCACGCCTCGATATCAAATTTCCGAGCCGCAGCTGCTCCTAAATCTCCAGCGCAAACATCAACCACCCGGTAGGGGAGACCTAAACCCTGGTAAAGCCCTTCTTCCAAGGAAAGGATGTACTGATGCATCTTTTCAGAATCCTGAGGCTTACAATAAATAAATATCTCCAGCTTATCAAACTCGTGAACTCGGTAAAGACCATAAGAAACTCTTCCATAACTACCTGCTTCGGTTCTAAAACAAGGAGAGAAACCCAGATATTTCAGCGGCAGATTTTTCTCGTCTAAAACCTCACCTGCGTGATAACCACCAAGCGGGATCTCTGCTGTACCGACGAGCGACACGTTTTCTTTTTCAACGGTGTAAATTTGAGCCTCAGGACCACGCGGTTGAAAACCAATCCCATTGGCAATTTCTGGCCTTACAAGGTCCGGCGTTCTAACCAGCGTAAAACCCTCCCCTGCTAATTTTTTAATGGTGTAATCAATCAAAGCAAATTCGAGCAAGACCGCCTCGTTTTTTAAAAAATAAAACTTATGCCCCGTTACTTTTGCCGCCCTCTCAAAATCAATCAAATCCAGATTTTTGCCGATCTCGATATGAGAAAGCGGTTTAAAATCAAACTTTGGTATCTCTCCCCACTTTTTTATCTCAACATTATCTTGCTCATCTTTACCCTCGGGAGCCTCTGGAAAAAGCATGTTTGGCACCTCGTCTAAATATTCCTTGAGTTCTTCCTCAACTGCTGACAAAGCTCCATCCAGTTTTGGCAGCTTCTTTTTTACTTCTTTACCTTTTTCTTCATCGTGTCTATCCGCAGCCAGTTTTCGTATGTGCCGCAGCTCTTCCACCTCGCCAATCAGCTTTAGCCTCTCATCATCAATTTCTAAAATGTGGTCTAGATCTATTTTTACCTGCCGCTTCTGCAGCATCTGCCGAACCTCTTTTAAGTTTTTCCTAATAAACTTGGCATCTAGCACTTTAAATTCCTAAACCGCTATACGAGCACGGCGTATTTGGGCTGGCTAAAAAGCGAAGAGGAAACGGAAACTGACCCCGATTCGATCGGGGGAATTTCCGAGGATGTCCCGAGTTTTTTAGTCTTAGTCCAACAGCCAGCGTAGTCTAGCGGCAACTTTGGCGTTACCTTTTTTGCAAAAGGTAACAAATAAGAATTATAATCCAAGTTCGCTACTGATTCCTTTCATCGAATTTAATACAATTTCAGTAAATTCCGCTAGTGGGACTCTTAGTTCTTTTTCGCAGGTCTTTATTTGATCACGCCGTGCGCCTTTCGCAAACGCTGGCTCTTTAAATCGCTTCAAAACCGATTCAATCGTAAGTCCGGCTAATTTTTTATCAGGCCGAACGAGTACCGCAGCAACAATCAGACCAGTCAATTCATCAGCCGCGTATATTGATTTAGCCATCAAGGTTTTTCTTTCCGCTTTGTTCGCATGTCCTCGCACGGCATCGACCACCTCTTGTCTTGCTTTACCATTGATTTTTTCCGTTACCAAATCGGTGTGTTTCCCTAAATCTTTATCTGTTGCCTCGTAATCTGCATCGTGAAGTAGGCCAACAACTCCCCAATCTTCTCGACTACCAGCACCTAGCCCACCTTTTTTCTCAAAATAATCGTACAACCCAATCATCGCTGCTTCCGCCGCCAAACAATGTTTGCGAATATTTGGACTTTTCACAAGCTCATCTACAACTTTTAAAGCTTCTTTTCTATTCATAACAACCTCTGACAAGGAGACTCCTTGTCAATCTTGTCAATGTCATTCCACCTCGAGTATTTCTTCCGCACGATCTACAAAATTTTCTGGTACAAGAATCGTACGAGAACCTTCTGGTACTCCAAAGGCTCCTGCTGTTGCAGTCTCTGCTCCAAGTCTAGCCGGAATATCTAAATTTTCAAGCTTTTCTACCAACATCTGGGCAATAACAGAACTTTCAGCGGTGTAGACTCGGACTTCTTTAATTTTTTCCTTCTTGTTCCCCTTCTGCATTCTCAACTCTTAATTCTAAATTCTACCTGCTGCCTCCTCAAACCTTTTTTTAACAAAGTTTTTATCCAAACTTAAAACGAGCCATGCTGCTTTCGGTCCAGATTCCCTTCCGAGTAATGATAAGTAAATCGCTTTGAATGTTTCCGACGAAGAGAGCCCCATTACCTTACCGGTTTGGTAAATGTCGTTTTGCAATCTCTCCGGATCACCTGCCTTATCAACCAAGTTAACAATGTTTATAAGCAGCTTCTTTTGTTTCTCGGTCAACGGTTCAACTTCTAGCGGCAAATTATCCTTTACCGTAAATTTAATTTCCTCCGGCGCAAAGCGTTCAAGATAGATTTTAACATACTTCACTCTTTCCTTTAGGGCCTGTTTGTCCTCGGCAGTTAATTTTGAACCTTTAATTTCTTCAGCTTGGGTCGCTAAATCAATGTTCGGCATTTGGACCAGGTTAACCAAATCGCGAAACCGAGGAACAAAATATTTTTTCGACCCCTTCTCTACCTGGGATAGTTCGTATATTCTTGCTAGATCTGCTTCTTTTGAAACTCTTGCGAAATCGAAATCGTCGAAAATTTTTGGAATGGTGTACTCAAGCTCTGGATTAAAATCAATATGCTGCATCGGCCGAGGTCGAACCATTAGGAATCTTAATATTTCGGGAGGCAAAATTTCTGCTACCTCCACCGCAGAAACACCAACGCCTTTTGAGCTGCTCATTTTTTTGCCGGAAAGTAGAAAATGTTCATAGGGAACATCGTATGGCGGCTCATAGCCAAAAATTTCTCTACAGATTGCATCAGCAGTATCGCGAGTGCCCCCTTTTGAAGCGTGATCTTTCCCTTCACCTTCAATAGTAACTCCAAGTGCTACCCATTTGGCTGGCCATTCCACCCGAAATGGCATCTTCCCCCTCCCACTAAATGGGTCTTCTTTTCCTTTGTGTCCGCAGCCTTTTGCCCAGGATACTTTATTTTCTAGGCATTCGTAAGAAACGTATTTTCCATTCCAACCAGTTGCGCTAGTTGTGCTGATTTTACCGCATTCTTCGCAAATCGGTTGAAAAGGAATGTAATCCTTTGGACGTTTTGAACCAGACACTTTTTCATAAATTTCTTGGATTTTGTCGGCAGCATCCAGTGCCAGTTTGATTTGTGTATCTAACTTCCCATCTTTATAGAGCTTTGAGCTCCACAAAATTTCAGGTCTTGACCCAAGTTTATTAAATACTCTGATAAACTCATCCGCGTAATAGCCGGCATAAGAACCCCTACCTTCAGGGGATGGAATGTTTTCCAAAGGAACACCCATGTATCTTTCAAATTTTTTCTTTGGAAGATAAACTGGAAGAGAATCCATGGGATCAAGGTCGTCGAAGATGAACGTGTAACGTGATTCAATCTTCGCTTCTTGCAGGGCTTTGTAAACTAGATCGTGGATGGTTACACCACGCAGTGCTCCAACATGGACACGGCCACTTGGAGTTTTTGCATCATCAACAAGTTGCGCCTTTTTTGATTTGGAAAGCTCTTTTGCAATTTTATCAGCCCAGAACATACTTTTAGTATAGCTGTAACTAGCACGAATTCGCAAGGAAACTACCAAATAAGAAGACCCCTATCGTGCCTAGGGCACAAACAGGGGTCCATCCCACTCCACCAATCTTCCTCATCTAGAACCTATCACCCGGTAGGCCCGCAAGAGTTGCTTGATCATCTCGCCATCTGTCAGAGCTACCTGAGCCCTCGCCAAGTGCATGTGGAGAGCATACCAACTTTGCGTTCTCCTCCGGATGTCCAGTGCTGGCTGTAGGTAGTGAAGCTGTTGCGCAAGCTGAGCTACCCTGTCCTGCCCAAGATAGAACCGGTCAAAGAGATAGGTAAGAATCCCCCGATTCCTATCTGAGAGCCGCGCAGTTGCTTCAAGAAAAGCCACACGCTCTTCGCGCCATTCTCTCACCCATCTCTGTAACTCCTGCTCCCGAGTCGGCGGCTGCCACTCTCTAATGAAGCGACGCATCTCCTCCACGTCTTTGGGCAAGGGGAACTGGGGGGAATCTTCTTTTCTACGTTCAGGAACTTCGTGGTTGAGGATCATTACTTCAAGGACCAGCCTCTCGCGAAGAGAATAACCCCTTCGCTCGGAGTATTGATCTGCGAGTTTTGCCAAGTCATCAAGGTGTTCGGCGACAGTTTCTGGATTGGTAACCCCAAGCTCCGCCTGTCCTTGTCTAGGTATAAGGTACAGGTCGGCCCGACAGTTTG
>DASVHF010000076.1:0-6325 GCA_036382695.1 Candidatus Nanoarchaeia archaeon | reverse complement strand
AAGACGCGAAATTAATTAAGATCGCCAAAGATATCTACAAGGATTTAAAGAAGGAATGGAATGTGATGTATGATGAGGTCGGAACCGTTGGCCGTCGCTACCGCCGCCAGGACGAAATCGGTACCCCATACGCCATCACCGTCGATTTCGACACCCTGAAAGACAACTCCGTCACTGTCCGCGATCGTGATTCAATGGAGCAAGAAAGAGTCAAAGTTAGTGAAATCCCTAACCTATTAAACGGCAAGCTGCTCTAGCTTTCAATTCTTCTTAGTGTTCTCCATAGAAAGAGTAAACTAGCCAAGTCAATTATTAGGGCCGGACTCAATAAAACCATTCCTGATGGATAGGGGTTTCTTATAGGAGCGCAGAAAGCTTTTGGTGGGCACTGAATTTCGGCGAGAAAAACCCAACCTGAAACTACTAACACAAACGTAAACATGACTAGTACTATGTTTACCCAAAACACCCTTTTTATTCTTGAATACTTGTATTGAATTAGTAGAAAGAAGATATAAAGGTGCAAAACAGATATAAAACAAATGATAATAATACGGGGTAAATCTGGAAGTCCTAAATTATGAGGTAGTAGGATAAATACCGGGATTAAAATTATATATAGGGTAAAGATTCCAACACCCAACAACAAGTTACAAATTTGTATGATTTTTATGCTGAGAGGGTTTGGAGGCGTTGCTAATTTTACCCTCGATTCAGTTGAGGCAGGTTGACCCATTAAATTAATTATTCCACAAACCGCTCAACCAAACAAATTAGATTTAGTCCACGGAGTGGTCGCAGCACGTAAGAGTACCTAAATTATTGAACGAAGTGGAATTATTTAGTTATGAAGCGTGCTATTTAGGTAGTTTGCGGGGTTTGGGGCCGTCATATTCGACGTCTTCCTCGCTAATGCGGCGGACGGGTTTTTCCCTAGTTTGTTCCTCGTAAACGTGAGCCACCAATCCAGCGATGCGGCCAATAATGAAAAATCCTTTTCCTAGCCTCCAATCAAAACCCATTTCACTTATTAGAGCAGCCGTAACACCATCAATGTTCAAACAAAGCTTCTTACCAACGGCTTTTTCTAGCTCTTTTTCGATTTCCAAGGCTACCTGGATATACTTCCCTTTAAAACCAGTTTTCTCAGCAACTTCCAAAAGTGCTACCGTCCTCGGATCTGTGGCGTAAACCCTATGTCCGTAACCTGGGACCCGTTCACCCTTGAAGCGGGCTTTTTCGACTATTTCAGTTCCCGATTTGTCTTTTTCAACGACTTCTTGAAAAATCTTAGCCGCCTTATCAATCGCCCCACCGTGGGAATCTCCGATTGCAGCGACCCCGTTGGCAACAGCGGTTGAAAGTGGAACGCCGCAAGAAGCGGTTATTCGTGCGGTAGTTGTTGAGGGGGCTTCCATACCATGGTCAATACTGGCCACAAGAATTGCGTTTAGCATAGTTTCTTCCTTTTTGTTCGGAAGCTCTCCTTTAAGAACGAGAAAAATAGCCTGAGTGAAAGAAAGTTTTTTGAGCATTTCGGTGAGTTTGTACCCACGGACGTGGGATACTCCTTCAAAATGTCCCGTTATGGCGCTTTTCCAATTTTTTTCTGTCATAAATTATTTTTTCAGAACTTTATTAAGCAAATTTGGAAGGTCATCCGGAATCTCGGCAATTTTGACACCTACAGATTCCAGAGCTTTAATTTTATCAACCCTATGTCCTTTACCCGCTTCAATAATTGCACCAGCGTGTCCCAAAGTGGTCCCAGAGGGTATCATTTCAGCGAAGATACCAGAAATAAATGCAGCTACAGGTTTCGTAAATCCGTTATTCTTAATAAGTTGCGCTGCTTCTTCTTCATAGGTTCCACCGACCTCGCCAAACAAAACTAAAGCAGCTGTTTCGCGGTTTTCCTCAAATTCTACCATAAGATCGGCAAATGTCGAACCTACTATTATGTCTCCACCGATTCCAACCACAGTTGATTGGCCAAAGCCTGTTTTTTTCAAAATATAAGAAACTTCGCTACTCATACCTCCGCTTTTTGAAATAACCCCTATATTTCCTGGTGCGAACGAAAAGTCTGGATTGTCGCCACCAATGCTACCTAATTTTGCTTTACCTGGAGAGATAATTCCGATCGAGGAGGGACCGACGATTCTTACCTTTTTATCCTTGGCGTAGGCGACAATGTAAGCAGTATCAGCAATTGGCATATGTTCGGTTAAGATATTAATCAATGGAATCTTGTGAGCAATCGCTTCCAAAACTGCATCTTTCGCCATTTGCTTGGGGACAGCAACAAACGAAGTGTTTATTTCAGGAAATCTGTTCAGGGCTTCTTCTACCGTATTAAAAACAGCTACCCCTTCTACTTCCTGACCGCCTTTTCCAGGTGTGACACCGGCTAAAACCTTTGTGCCGTAAGAGAGCATTTGAGAAATAGAACGCTGGCCTTCTTTCCCCGTGGCTCCTTGGACTAAGACTTTTGTATTTTTGCCGACTAAAATACTCATTTATTTTTTCCTTTGTATTTGTTGACTGATTCGACCATTACCTTTGCTGTAGAAGTCATTGGGGTTTCAGGCCCAAATATATGAAAGTCAAATCCTTCTTTTTTTTCTACCTCACGTAGCATTTTAAAAGCTTCTTGATACCTTGGTCCTCCTCGTCGGATTACGATTGGGTAAGCAGGTCTCGGTTTAATGGATCTCAACCCTGCGACGAACCCACTCAAGGTTTCGTATATATCAGTAAAGTTTGCGGTAGCGCCGACAAACCAGCAACCGTTCAAGTCTTTTTTAGAAAGTACTATTTTGGTTAATTTTTCAATCTTTTCTGCCGGTGGATTACCAGAATGTTCCGTATAGTTAGCCGGTCTGCCACCAAGTGCAACAAGCGCGTCGATATTTACCATCGAGCCCCCACCACCGGCCGCAATAATAGCTACATCACCATCCAATTCGATATATGAGGAACCAGCAGAGCCTCTATGGTCATTTTTATCAACCTCTTTGGCAGCTGCCTCAGATTCAGTTGGTTTTCTTCCGAGAGGGTCTCTTGGTTCAAATCCAATCTCGCCTTGGCGAAAAAGTGCGTCGTCATCCAAAATTACCTTTGCATCGGCAGCGTAAAACTCCTCATCCTCGGTTTCAATTAGGGGGTTGATTTCGACCAATCTTGCATCATATTTATTGAATATATTCCACACGCCCGACAATATTTTTGTCATCGAAAGAAAGTGCACACCACCGAAACCTGATTTTGCGAGGATTTGCCTGGCCATCCATGGGTGGAAACTAACTAGGGGGTTTACTTCAAGCTTTTGAATAGAGCCCTTCTCCTTGACCAGTTCCTCAACGTTGACACCACCCTTTTTTGAGATCAGAACAACCGGTCCACGGGTTGAAGTATCGTAAGTTATACTTAAATAGTACTCGCCAACTTTTTCGAAAAGATATTGCTCTATTAAAATTTTCTCGATTTTTTGGCTAGCAATTTCTTTTCCCAACAATTTCTTTACAGCAGAATCTACCTCACTTCTACTTTTACACGGTACTATAAGATGCGATTTTCCGCGGCCTCCGCTTAAAACTTGGGCTTTGACAATAGCTGGTAATTCAACACTGTCCGCTTCTGAGCTTGTAGATATAATCTTACCTGTAGGGGTAAGGATGCCTTCTTTTTTAAGAAGTTCTTTACCCTCGTACTCGTAAAGCCTCATATTTTCTTCTCTATAACAAGTTCCATTTTACACTTCACTATTTTGTTTGCCTCTATCGTACCTCTTACAGCACATAAAGGATAAATTAGAGTATTTTTGCCGATTATTGTGCCTGGGTTGCATACCGTGTTTGAACCTATTTTTACCCCGTCTCCTACAAATGCTCCAAGTTTTTTAAGTTTAGAAGAGATTTTTCCGCTGCCGATTTCTACTTCTAGTTTTTTCACGCCAGCCTTATAATTGGCTAATATTACCCCAGCTCCCAGGTTAACGTCATTGCCCACAATAGAATCACCGACGTAATTAAGGTGAGGAATTTTACTATTTGCCAAAATTATCGAATGCTTGATTTCACTTGCATGGCCGATTACACAGCCATCGCCGATTACTACACCCTCTCGTAATAGAACGTTATTCCTTATTTCTACCCCGTCGCCAATGATAGCCAGTCCTTTTATTTCGGCTGAAGAGTGAATCGTGGTGTTCTTACCGACGATTAACTCACCGTCACATACCGACTCTAAATATTTTTCTAAGCGAGTTAGTGGATCCCACAGGTTTACTGCACCTTCGAACAATTCTTTATGTTCAAGTTTAGAAAAATCAAATAAGTCGTCTAATTCCATAGTAGAACTTAAACTATAGCACAAACGAACCTATCATTAGTAGGGATGATTTATTCGGGTTTTTTTGGTTGACATCTTTCCACACCTATACTACTATAACTCTAGTGGTAAAAAAGGGTAAAAAGTGGTAAAAAGTGTAACAACTTTTTACTACTGCCCTCTTCAGCCTGCCCTAATCTGGACAGCAGGGGACTTATTCTGCCCGTAAGGCCTCACGCGACCTTTCGGGATGTTTCTAGGTGAATATAAACACAATATAGACTATAAAGGCAGGTTGGCTGTACCTAAAAAATTTAGAGTGGAGTTAGCCAAAGGAGCCATTCTGACCAAGGGTTTGGATGGCTGTTTGTTTCTCTACTCCGGAGCAAGTTGGGAACAATTGACTACTCGCTTGCGTGCTTCATCAGTAACACAGGCAGATACTCGGGCGTTTGAAAGATATCTTTTCGGGGGAGCGTCGAAAGTAGAGTTTGATGCTTTAGGGAGAATTAAAATACCCGAGTACCTGCTTGCGTACGCGGGAGTAAAAAAAGAGGCAATTTTGGTTGGTATTTTGGAAAGAATCGAAATTTGGAATCCGCAGCGTTGGGAGAAATTAGCTAAGAAGCTAGAGGCTAGGGGAGAGGAGATTGCGGAGAAGCTTTCAGAGAGAGGAGTGTAGATGGGTACACCGCACAAAAGCGTTTTATATAAAGAAGTTTTGGAAGCATTGGCGATAAAAAAAGGAAAGACCTATGTCGATGCGACGTTGGATGGTGGTGGCCACGCAAAGGGGATTTTGGAACGCGGTGGAGCAGTACTTGGTGTCGATATTGATCCGGAGGCTGTAAAACATGTCGCTATCAAATTCGCTTTTAAGTTGGAGAGAAAGAGGGGTTTTCTTACTGCACAAGGCGGCAAGTTAACTATCACTCAAGGGAATTTTGCTGATATTAGGCAAATTGCTTCCAGGTTCGGGGTTTGGGGAACAGCCGGAGTTTTGTTTGATCTTGGCTTATCGAGTTTACAACTTGATGAAGCAACCAGAGGATTTTCTTTTAGTAAGTTGGGGCCGCTGGATATGCGGATGGATCCGGCTTTAGCGGTTACAGCGGCAGATTTAATTAACAGTTTAACCGAGAGGGAGTTAAATGAGCTTTTTACTAAGTTTGGTGAGGAGCCTAGTAGCCGACGTATTACTCGTGCTATCGTCAAGGCCAGAATAAATAAAAAAATTGAGACGACTGGGGAGTTGTCAGAGATTATTCAACAAGTGGTTGGCAAGAGAGGGAAGATCCATCCAGCGACAAGAGCGTTTCAGGCTTTGAGAATCGCAGTAAATGACGAACTAGGTAACTTAAAAAAAGGGTTAGAAGGAGCTACTTACCTACTAGGGAAAAAGGGAAGGTTGGTAGTGATAAGTTTTCATTCTTTGGAGGATAGGATCGTTAAGAACTTTTTTAGGGAAAGCAGTGATTTGAAAATCTTAACGAAAAGACCGATTGTACCTACCGAAGAAGAAGTTTTAATAAATCCGCGTTCTCGGAGCGCTAAAATGCGAGTAGCCGAGAAACAGTAAGCAGATAGCAGAGATCAGATAGCAGATTTAGGTTGATAGCTTTCTGCTGACGAATTTCTGCTTTCCTAATAGGCCTGCCCAGATGACAAGAAATGGTTCGAGTGAAAACAAACACAAATCAATCTACAAGTCGACGCTAGCGGTGTTGATGGTCTTTGGCGTTGGATTACTTCTCACCCGGGTAGTTTTTTCTAATATTTTAGCCACATCAGGTCAGCGTTTAGCTGCCGCAAACCAAAAAATCAGTGTGTTGCAAGAAGAGAACCAAAAATTGGAAAATGAAATTAGTAGACTAAGTTCTTTGGTACGTGTTGAGGGATTCGCCCAGAAAAAAGGTTTTGTGAAATCAATAAACGTGAAGATCCTAGCGCCTTCAGGCCCAATTGCTAATCGATGAGTCAAAAAAGATTAGTA
>DASVHF010000075.1:0-3827 GCA_036382695.1 Candidatus Nanoarchaeia archaeon | reverse complement strand
CTCTAAACAGCCACAAATATTTAGGATCATAGTTAAATAGTTCTGTCGGTGTAGTCCGACTAGCTGTCGATCGAAAATCTCTATTAAGATCAATCTTTCCTACAGACAGACCCTTCTTAAAACCACCAATCACAGCACCATTTACTGTCAGTTGTTCCTCACCACCTGGTAGCGCGCTACTGATACCTGTACTATTCACCGTGTAATCCCCATCAAAAATATACATGCCATCCGTCTGGGTTACATTACTCGCAACAGTAATATTTCCCTTCACCACAAATATCAGCCCTGTCTCATCACCTGCACCAATACTGTTTTGTATAGTCATGTTGCCGTTAACAAAAACGACAGCCGGGTTACCAGTATAGCCTATGGCTGCTCCTGGAGGACCCCAGGCGGAATTGTCTATAGTCAAATCACCACCGCTATGTAGTACAAACTTGCAATCATCGGCATGGCTAACTTTTCCAGCAAGAACACCGGGCGTAGTAATATTTTCGCTCTGCTGACATTGCTTGGAATACTCATGGAACAAAGCATCGTAGATGGAATCGCCTTGCGATACTGTTTCTTCTTCAACCCAAAGATTGATTCCATCAGGCGGATCGTAATTTTGTACCAGCCAGCCTTTGGCAGATGTAAATGTAGCCGTGTTTACTACGTCGTCGGCTATAACTAGATACTCCGCGCTGAATGCGCCTGGCCCTGTTGGAGGGTCTTCAGGGTAGATTTGGGAAAAGCTACCGACATCGCCTCCTCTGGACTGGATCCACGGCGGCGGTCCGATAACTGTATAACTTCGAGTCGCCCTGTTGTTGTTAACCTCATTAAGCTCTGGAATAACTCCTGGGGGATCTCCGATTCCATCGCCATTAGTATCTGGCAAATCGACCCGAACAAGGATTGATTTAGTAACTGGGAATGTCGGGTTGTCCGGAACATTGAAAGCAAACGACTCATATACTGGGCTGTCGTTGGCTGGCAACAATGCAATATTTTTTGAATCCCAGGCAACATTGCATCTATAGGTGGTTGAATTTCCATCATAACAAAATTCTAGCTTGAAATTGTTAGCGCTTTTTGTTCCTGAGTTTCTAAAATAAACATCAATAGTTTTTTCATCATCAACATGGAGTTCATTGCCAATGACAGGTAGCGGAATATCTATTTTCAGCTCGGCCACCGGCCTCATACCAAACCACTTATGACACTCGTCACCACCGACTAGTGTACACGTCGTAGGGCTGGTTGAAGTGATTTGCCAGCCAGTAGGAGCTACTGCCGTCACAGTGTAAGTTCCTGCAATTATTTTACCAGTAGAATAATAAACGGTGGGATTACAAAGAACTGGGTACCTTGTACCTGATTCTGGGCCAGTAAAATCAACCCGGGCATTTCCATTTATTACACCGGCACAAGCAACTGCTGCATTTCTTCTAATGTAAGACTCAACTGCGTCTTTAGAGCCATCACCATCATCATCCCGCCAAATTCTGCCTAAGATTGTGCCCTCGTTGTCAACATAATTTGCAGTTACAGTTTGGCTGCCTCCATTACCAATACTGACTCCGCATTGTCTATTACCAGGTATTGAATCACAGCCGCTCCAACTTGAAAACCTTCTAGTATCACTTGCTGTTAAAGCAGGAGCAGTCAACGTAGTACTAATTGCAGCATTGGTCACTGTCTTTGTGTAGTTAGTTGTACCACCCATGCTATTTGTACCTGTAATAGCCACGCCGCTGGCACCAGCACTCCTAACGTTGAGGGTAGTTACTGGGACCGCGTCTAGTTTAATAGTATAGTTAGCGGTATTTGTGTTTCCCTCGGGGTAAAAGTTGGTCGCTGAACTGGCACCGTGGTTCACTAACCAAGTGGGGCTGTTCGTATACCCAGGAGCTGTTGCGCTTAGGTTAAAAGGCAGAGTACACCCACCCATACACCTAGCACTACCAGAGGCTACATTTCCGCTAGCGCACCTTACTGCGTACCACTCGAAGGTGGGGTGGACCGCATCTGGCCCCTCGCAATAATACGTACTACCACCAGAGGCACCACAGCCAACAGAAGGATCGGCCCAATTAGATCTGAAATCGTATTTACACTGTACGGTAACGGTTCCAGCTATAGGATTATTAGTTGCAGCATCTTTCAAGTAGACACGTACGGCTAACCAATCGTCAGCCGCACCAGCACAGGAGACTCCAGAAAACCCGGGAGTTAATCCATCATATGAAATTGAGGCTGCTTCAGCTCCCTTTACATTAGTGAAGAGGAAGAGAACTGAAATAAATACTATGAAAAATAATAAAATAATTAGCTTTATACGATTAAGAGTCATCAAAGATATAAGTTTAGCCATATTCTCTAATATATTATTACATTAGCCTTTTCTCGATAGGACTTGTACCAACTATCTACACTCTGATCACCTATTAGTCCTTTTTTAATTTCGGTAACTTTCACAATGGTATATCCAGTAAAACTTTCATACAGCTTTACTTCCCCCACTCCTAATTTTTCAAGCGCAATAAAGACTGATGCCTCACCCGGAAACGATTTTAATGACTCCTGGAAGGCTTCCTCTACAGAACGAGGAAGATGAAGAAATCCTAAATCGCCGCCGTTTTTTGCACTTTTCTTGTCTTCAGAATACTGCTCGGCCAACTTGCCGAAATCTTCACCATTCTTTACCCTCTGTAATACTTGGTTAGCTTTTTCCTTTTTTTCTTTATTGGCCTTTTCGTGTTGAGACTTTTGTTTATCTGTCATCTTCGCGTACGAAATATACTGAGGTTCGCTTTTTACAACCCAAATTGCAAGAATATGCTTTTCAGTTTTAAGTTGACCGAGTTTTTCCTTTAATAGCTCTATCCGGTTGGTCCTCATCACCTCTTCCAAAGTAGTGTGGTATCTAGACTTGAGATAATTTTCGTAAGCAGTCCAATTTCCTTTAAAGCTGCGGTCAACTGTAGTCTCCTTTATTCTTTGTCGCACCTCGCTATCTGTTACTGTTACACCTCGTTCAGCGAGAAGATTTCTAAGAAGTATCTCCTGAACCATCTCCTCCATTACTTGATCTTCAATCTCCATAGGCTCTTCTTGTGTTAATTTGGCAACGTTGGTGTAGAAATATTCCTGTGTTGCTACTCTAGCGTCAAGGTCTTTTTGAAAGATTGTTTCACCTTCAACTTCCGCAGCAATCTTGGGCCCAAAGCCTAGCTGCCCTGCTACGTAATCCCAATTGGTCCAGATGGAAAAGGCAGCAGAAATCATTGCTAAAACGAGGACTGAGATGGCAAGTGTGTACCCAACTTTGTTTGAGCGTAAATCAATTTTGGCAAATTGTCCTTTTTTTACTGTCTTACCGTGTTTTAAAACCGAGGGGATAAGAAAAACTAAAACTACTATCGCGGCAATCAAAACCGCAACCAACAAAGTGGCTGGTTCGTTACGAATGATATTTACAAGATACGTTAGGATATTCACTTGGCAGGCTCGCCCGCTTTTGCTAGCGGACTCCTTCTTAGATCTATTATATCTAGGTAATTTAGCTTATGTCAATTTTCCGTAAGGTAACTAAAAAGTAGCTAAGCCAAAGACGCTAAAAACAAAGTAAACAACCAAAATTGCTAACATAGTGCCGAAAGACACTTCACTCACGCTGTGAGCCTTCAAGCGAAGCCTCGCCCAGGCAACTAGCAATATCAAGACGGCTAAGTAAATCAAACTGACTGAGACAGTCAAAATTGCAGTCATTACAAAAGTAGTTATCAGCTCGCTGTGAACAGAGATTTTAAGGCTTGCAGTAGCTAATAAATTTACCA
>DASVHF010000074.1:0-16007 GCA_036382695.1 Candidatus Nanoarchaeia archaeon | reverse complement strand
AATAGTTGATTGAGTCGGTCACACCGTCTACTAAAAGGTTTGGGATAACACTCGTGTATAAATCCCCGGGTCCTAATACAATAACATCAGCTGTTTCAATCTCTTTTAGAACCTCAGGATATGCATAAGCTTTAGGGTCAAGGTAGACATAGTCGATTTTTACATCTGGCCTTTCCTTCCTCATGTCAATATTAGTCTCCCCCACAATTTCGCTACCATCCTCAAGCCTGGCGACCAAATTTGAATTAGTTAAAGTAACTGGGTAAACTCTTCCACGGATACCAAGCACACCACCGGCTTCAGCTATTGCTTTATCAGCACCTCCAGTTATATCAGTCAAAGCAGTCAAAAATAGGTTGCCAAAAGAATGCCCCTCCAAACCCTCACCCTTTGAAAAGCGGTAATTAAAAAGCTGCCTCAATGTCAAAGAAGCACGATCGTCTGGAGAAAGGGCAACTAGCGCTTGGCGTACATCACCAGGCGGAAGATGGCCAAATTCATCACGCAATCGCCCTGAGGACCCACCCGAATCCATCATTGTCACGATAGCAACTATATTTGAAGTATAGCGCTTCAACCCTCGGAGAAGATTAAATATACCAGTACCACCACCGAAAACAACTATTTTTGGCTCGCTGTGGTTGTTATTTTGCTTGCTTGATCGTTTCATAGAGAAATTTTGATAACTGAACAAAACCATTCTAACAAACGGTCGGCTCTTTATCAAGTCAAGCAACTAAACAAGCATACTATACTTAGATACCGGAGCATCGGCTGGCTTTTTCTTACTTTCATACACGAAGTGGCCGCAGAATGCAAAGCAACCTATCTCTTTTCGGCAAACAAAAGAGGTGAGAAATCATTTCAGATTTTTAAAGAATTCTATTGTTCTTCTTAACCCCTTTTCCAAAGAAACTTCCGCCTTCCAACCAAGTTCATCTTTAATTTTGCTGACTGAGGTGTAATTTGCTGGTACGTCACCGGCCCGCTCTCCCAAATCTTCGATGGGTACCTGGTAACCAACAATTTCAAAGATTTTTTTCACAATATCGACAACCTTTGTGCCCTCACCAGCTCCCACATTGAAAACATGAAATCCGTTTAGATCTAACGGCGCTATATGAGCATTAGCTAGATCCTCTACGTAAATAAAATCGCGGATTTGTTCACCCTTCCAAAAAAGTGGGACTGGTTCGTGGTCTAAAATCGCCTTGATAAAATTAGGAATAGCGTGGGTCTCTGGTTTGTGCAGCTCGTTCGGTCCATAAGGATTGAAATAACGCAAAATAACTGCTGATAAACCATGGGCATCATGTGCTTTCTTGATTAGTTCTTCCATCTCGATCTTTGTTTGACCATAGGGGTTAGCAGCCTTTTTAATAGGCGATCTTTCAGTCAAAGGCAGCTTGTCAGGATCACCGTAAACAGTAGCCGATGAAGAAAAAATAATTTTCCCAACGTTAGCCTCACGCATAGACTCAAGCAACCTTTTTGTGCCAACTACGTTATTTTCCCAGTAAAAATCTGGTTTCTCCACACTCTCTGGCACAACGATGAAGGCCGCCATATGAACCACCGCATCAACTTTTTCTAAAGCTTTAATTAGCTTATCTTTCTCTGACAGCGATCCTTTTATAAAAACGGACCGTGGATCAATTAATTTTTTGAACCCACGGCTTAAATTATCGTAAACAACTACATCGTGGCCTTTTTCTATCAATTGTGTTGTTACGTGAGAACCGATGAAGCCGGCCCCACCCGTTACAAGAACCTTCATGATTAATTAAAAGGTTTTTTTCTAATGGAATCAGTAAAACCTTTTTCCATTCTTAGCTTTACACTATTCCACATAAATTCTAAGATGTCGCTTGGTCCCAGCTTCGTGTGACCCCAAGTTCTTTCTTGAAAATCAATTGGTATTTCTTTGATCTTTGCACCGTTTACAAAAGCTTTGTACAGCAGATTCATTTGAAAAGAATAACCACGAACTTTGAGTTTATCCAAGTTAATTTTATCCAACACTTCGCGCTTAATAGCCCGAAAACCGCTGGTACAATCACGGACATCATCAATCCCAGCTAAATACCTAGCAAAGCGATTACCCCAACGGCTATTTGCTCTCCGGAAGAAATTCCAGTCCTCTGGCACTTTACCCCCACGGATATAACGACTACCAATAACAAAATCAGCCCCCTTTTCAATTTGTTCTATCAACCTGGGAACATCTTGTGGCAGATGAGAAAAATCAGCATCCATCTCAACTAAGACGTCGGCTTTTAACTTGTTAATCGCGTATTTAAAACCGCGAATATACGCTGCACCAAGACCTTGTTTTTTCCCGGTTAGTAAATGAATACCAGGCAACTTTTTTGCTAACTCTTTCACCGCCTCGGCTGTTCGATCGGGGCTTTCATCATCAACAACTAAAATTTCAAAGTGATGTCTGCGTGCATTTTTAAATTGTTCGAATAGTTCCGGAATGAGGCGAACAACATTTTCTCGCTCTTTATATGTAGGGAGAACGATGGTTACTTTCACTCAGAGGATGATAACTGCTACTGCTTCTTTTGTCAAAAAGAAACCCCGGAGCACGAGGCTTCGGGGTTTGGGTAACACCCGCCAAAATATTAACAGCCATTTATTTTTTGTCAACCCCCGTTTTTAGAAAATCCTAAGCACTAAATAGGATTTGTTTCGGATTTAGAAATTCGAATTTCGGATTTAAACAAGTAGATAATTCGGGCTCAAACTGATAAAATATTGTGGTCATGTTCAAGTTCTTAGGTAGCCTATTAGACTCCAACGAAAGGGAGCTAAAAAAATACCAGCCTACAATTGATCAAATAAATTCATTGGAGAAAAGCATCAAAAAGCTCTCGGATGAAAAACTCCGCGAGAAAACTAAGCAGTTTAGAAAACAGCTAGAAACGGGTGGATCTTTAAATGATATTTTACCTGAAGCTTTCGCCGTTGTCCGCGAATCTGCAGTTCGCACCATAGGACAGCGCCACTTTGATGTTCAAATTGCTGGGGGAGTTGTTTTGCACCAAGGAAAAATCGCAGAAATGAAAACTGGAGAGGGGAAAACTCTTGTTTCCACCCTACCTCTTTACTTAAATGCATTGACCGAAAAGGGGGCCCACTTAGTTACTGTCAACGATTATTTGGCCAGCCGTGATGCTGAATGGATGGGTCCCATATACCACCTATTGGGTCTCTCTGTCGGGGTGATTACTCATGAGAAATCATTCGTCTTTGATCCGAATCCGCAAACCCCGAAGACCAGCGAAGAAAAATTGAAGATGGATCCAGAAAGCTCGCTCTCACCTGAAGAAGAAGGTCTAGGTGTTGGGAAGTTCCTCCGAGAAGTTTCGAGGGGCGAGGCTTACGAAGCCGATATCACCTACGGTACGAATAACGAATTTGGTTTTGATTATTTGCGGGATAATATGGCTAGTGATCTATCCGAAATGGTCCAAAGACCTCTCTTTTACGCTATTGTCGACGAGGTAGATTCGATCCTCATCGATGAAGCACGTACACCGTTGATAATTTCCTCGCCGGCAGCAGAAGCAACTGAAAAGTACTATCAATTTGCAAAATTAGTCGATCGATTAGTCAAGGACACCGATTACATCATTGATGAGAAGCTACGTACTGCCTCCCTTAACGAGATTGGTATTGCCAAAGTAGAAAGAATGCTGGGAGTCCCCAACTTATACGAACGGGATTTTGAAGCCGTTCATCACATTGAAGAAGCTCTAAAGGCCAATACTCTTTACCATCGGGACAAAGATTATGTAGTCCGGGAAGGCCAGGTAATTATTGTTGATGAGTTTACTGGTCGACTCTTACCAGGGCGAAGATATTCCGAAGGCCTCCATCAGGCAATTGAAGCAAAGGAAGGAGTCGAGATACAACGGGAAAGCCGCACCCTAGCAACAATTTCTTTTCAGAACTATTTCCGTCTTTACGAAAAACTGGCCGGTATGACCGGTACCGCAGCTACTAGCGCCGAAGAATTTCATAAAGTTTATAGCCTCGATGTAATAGTAGTCCCAACAAACGAACCGATGGTCCGAGAGGATTTTACTGATTCAATTTTTAAAACAGAAAAGGCGAAATGGCAGGCAGTAGTAGCCGAAATCAGCGAAAAACATAAAAAAGGTCAGCCAGCTCTTGTCGGTACGACCTCAATCGAAAAAAATGAGCTTTTATCCGACCTACTAAAAAGAAAGGAAGTTCCCCACGAGGTCTTAAATGCTAAAAACCACTCTCGTGAAGCTCAAATCCTCGCCAAAGCAGGCGAAAAAGGTTCAGTAACAGTAGCCACAAACATGGCTGGTCGGGGAGTAGATATAAAACTAGGTGAAGGAGTCACCAAGCTGGGTGGTTTGCACGTAGTCGGCACAGAGCGTCATGAAGCTCGGCGTATTGATAATCAACTTCGTGGCCGAAGTGGACGTCAGGGTGATCCAGGCAGCAGCCGCTTTTTCGTCTCCTTGCAAGATGATATCATGCGTCTTTTTGGTGGCGATGCGGTAGTAAAAATTATGGAAACTCTACGCATCCCAGAGGATATTCCAATTGAAAACCAAATGGTTTCTAAAGCTATTGGAAGTGCCCAATCTAGAGTAGAAGGGCATAACTTTGACATCAGAAAACGTCTGGTTGATTATGATGACGTTTTAAACAAACAAAGAGAAATAATCTATGGGCTGCGTCGCCAAATATTAAACCTTGGATCCGCCGAAGGCAATGATGAAAACAAAGATAAAAAAGAATTGCGGGAAATGATGGTTGAAAAGATACACGCTGAAATCGAAAATGTTGTTAATTTATCACAAACCGAGTCCAAAACCATAGACTATGAGCTTATCGCCAAAGAGTTTTTCAGCATTGTCCCATTCGACGAAGCCTCTGGTAAAAAAATTCGCGGCGAAATTGAAAAGTTCTCCGAACCTGCAAAGATAATAGAATTTCTTACTGGCCTGACCAACCAAATATACGAGGCACGTGAAAAACAGTATGGACCAGACGTATCTCGCCAGATTGAAAAACTGGTTCTTTTGAACACAATAGACTCACTTTGGATTAATCACTTAGAGGACATTGATTACTTAAGAGAAGGTGTGGGGTTGCGTGGCTATGCTGCTCGTGACCCTCTAGTAGAATACAAAGGCGAAGCTTATAAACTGTTTGAGGATTTAATGCGCTCAATTGACTATGAGGTGGTTCACCGTATTTATAAAATCCAACTTGCGCCACAACAATCACAACCAGCTACTACCACTGCAACATCTGGTTCCAGTCAATCAGACACAAGCTCTTTTAGCTCAACCTCTACAGATGAATCGCCGGTCGCGCAACCAAAGAAAAAACTCGGCCGCAATGATCCTTGCCCATGCGGATCTGGTTTGAAATACAAGCGTTGTGGGTTAATAAATAGCCAGACACATCAGTCAAATTCTTAGATACTTGACGCTCAAAATCCCCTAAATCTTTACTCTTTGTAGGACTAAATTTTGGGGCGTTTATAACTTATTACCTCCACAAGGAGTCTCTTAAAATCTACTCGTTTTTTTGATATAGTCTTTTTATATGGATGCGGAAATACCAGTTTCTCCTGAGGAACTGGAAATACCTACAGACGATCTAGAAAAACCAACCCAAGAAACACCTAAACAACCTGATCAGGACAGTGATAATAAAAGCAGTGTTATCCTTGCGGAAGATATTGCCCAATTTAGAACAGACCTAGAGCAGAAAATATTTTTTGATAGGCTGCCAAGAAGCGAGTGGAGAAAAGCATATGAAGAAACTCTTACCGCACACCCTGAAATTCGCTCTTACAAAGACATCTTCAATGCTGTTATGAAGGCCGCAGAGAATGCAAATGATGACCTTGAGACTGTTTGGAATCAACATCATACCCAAGAAGGTCAGCCAGTAGGCGAACCAACACATCCGGACGAAGCAAGTAAGCTCTTCAAATCAATGTTTGGCCTTGAACTTCAAAATGAATCTAGGACCTCAAAAAGTGCTATCAGCTTATATTTCTACGTCAGTGACGACGACTTCAGGGGAATAAACAAACTAGCCGGTAAAGAAGACAACCTGGAGGAGAATGCTTTTGTTATTGAGCCGACTATCAATCGCAGGTTTCCTGTCGCGGTTTTAAGAAAAGGTTTGTCAGATGAGGAGTCCTGGTACACAGGCGCTCATGAATTTGAGCACATAAAGTCTAAGCTTATTGGGAAAGGCCGTTTATATTTTCGCAACAGACCTTTTTTTGAGAGGCTCGCAATGCCAACGGCAATCGCCCAACGTCTTGAAAAACGGGATAAAAGCAGTTCATCCATGGAAAACGGGGCGAAAGAAGAGATTCTTGCTTATTTTACCGAGCCAGAGGGGTTTTCCCCAACTAATCCCCCGTCTAAGGTTATTCAATTTTCGGAAGAGTGGGGTGAGGAACTTAAACGTTTACTGGCTACCGAAGAATGGTATTTATCTAGGTATAGAGAAATGTTTAAACCTACACCCGAACAGGAAAAGGCTTATCTAGTAAACGTTAGAAAAGGAACCGATTCAATGGTCCAGCTCTTTAACTTTTATTTTTCAATTGATAAGGATACAAGGAAAGCCGCACGAATGGCAATTAATGTCTTGGAGCAGTTTCCTCTTCACTCATGGCCTGCAGTTGTACGTCTAATTAATCAAAGACATCAAAAAACAGAATAACACTGTACCATTAAGCAAGCGCTTCAAAAAATGTGGCTTGATTGGTGCTCCACAACACAAAGGCTAGGGCTTTAGAGATTACAACTTATTCACTAACTGCATTATCTCACCGTAGTGCTTTTTGATCACATCGGGACTACGATATTGTTTGGCAAATTCTGCCATTGACAGCTAAGAAGCTTTAAAAGATAATTTGTCGGAAAATGATTTCTATTATCATTCCCGCATTCAACGAAGAAAGTAAGCTAGGGAAATCTTTAGATGAACTTGCTGCTTTCTTAAAAACCCGAAAAGAAAAATTCGAAGTTATAGTAGTAGACGATGCAAGTACTGATAAAACTGGCCAAGTAGCCGAACGCTGCAAAAGGAAGATCCCAAATTTAAAAGTCGTTCGATTGGATAAAAGTCCTTTTGCAGGCAAAGGCCTAGCGGTGAACAAAGGCATCTTGGAAGCAAAGGGTGAGGTAACCCTTTTTACTGACGCCGATTTCTCTACACCCATCGAAGAGGTCGACAAATTGCTGGAGAAATTAGAGGAAGGAGCAGACATCGCAATCGGCTCCAGAGCTTTAGACCGCTCACTTGTAAAAACCAGGCAAAACCCCCTACGGGAACTGATGGGACGCATCTTCAACATTCTTGTCCGAGCCTTAACCGTCAGGGGAATTATGGACACACAGTGTGGTTTCAAGGCGTTCAAGATGTCTACTTGTAAGAACCTGTTTGGGAAGCAGCGTGTTTTTGATTTTGGCTTCGATGTGGAGCTGCTCTACTTGGCGAGAAAAAACGAATTAAAAATCGCCGAAGTCCCAGTAGTCTGGTACAACAATCCTAGTAGCAAGGTCCGTCCAATAAGAGATTCTTTGGCCATGTTTGCCGATCTACTTAAAATCCGTATGTATTACGCCCAAAAACACAGCCCACTGCCTGAAAGAATCTTTTATTATCTTTATCAACATCGTACGTTTGTTCGCTTCGCTATAGTAGGCGCAAGCGGTACGGTCGTAGATTACTCTTTGTTTTTCATCCTTACTAGGCTAATTCTACTCCCGCCACTAGTAGCCAACCCAATCGCTGTAGAGGCAGCCATAATTTGGAATTTCGCTTGGAACAATCGCTGGACCTTTTCAGGAAGAGAAATTGCCGCACCTACCTGGAAACGATTCGTTATTTTTCAATTTGTTTCTCTTGGTGGTTTGCTTTTGTCACAGAATTCCTTGTTTATCTTTAACCGGTTTCTGGGCATTCTTGACCTTTTGGCCAAAGCACTTACAATTCCAATTATCGCGGTCTTTAATTACATTGTGAACAGTCGTTGGACTTTCCGCGACATAAGTCGTGGGAGAGCAATGTGGTATGTATACACAAGCCTGATATTTGCACTTCTACTCTTTTATGTTCTCTTGATAAATAAAATATAGTAGTAATTTCTCTAGGTTCGAAGAACCTACATGACGCGAAGCGGCATATATCAGATAGATTATTTCATTTAATTAACATAGCAATATAAACCACGTTGATCTTCTATATTGACTAGATTGTAGAAAAACCGATAATATATTTTTAAGGACTGCTCATTTCTCCACTCCGAAAGGAGGTGAAAAATAGATGGATCCTCGCACACTTAGAGCTGGACTCGGTGCTGGTCTTGTTACGCTTCTTGCCGGCGGAGCACTAGGTACTTATGGTGGTTGGTCTGCTGTTTTCGCTCTGGCAGAGAACGATTTTGGTGTTTGGTTAGTGGCGCTTGTCCTTAGTGCATTCGCAGCTTATATCTACGGATATTGGTTTAGTGCCTTCCTCCCGGGAACCGCGGTGATTAGAGGTGTTATATATGGAGTACTAGTTTGGATCTTAATGCTTATCCTGGGTGGTGTCTTTGGCTTTTTCAAAGAAGCCACGTACCCAGATCCAGCTGGTCCCGTAGTTTTCTTGACTTTGGTACTCCATGTTATTTGGGGAGCAGTTTTGGGAGTACTCTACGAAACTAGATAAGTAGGCATTATTTTCTTCAACCTGCCCATTCGATCCGCTTTCGCCTCGCGGGAGTTCTTGGTTTGTTTATGTAAGCTTAGCTCTATTATATTTGGCAAATAAAAACGGGTGCAGCTTTGTTATTTTTCAGTTATATCTTTTATTCAGAAAACAGATTATTTCAGGTATAATTAACTTTGTGGAGACTTTAACCAACCAATTAAAAAAACTCGGCCAAACTTTGGAAGAACTGGCAACTAAACTAAACCTCGAGGAGAAAATAAAAGAATTAAGGGGGCTAGAAGCAAAAAGCGTCAAGAGTGATTTTTGGCGTGATATAACAACCGCTACACAGACAATGGAAAGAATGTCACTGGTAAAAAGGGAGATTGAAGAAATTACCGATTTAAAGGACCGTATCAGCACCACCTTTGAACTCGCATCTTTAACCGAAGAAGGGGTCGAATCCGATTTAAAAAAAGAAGTTAACGAGATTGAGCAGGGAATTGAAAAATTAGAATTATCCCTTTTTTTATCTGGGAAATTCGACCAAGGAGCTGCCATTCTTTCCATCCACGCCGGGCAGGGTGGTACAGAAGCGATGGACTGGGTAGGGATCCTATTAAGAATGTACCTCCGCTATTCTGAAAAGAAGGGTTGGAACACCGTCCTCCTCTCCGAAACAAAGGGGGAAGAAGCCGGTATTAAAAGCACGGCAGTCGAAATCGCTGGTACCTACGTATACGGATATTTAAAAAATGAGGCAGGGACTCACCGATTAGTTAGACGGTCTCCTTTCAACGCCGACCACCTGCGCCAAACTTCTTTCGCCTTAGTAGAAGTATTACCGGTAATTGAAGGAGTGAAGGACGTCGAAATTCGAGACGATGATTTAGAATTTGAAACTTTTCGCGCTTCGGGTCCTGGTGGCCAACACGTCCAGAAAGTCGAAACAGCGGTACGCATTCGCCACAGACCCACCGGAATCACTGCAACGGCCCAAACAGAAAGGTCCCAAGCCCAAAATAAAAAAAATGCCCTAAAGCTGCTAAAAGCAAAATTTTTTAGTCTGCAGGAAGAAGCGAAAGCAGCAGCCGAGAAAGGTCTTAAAGGTGAGCACAAAGCCGCCTCTTGGGGAAACCAAATCCGCAGTTACGTTCTCCATCCCTACAAAATGGTCAAGGACCTACGTACAGGTGTTGAAAGTAACGACCCACAGGCAGTATTAGACGGTGAGCTAGACGAATTCGTCGAAGCTGAGGTTAGACTTAAAAAAACATAATATACGGCGTGCAATCAGCGAATATGCCAGTATATAGTTCTCCAACCATTGCTATGGTGAATCACTATTCCCTTACCCACAGTTCCAGTGAGCCAACAAGCACTGCTGTCTGTAGCAAGATAAGCCACCCCATCCCTAGCAGCATAAATTGGCGCGCCCCAGCCAGCTGTCATGTCAATACCATTGTGACCGGGTATACCGAAGTTGTTCATGTACCACCAATAGTTGGCCCCAAACCATTGAGTAACCGTGAAACCCTTTTCCGGCCAAGACAGTGCTCCCGAATCAAGGTATGACTTTGGATTCGCTGCCCCACCACCTATATACAAACCAAAATGAAGGTGGGTCCCTGTCGAACAACCACTATTGCCTTGGAAAGCAATCACCTCACCTCTCCTTACTGGACCAAGACGTACTCCCCCTCCTCCAAGAGCCTTGGCTATTGCTTCGATTTCGCTTTGGACTTGGGCTAAGAGGCGCTGGTACTCTTTTTCATTATTTTTGGTCACTCCCAAAATATATTGCTTCGAAGATTCTTGTTCGGCCAAGTCTGCCCTTTTTTGTTCAAGATCCCGCTTCAAAGCCTCTTCTTTAGCCTGCTTATCTTCTAAGGTGATTTTTTGGCTGGCGTATTCATTCTTAAAAGCTTCTAAGGAATCTAAAAGTTCGATATCTTGAGCTCGGACAACTTCGGTGTACTTTTGGCGAATTAGATAATCATTAAAACTGCCTGACCCTAAGAATGTATCTACAGGCCCGACAAATCCTTGTTTATAGATCGCCCGTAGCCGCGAATCGGCTACAGTTTGAGAGTAATCAAGGTCTTGTCTTGTTTGCCCCAATTTATCAGTAACTTCATCAATATCAACAGAAAGTTGGGCCAATCTTGTTTGAGCTTCTTCTATCTCAAGCTGTGTCAGGTTGATTTGATTGTCGAGATAAACTATCTCAGAAGACAGAGACTTTTCCCTAGCTTGAGCATCAGCGATTTTTTTACGCAGTTCTTCTTGCTTTCTCAAATTAGCGTTTAGATCATCGATTAGACCACCGCTACTAGCAGTTTCGGAAGGTTTGGAATAACCACGTAAGTCTTGGTGGGCAAATACCCCCGTTGTGGTGGTAAGAAGAATCAAAGATAAAATTAAAGTCAGAAGTTTCTTTAACATGGCAACTAGATTGTCAGGTATTTTCTGGTCGCTACAAAGGCTCCAACAACACCAATAGCTACTCCAGCTACGATTTCAACTAGTAAAAGATAACCAAAGACCGCAGGGTCCGCTGGCAGAAGCGGAACTCCCGAGAAAATTCTTTGTAAAGTAGGCGAAAACCAGGTAAAAATCCCCCAAAGAGCAGCAGTAGCCGCAAGGCCGCTAATAGCACCATAAAAAACTCCTTCGAATATAAATGGGGCCCGAATATAGCCCGCTGTTGCCCCAACCAGCCTCATTATTTCAATCTCATCTTTATGGAGAGAGATGTTAAGACCCACAACAATCAGAGTGGTGAGAAATGAGGTGGCTAGGAGAAAAACGACTACCGCCCCTCCGATATTTCGTACCGCTCTCGTCCAATTGCTGAGAGTCTCGATAATATTTTTTTGAAAAACTACTTCCTCAACAGCAGTCTCATTTTTTAAAATAGTAGCAACTTTAGATAAATCCTCTAGTTTAGCAGTCGATACTTCTATACTCGCTGGCAAAATCTCGGCCGTCACAAATTCTGTCAGTAGTGGCTCATTCTTATTTCTTTCTTTGTAGATCTTTAAAGCCTCTTCTTTTGATACATAGCGGGTTTTAGAAACCACACCAGTTGCAGTCAGAGAGTCTTGGATTTCCTTCACCTTTTCGCTACCTGTATCATCCTTCAAAAAAGCCGTAACGGCAGGCCGTGATTCAAAATAAGACAACAGCACGTTCGAGCCAACGCTGATTAAAACGAATGCGCCAGCAACAAAAAAAGTAAGGAACATAACTAAAAAAGCTGCCAGCGCGTTGTAAGGATT
Source organism: Candidatus Nanoarchaeia archaeon (assembly GCA_036382695.1). Classification (GTDB taxonomy): domain Bacteria; phylum Patescibacteriota; class Microgenomatia; order Woykebacterales; family RBG-16-39-9b; genus DASVHF01. Next base: position 4,008 of record DASVHF010000074.1, on the reverse strand, counting down.
ACGCATGATTCTTTGGCCTGCGATTTTGAAAAGTCTTTGTACATGTCTCATAACTAGCTTTTTTTCTTCGCTGCGGATGCTTTCGACTTCTTTTCTTTACTATCGCGTGATATTCTCCCCTTTTGAATCTCCAAATTCCGATGTGGCAGACTTGTGGAAATATCCATGTTGTGAGTTGCCATAATCACCGTAGTTCCCAGACTATTCAAACGGCCAAGCAGTTGCATTATCTCCCAAGCACTAGCCGCGTCCAGGTTACCGGTTGGTTCATCAGCTAAAATTACTTCCGGCCGCAGTACCATAGCTCGGGCAATTGCTGTGCGCTGCGCTTCTCCACCAGAAAGTTGATAAGGAAAATGCTCGGCTTTATCCTCCAGACTAACCAGCGAAAGGGTTTCTTTACTCACTTTTTCAATCTCGGAATCGTCCAGTCCTAAAATTTCTAGGGGGAAAGCCACATTTTCGAGAACTGTTCTTTGAGGAAGTAGTTTAAAATCCTGAAAAACAGTCCCTACGCGGCGTCGCAAAAATGGAACCTGGGTAGGAGATAAACTACTCACCTCCGTATCGCCAACAAAAACACGACCGGAAGTAGGAAGCTCTTCTCTGATAATTAGTTTCAGGAGTGTTGATTTACCGGCACCAGTCGGCCCTATTAAAAAGACAAACTCGCCGGTCTCAATTTCCAAAGAAATATCAGCTAACGCAGCCAGCGAATTATATCTCTTTGAGACTTCGTGGAAATTAATCATAGGCAGACCCTCGTTATTTATCTTGGTATTCTCTACCATAGCAAATTCAAAGCTAAAAAACAAGCCTTTCCGGAGGAAGTCAAACCCGTAGTAATTAACTAACTTATCATAAACATATACCCAGGTGATTTTCCTAAAAACAAGATCGCCTCAAATAGCTCTTGACGCGAGTCAATTACCGCCTGTATTCTTCTTTCACTATGGTAGCTTTTCTTTTCATTTTTCTCATCTTTCTTTTCCTAGCTCCAGGTGTCTACGCGGCCGAAAGAGTTGTCATCAACGAGCTTGTCCCAAATCCACAAGAAGGCAAAGAATGGGTTGAATTTTATAACCCGAGCCCCGTCTCGATCTCTTTAGATGGGTGGGTGCTGGAAGAAAAAACCGGCTCCAGTTTAACCGGAACTAAGCAGCATCAGATATCACTCCTCACGGTTCTAGCTAAAAGTTTCGCTGTTTTTGAATTCTACACTAATAGCTTAAATAATGGCGGTGATGTTTTAACTCTAAAAAACCCGGCTGGGGTCGTTGATCAAATAGCTTTTGGGGACGCTCCAAATCCTAAACTTGATGCTCCAACCAAAGGGAAGTCGCTAGCTAGGACACCAGACGGTTCAGAAAGCTGGGCCATACTAGATTCGCCAACAAAAAATTCTTCCAATCCTGCCCAGCCTCCCACTGGGGCATCTACTCAGACAAAGCAAACGGGTAGTCTGGCCCTAAGCGAAATACTGCCAAATCCCGAAAAAGGCGGAAAAGAATGGGTAGAAATCTTCAATCCAAACAATTCTAAAGTAACCTTGGCTGGTTGGCAGTTAGTAGATGCAGCTAACCATAAGAAAGAGCTGGCCGAAAGTGTCGCCGGCGGTTCTTACAAAGTCTTTTATTACTCAAGTGGCTGGTTGAATAATTCTGGCGACGAGTTGAAACTGGTCAATCCAACCGGTAAACAAGTAGAAAAATATAACTTCGGTGCTTCTGAAAAAGACACCTCGTTTGCAAAAGATTCAACCGGGAAATGGAAGATTACGACCACTCCAACTCCTGGCAAGCCAAACAAAATTACTGGCGAAGGTTCTACACAAACTTTGGTAGACACAAGTTCGGACAACGACGGTGCTTCGACCATTGGTTCAACTGGTCTTGACTCGACCCTTGATTATCTGAGTGGTACATTTGCCTTTGACGAAGCTGGTGACGAAGCGATTACAGGTGACAACGGTAAAGTAGCAGGAGTCAACGAAAGAACGGATCAAAAAAATTCTCTCTCAACCTTATTAATTGCCGCTGGTGTTGCTTTTATCGGCACGGCAATAGTTTGGCCGTTTTTGGAGAGGAAGAAAATATTATGAATAAGGAATTTATTTCCAACTGCCTCGAGGAGACCCAGAATTTTGCAGAAGAATTTGCAAAGAATTTGAGGCCGGGCAGTGTCCTGGCGCTTTATGGCGAGCTTGGGGCCGGAAAGACTGCTTTTATCCAGGGGCTGGCGGCTGGCCTAGGATATAGGGGAAGGGTATTCTCACCAACCTTTATTTTTGTCAGACCGTACAAATTAAATTCAAAAATCAATAGTCAAAAGTCAAAAATAAAAATGTTGTACCACATTGATTTGTATAGAGTAGAAAAGTCGACCGATTTAAAAACAATCGGCATAGATGAATTCTTAAATGAAGAGGGTGCAGCCTCGGCTATTGAATGGCCTGAGAAAATCGAAAAACAACTACCTCCAAAAACGGTAAAAATAAAAATCGAAGTGGTTGACGAACATACAAGGCGTATCAGGTGGACCTAGTCAGCAAATAGTCGGCTGCTTGCAGCAAGTATTCTCGCCCTTCTTCAACAAGTTTAGCCTGTAAGATTGCCCCTTTAGCCTTTTTGATCAGTTTGTAAGCAAGTTCCTGAGAATATTCAAGTGCACCACATTCGCGTATAATTTGCCGGACGTTTTCGATTTCTGCCTCGCCAGCTAATTGGTTTCCAAGGACTTTATCTAAAAATTTTCTTTCAGCCCGTTTGCTATACTCGTAGGCTTTTAGCACCAGCAGGGTTCTTTTACCCTCTTTTATATCGCTATCTACCGGCTTGCCAATTTTTTCTTCGCTGCTAAATGTCCCCATAATATCATCCTGGATCTGAAATGCTTGACCAAGAGGAATTGCGTAAGAGGAAAAAACTTGCAAGATATCTTCTTCTGCTCCAGCAAGGATCGCACCTATATGTGTGGGCCGCTCGATTGTATACTTAGCGGTTTTATACTCAAGAATCGTCAATAAATCACGCTCAGTTATTTGTTTTTTCAAAGGAGCTACCACGTCTAAATATTCGCCAAAGATGACTTGTTTCTTCATCAAATCGTAGTACTCTTTAGCGCGACGGATTCTTCCTGCAGGAAAGGGAGCGGTGTTGAGCAACTCATCTGCGTAGGAAAAGGCTAAATCACCCACTAAGATTGCTGCGTACACTCCAAAATTTTCTGCATTGCCTCTAAATCCTCTTTTTCTGTGAAAATCTTCAAAAACTTTATGTACCGAAGGTTTTCCGCGCCTTATATTTGCATTATCGATAATGTCGTCATGAATGAGAGCCCAAGCGTGAAGCACTTCGAGAGCCGCAGAAGCGTACAAAATTGCTTCGAGTGAACGTCCTCCACTAGCCACGTAAGCACAGTAAGCAAAAGCCGGACGGACTCGCTTACCGCCATTTCGTACAAAACGCCTTACTCCCTCGGACAAAACTACAGCTTCCGGATGAACCTTACTTGCTTCACTAATTTTATGATCAAAATAAGCATCCAGAAAAGGTTCCAGTTGGCTCTTGTACCAAGTGAGAAATTGAAGCGCTTTTTCACTTGAAAGTTTAATCGAGCGGTCGACTCGCAGTTCTGGATATAAAAAAACTTCGCTCATAAACTAATTTTTAATTCTATCAAAAAAACCAAAGCTTGAAAACACCACTTTCGTGAAAACCATGGAGCTTGCTTGTTTGGCAAAAAGGGGTTAAGATATATTTTTAGATGAAGGAACCAACTGTCATTTCTCTTGGTGGCTCGTTGATTGTCCCAAATGGTGGCATCGACCACAAGTTTCTAAAGAGATTCTGCCAATTAATTTTGAGGTTTGTGGACGAAGGCTCAAAATTTTTGATCGTTGCTGGCGGCGGAAAAACTTGCCGTCACTATCAAGAAGCGGCAAGGAGAATTGTTTCTCTCGATGATGAGGATGTGGACTGGCTTGGAATCCACACCACCCGCCTTAAC
>DASVHF010000073.1:0-21991 GCA_036382695.1 Candidatus Nanoarchaeia archaeon | reverse complement strand
TATTCGGCTAACAAGCCTGGAGCCGCAGTAGCACCGCCGCCCGAAATTCTAATTATTGTTTTTAGGAATTTAGTTGATATGACGGCTGCTAGAAGTCGGATGTCCACGGGTATGATTATATCATTCTTCATATCTGAAAATTTCGCTTTGCTCAATTTATCAGGTATTCTCGAATGATGCGACCACTTCGTGGACTAATCACCTAGAAAGATAATCTTGTTAAAAGTGTAAGGACTATAGTTAGTAGCCTTTATTACTTATAATTATCGATAAGAGTCATGTAGAGATTTACTTCCGAGGCCCAGTTAGGATTTCCGGCGTAATATGGTCCGATTTTCCAGGGGGTAATTTCACCCATATAACTCCAACGGGATTTGATTTGGTTTAATACATACTCGGAGGCTGCTGTCCAGTTTCCAAAATAAAAAGACCCGTTATTCCAACCATATGGGTTGTAAGATCCAGTCGGAACACAGGTTCCCCAAATAGATTCCACTCCGGCTATAGCTGGGAGGAGCTTCCAGTCCAAATCGTATTTATCAGCGATTTTTACTAAAGAATTTGCCTCCGAAGCCATTGGTGAGCCACGGCTGCTCAAAAATTCGGCTAATCTCTTCGACCGATCGTCTTTCTCAGCTTTGATTTCGGCAATGATGAAATCGGGTTGGTCTTTTTGATCAACAAAGATAGAGGCTTCTTTCACATAAGCCTCCGAATTATTTGGCTGGGTTACAATTGTGGGGCTGGCCAAAATACCAATTGAAGCAGTGATGACCATGACAGCTGCCCTAAGAATTGTTTTTAACATGATCGCCCCGAGTGTATCGGGGCAATTTAGAACAAAAAAACTTTCGCGAAGATTGCGAAAGTGAGGATATTTTAACAAAACTGCAAGTAGAAGTCAACCCTTAGGGCTTTAGTATTCGAGGTTTGCGATTTCTTCCATCGCGCTCCTCACCGAGAAGATCCAATCGGGATCTCCCATTGAGGTGTATTTCGTGAAGATTGATTCAGGAGTAATCAAGCCATGGTTGATGTAATCTTCCTTTATTTTAGCAGCGACGACATTGATACCTTCCTCCCAACTACCAAAATACACCGACGCCCAACCAAATGGATTGTGAGAATCTTTTGGGGTATTTTTACCTAGATTTGATTCCTGAAATGCGATAGCCGGAAGTAGTCGCCAGTCCAACCCGTATCGATCCGCTGAATCTACGAACTCCTCACCTAAACCGGTCATTGGCGAATTATGACGTCTTAGAAACTTTTCGACCAAAGCAGCCTTTGAATCCCCACCTTTTATCGATGTTAATAAACCTCCAGCCTTGAGTGGGTTATATTCAAGATTTGTTGATGGTACGAAAACATTACGGGAAGAGCTGGCTAAAAGTAGATTAAAACCTCCTGGTGAGTTAAGACTCGAATAGACAAATAAACAACTAAGCAAAAAAATTAATGCCGTCGCTATCCATATAAAAACAATGGAAAAAATAAAGATAGCCCTCTTACCCATATTTTGGAGCGGGTGGACCCGCAAAATCTGGAGCGCGAGAGGGGACTTGAACCCCCGGCCTCTTCCTTGGCAAGGAAGCGTTCTACCACTGAACTACTCGCGCAGGCTTTTGTTTGCGGGGCAACCTTCTCCTTGGCAAGGAGACACTCTAACGCTTCATCTACACTCACAAATCGTGCATATTATAACATAATTATTAATCTTCCCAATACCCTAGTCTTATCCTTCGGTATAGTCTTCTGAGCCTCTCAGCGGCTCTGTAAGCGTAATATTTAGTGTTTAGTGGGTAATCTTGTGCCCTAATATAAGAATGTTTAAAGCCTCCAAACCCCCGTTTAAATAGACTGAATCCATACCAAGGGTGGTCTGGGTGAAAATTTTTGTCCTTCACTACCCCCCAAAAATTGTAATATTTACAACCTCGCCTCCTCGCTTCCTTTATAGCTTCCCATTGTAGGGCGTAACCAACTGATTGTGCTTGTTTTGGGTTCGAAGCAGCGTGGAGGTAATAGCCCATCTCACCATAAAATGCAATCATCGCCATTGAAAATATTTGGCCTCTTTTTTTAGCAATGAAAAGTTTTTGTTGGTTGTCTTTTGACAATATTTCGAATTGTTTGACGTAGTAGTCTTTTGGATGATTGGTAAATCCTTTTCTAGACGCTGTTGAGTAAAGCAGATCAACGAATCTTTTAGCATCCTTAATCTCAGAAGAAACTTCGATTTCTACTCCCTGCATTGGTTCGTGGCGGACTAAATATCTTGTGGTTTTACGCATACCGGCAAGCAACTCATCCTCAGTTTTGTCAAGCGGCAGGAGCCACGCATCTTCTACCTGTACGAACGTAACCGCTGGTTTGAAACCTAGGGTTTTAAAAATATTTCTATTTTCGTTCGTGTCTTCAAGTAAAGGGTCAAGCTTTATGAATAGAGAGTTTTCTTCCCCTGCAATTTTTTTAAGTTCTTCAACTAAAATCTTAAATGGGGATTTATCTTTCCAATTCAAAATAGGGCCGCGAGGGCAATAGATATAATTCCCCAACCTAGTTTTGTGACTAGTTGCTAAACAGATTCCTTCCAGTTTATTGCCTGAATAAATCCCCAATCTCCAGATTTTTCTTCCTAAAGCAACGTTGAATTCTCCCCAGTTCCATGACTGCAAGAACGTGTTAGGACTTGAACCTAAAGAAAACTGCTCCCATACTTCCTTGTCGTTGATTTCTCTAATTTCATATTTTCCCATAAGTTTATAAATTTAAAATCGAAAATTCTTAATGAAAGTTATTAACAAAATCGACTATTTCTTGTGCTTGGTCAAGGTTCATACCCAAAAAATTAGGTAAGTTGATTGTTTCTTCCGCGCACTTTTCTGCTTTTGGGCAGGAGCCACGCTCGTAACCAAGCTTTTTCTCATCTACCCCTTTCGGATAAACTGGAGTATTGTACCAATTTCCAAACCAAAACCTCCTTTTTCGTGCCTGTGCATATACTCCGTTCGCTTCTTTGTGTAAAGCAACAAAGCGAAGATAAATTCCTTCGTGATCTGGAAGCAATTTAAAATCTGGATTTTTAATATTGTTTAAATAAAACTCAGCAATTTCTCGGCGAGCTTTGTTATATTTTTCAAGTTCCTCACATTCCTCTAGTGCGATTTGTGCTAGAACATTCGGCATTGCAGATGGATACCAGGCAGGTTTTTCACCTATTTTTTCTTTCTGAGCAGTCACAACATTGAAAAAATCGTGTTTGTTAAGCTGTTTTATAAACTTAAGACCGGTACCGCTAAAGTAAATTTTCCTAAGAAGCAGACGCCAGGTAAAAAAATTTAGAAATTCCTGCGATATTCGTTTTAAAGGTATTGGTCTGAGTTGGGAGGCGAGGTTGATGGTTGGTTTTAACAGTTTTTCGTTGCGGACGATTATTGCACCACCAGCAAGAGAAGAAATTACTTTTTCCCGTCCAAACGATAAAATTGCCCCGTCACCAAACGTGCCTAGTTTTTTTCCTTTATACTTAGCTCCGAGGCAGTGTGCGCAATCTTCAATTAAAAGTATGTTATGCCTTTTGGCTATCTCTAAAAGCTCCTGTATTGGTCCAGGACGGCCAAACGTGTGTTGGATAACTATAGCCTTGGTTTTACTTGTAATCTTCTTTTCTACGTCATTAGGATCTACATTCAACGTTTCTGGAACAATATCAGCGTAAATTGGTTTTGCGTGAGTCCAAAGAATTGGGTTTGGTACTGCGTTGCAGGTGTAGGCCTGGATGATTACCTCGCTTCCCTTACCGATCTTTGCTGCTTTTAAAATTAAATAAATTGCGCTTCGGCCGGAATTCACCGGAAAAACTCTGAGCGAAAAATACTGTTCCAGCAGGCTTTTTAGCTCATCAACTGGTTCCAGAGCAGTTTCGTTTTTAGGTTTAAATATGCTACTAAGGATGGTTTTTACTACTTGAGTCTTAGCCATAATACAAGCCTTTGTTGTATAATATCATAATCGCAAGATTACATCGTGCAAGGCACGCCATACCGCAAGCATTGCCGGGTCGTCTAACGGTAGGACGCGGGACTCTGGATCCCGCTATCTAGGTTCGAATCCTAGCCCGGCAGCCATATTGGGGTTCGTAGTCCACGAAGTGGTCGCAGGATGCGCAGCATACTTATCCCTGCTCCCGAGCCAAGGGTGAAAACCCTTGGTCCACTGAGTTGTCGTAGGACGTGAAGCGGACTAGTCGGATAGCCAAACCCTCATTAAATTGAATTTACGTTTATTATTTGGTAAAATTTATGGGAAAAATATGCCGCGGTGGCGGAATGGCAGACGCGCTACGTTCAGAGCGTAGTAGCCGCAAGGCTGTGGGAGTTCAAATCTCCCCCGCGGCACCACTTCGGCTGATGTAATCAGCCTCAGTGTAAACATTTCGCCTGATGCGTTCAGGCTCAATGTAAACAAATGAGTTATTATGTATATATTTTGGAATGCAAGGACGGTTCTTTATACACGGGAATAACTTGGAATTTAAATAAACGTATTAAAGAGCATTTTAAGGGAGCGAGTAAATACACGAGGAGTAAACTGCCTGTTAAGTTGGTTTATTTTGAGAAATGTAACGATAAAATAGATGCAGCCAAGAGAGAAAGAGAAATTAAAGGTTGGTCTAGAAAGAAAAAGCTGATCTTAGTAAATAATTCGGGTTGGGTAAATAACAGTTTACGTCGAGCAGCTCGCAGTGAACTCGCTGTGAACTGATGCGAGACGGGGTGTAGCTCAGGGGAAGAGCGCGCGCTTTGGGAGCGTGAGGTCGCAGGTTCAAATCCTGTCACCCCGACCATTGGGGAATTGTGTAATGGTAGCACAGCGGCCTTTGAAGCCGTTAGTCCAGGTTCGAATCCTGGTTCCCCAGCCACCTTTGCATTATGACTTAAATCTATTTATGCCGTTTGCTAGCCTTTTTGGCTAACATTTCAAGCTTTATTGCAAGCCTTTTCTTGGTCTTTTTTGAATGAGATTTCTTTCCTTTTCCTACTCCTGTAGCTCTTTTTGCCATAGATATAACTATACACTATTTTCTCTCCGAATAGGACATGGAACTTTTAGAGATAAACAACACGTTATGTCCTAATTATAACAAGAAAAACAACACATTTCTGCGTCGCTTCTCTTCTATTTAAATATTAAATCGAAGGTCTTAGCCTCCGATCTTAAACATCTTAGTTCCACAATCTGGACAAGTACCTTTCAAGGCTTTTCTACCGTTTTTCATGGTAACTTGCTCTGGATTGGAAACTTCTTTCTTATCTTTACACTTTACGCAGTATGCAGTTGACATATTCCCGTCGGCACCTCCTTTCAAATTAAGGTTTTTTAACTCTTTGTCTATTATCTTTAATCTCAGCTCATGTGTCAAACCCACAAGTCTATTATACAGGTGATATAATTTTTCTTAAGAATAAAATCGACTAGTTTTTTGTTGGTAAAAGTTCCTAATTGCGTGTAACTTCCCCAGCCAGATTTTTTAGCCTCAAGTTTTGTCCAATAATTCTTTAGGGCGTTTAGAATTCGAACTTTTTGATATACTTTCGTCATGATGTCCAATGAAGGTTTAGTAAAAGTTAAAGGTGGGCGTATTTGGTACAAAATTTCGGGTAAGGAAAATGACAAACCTCCGCTACTCTTGGTGCACGGCGGCCCCGGGTTTCCTCACAACTCTTTGGAATCCTTAGAGATCTTGTCGAAAAAAAGACCGCTTATTTTTTACGACCAGCTAGGGTGCGGTAAGTCAGATAGGCCAAAAAACCCTCGTCTGTGGGTGGTAGATAGATTTATTGAGGAAATAGAAACAATCAGGAAATCTATAAGACTACAACCGTTTCACTTACTAGGACATTCTTGGGGTAGTTTGATTGCTGCGGAGTATGCAACAGTGAAGCCAAAAGGACTTCTAAGTCTTGTGCTATCAGGGCCGTTGTTAAGTGTGAATAAATGGGTTGATGATGCCAACAAGTTAAAAAAGAAACTTTCCCCAACTTTACAGAAGGCTATTACAAAGAACGAGAATAAAGGTCTAGTAAACACACAAGATTACAAAAAAGCGGCGCTTGAATTTTACAAAAGATTTTATTGTAGAGTATATCCTTTCCCCAAGCTAGTCGAAGAGACTAATAAGGGTGCAAATCTGGAAATTTACAACACAATGTGGGGACCTACAGAATTTACGTGCACGGGTAATTTGAGAGGTTACGACGTTACAGATAAGCTTGATAAAATTACTGTTCCTGTACTTTTAACTTGTGGGCGTTACGATGAAGCCGCACCTCAAACAGTAAGGTTTTTTAAATCTTTATTCAAGAACGCCGAAATGGTAGTTTTTGAGAATAGTGCCCATCTACCCTTTATTGAAGAACAAAAAAAGTATATTAAAATTCTGAATAATTTCCTTGTTGAAAACGAGTAGACAAAAATCGCTTGGTTTGTTGAAACACAAGCTTTGGGTAAGGGGTAATTTCTATCCAGTTAGCTGTTCGAAAATCATCAACTAGAGCCATCCACGTTATTTACTGATATAACAAGAAAAACGACCAGTGGTTAGGTCGCTTTTCCTTCTAAGAAAACTACTGCGAAGTAATTTGTTTAGTAGGTAGGACAGTCTGATTTTGGTCAGACTGTGGCAGAATCCCATACCTCTCTCCTTGCTCGACAGGTCAGTAGCGAAGGCATCTCTGTCTCGTTGGCCTATGTTACTGCTCCTATGTAGAATACGATCGCCCCAACCACTATGATAATGATGCCCGCTATGGCGAACCTCAGTTCCCCAGCGGCCATCTTGAAGGCCTCTGCCCTATCCGAAAGGTTTGTGTAGTCTACCTGCTCGGCCCTTAGCTTCTGGAGCCTAGACCGTACAACGGTAAGGGCTGCCAGGCTCATTATTATTCCTGAGGAACATATGACAATCCCTAGGATTGTGAGTATCATGCTCTACCTTCCTTGCCTTTCCTTACTGGCCACCTACGAACCTCTGTAGAAGCTCGATAGTAAGCTCCATGACCTTGCTCCTTTTACTCAACCTGCCATTATTAGCTTAGGGTTTACGATTATTTTTGTGCGGAAAGTGTAGCAAAAATCAAAGGAAATGTAAAGATTATGGGGTAAAGTTATGGGTCTTATTGGTTACGCCCTGAAATCGTTTCTATAGTGTTGTAGTTCCGATAGAAGTTCCTGATTGTGTGTAGCTTCCCCAGCGACGGTATTCCTATCCCTAATTCTTCAAACTTCAAATTTGCTATACTTAAATTACATTTTTACGACATGTTATTTAAAACAAAGTTTCCGTTATTTCTTTATGTTGCAGTATTTATCGTTCTAATATTTTCGTTTTTACTTTTAACTTATCTGGTTTCAAACGGTAAAACTATAGATTTAGATACTAGTTTGGCAACTAAAGTTCAAACCATTTCATTCCCCATTCTAACTTCAACTATGATTTTCGTTTCTACTTTCGGCGATGGTTTGTTTCCTCTAATAGTTTTTCTAGTCTTTGCACTAGGCTTCCTATTTGAGGGTTATAAAAAAGAGGCCTATTTTTCCATTCTAGTTTGGCTTGGTCCCGCATTAAGTTTTGCCGCAAAAAATTTAATCGCCAGGCCTCGTCCGGAATTTAATTTAGCCTCCGGGTATCCGCTGCCTACTGATTATAGTTTTCCTAGCGGCCATGCAATTTTTTACTCAGTTTTTTTTGGCTTGATGGGGTTTTACGCTTTAGTGATGCCAAAACTTAAGACAGCTGAGCGAGCGATTTTGCTGATAATTTCTTTCCCCTTAATTTTATTAATTGGTTCCTCTCGAGTTTATCTAGGTGTACATTGGCCAACTGACGTTATCGCTGGTTATTTACTTGGACTCGCTTTGTTGGAGCTGTTAATATTTGCGTATCTGGGATTTATTCATTTACCACAGATGCGGGATAAAAAGGATTAAGCCAACAACCACGGCAAAGATAGAAATTAAAAGTACTGCTGCTGCAGAAACATCTTTGGCAAGTTTTGCATCAGGCAGAAGTTTTTCTTTTACAGCAAGATCTACAACTATTTCAACCACCGTATTAAGAAGCTCCGCGGTCAAAACCAAAGTAACAGTAATGATAAGAATAAGCCATTCTGTACGACCAAAATTAAGTATCCATGCCGCTAATAGAACTAAAATTCCAATCACAACTTGAATTTGGAAATTTTTCTGGCTAACAAGGGCGTGTTTAAGTCCCTGGTGGGCAACTTTGAAGCTGTCAATCCGGCTCTTATGATTGTGCTCGTGATTCATTAAATAATATTAATAGTGGTGCCGGGAGGCGGAATCGAACCACCCACGCTCCGCTCTTCAGGCGGACGCTCTACCACTGAGCTATCCCGGCTGGTGGGCTCTAGAGGACTCGAACCTCTGACCTCTTCGGTGTAGTATGCTACATAGCCTCGGAATTTTCAATTCCTTAGCTATTCTCGCATCCTGCGCAAATTCTGGTGGGCACTGAGGGACTCGAACCCCCGACCTTCTCGGTGTAAACGAGACGCTCTAACCAACCTGAGCTAAGTGCCCAGAATTTGCTGAAACGAGGCGCTCTGGCCAACTGAGCTAAGAGCCCGTAAAATACGCCTCTAAATATTTAAAATACTCTTGATCTTCACCTGTCTCTTTGTATGTATTTTTATCGACCCATCTAAATCTCTCGTGTTCATGGCTAATGAGTACCGTGCCTGAAATATATCTACATTTATACCCGACTAATAATAATTTCTTCCCCTTGTATTTCTCGGTAACCATATCTTTTATCCAGGTCATGAAGAGTTTGCCGACTTCTATTTCAAGACCAGTCTCTTCACGTACTTCCCGTTTCAGGCTTTCCTCAAGGTTGGTTTCTCCAACTTGAATTTTTCCACCAGGGAAATCCAACCCCACAATGTTGTCATGCAATACCAGTAACTCTTGACCCTTTTCGATAAAGGCTTTCTGTCCTACGTAAAACTGTTGATCTTCTTCCATATCTATTGGTGCGGATGAGAGGACTTGAACCCTTCGACAAGTTTCAGGGCAAGCCTCCACTAACCGCTGGTGCCGGGAGGGGGACTCGAACCCCCACGCTCTTACGAGCCTAGCTCCTCAAGCTAGTGTGTATGCCAATTCCACCATCCCGGCGCGCTTGCCCCGCGAAACTTTAGTGAAGCGGGGTCTACCAGTTCCGCCACATCCGCGTGCGTTAGGGATATTATTTTAGCAAAAAACTACCAGATTTTGAAGTAGTCTTCGTCTAATTAAGGAGTTACTCAAATATCGAAGAAGTATCACCAAAACCGCCAGTTAAATAATTCCAGACTACGAGTATAATTACCACAATATACAAACCCGCCATAATAGACCAAACCAGGTAGTTGAAAAATTTTGAGGCGGCGGTTCCTTTTTTGAACTCTTGATATATTGGTTCTTCGAAGGGTTGGGTTTGAGATTCTACAGCAATATTGTGCCCAAGAAAAATCCGGTCGTTTGGACACCAATAAGTATTACTTACACGAGTTGCAGTATAACCGCAAACTGGGCAGACCACAATTATATTTTAGCAGATTTTTTCATTGAGTCCACTGAGGGAGTACATCTATTGGGAAGAACGTCCCCGCAACCAAAAATTGAGGTAGGACAATTAAGTTAGCAACGGGAGCAATCGTGTTCTCGTCGTTTGATAATCCAGAAACAAATAGACCGAATCCTAAAAACGCCACTAACCCTATTACACTAAGAAAAAGAATATTTAAGACCGTCGTTATTCCATGAATTAATTGGAAGTTATATACTAATATACCCATTCCCAAAATCACCAAAGCTTGGGCTAAAACTATAACCAATCTAGAAACCCCTTGACCAAAAAGAATTGTGAAATCTATCACAGATAAGGTTTGTTAAAAGCTAGTGTCAATAACCATATAGTGGGGATGGTGAGTATCCAACCCTCATGAGCTTATCGTTCTCAAGATTTGAATGGGCTTCGCTTCCTACGGTTGATGGTGCCGGGAGCGAGACTCGAACTCGCACGGGCTAATCGCCCCCAGGATTTTAAGTCCTGTGCGTCTACCATTCCGCCATCCCGGCAGCATGCGGATTATATCAATTTTCAAATACTTCTTCAATTGAAGCTTATACTACAATTACCTCTCGCGTTTGGTTATTTAACCATATATAATAATAAATGATGAAGGCTAGACAAATTGTTATTATACCAGCAGGGGCTGCGCTGGTCCTTTTGTTAATAATTCTTTTTGTCTTATTTTTCGGACCTGTTGGTGATGAACCCGAAGACAAAACATCCAAATTAATTTCCGGCCAACAAAAAAACACTCTTATTTCTACCGATGATGAAGATGGAGATGGAATACCTAATGATATTGACAAGTTTTCTTTAGATCACGATAACGATGGGATAGCTGATTCGAAGGATCAAGATCACGATAACGATGGTACGAAGAATGGTACCGACCCATACCCATTTGATCACGACAACGACGGCATTCAAGATGGACAAGATACAGATGATGATAGTGATGGTATCCCTGACAGCGTGGATAATAGTCCGAGTGATCACGACAACGACGGTATTCCCGATAGCCAAGATCCAGATGATGACAACGATGGTACTCCTGATGAAAGAGACGATGATCCATACGATGGTGGTGATTCTGGCGATTCTGGCGACGAGACTGGAAACGGAGGTTCCGATGAGGATTACGGCGAAAAGCCAATACCTGTTCCTTAGAACTACCCTATCGCTATTTTAAATGTTTGGATTTTTCCACACGTTTTGGCTTGAAGTTCTTTATAAGCCAATATACAACCTAGTTGTCTTTACCTATAATCTCACCCCTGGACCAAGTTTTGGCCTAGCAATAATTGGTCTGGCAATATTAATTCGATTTTTATTCCTCTACTTCAATCTGCTGGGTTATAAACACGAACAGCAATTAGCCAAAGTAAAACCACAAATTGAAAGGATCGAACAAGACAAAGGTCTTACTAGCCGACAAAGAATTGAGAAAATTTCGCAAGTTACCCACCCACTTGGTATCAACCCTTTCCTTTCATCGCTACCGCTTTTTGCCCAAATAATATTTTTAGGCGTACTCTACCAGATAATACAGGTAGGTATTTACAGCAACGGCTTTGGAAATCTGTACTCTTTTGTCTCGCGCCCGGTAAACATCAACACCCAGTTTTTAGGCTTCGATCTTGCCAAAACAAGTATTCTTTTGGCATTTTTAGCAGCCGGTTTTCTTCTCATCGAGAGAATATGGGAGTACAATAAGAAGAAGGATATTGGTAGCAGTTTTTCCCAAAAATGGGACCCATTGATTTGGCCACTTGGGAGCTTTATAATTCTATTGATGCTTCCAAGCGCGAAAGCAATTTTTTTGATAACGTCTGTTGCGTTTTCTTTTATCATAAAAAGCATTGTTGTCCAAACAGCAAAGGCTAAAAACATAAAAATTGCGGGAAGCTAATATATGGCGTCATTTGATCAGTTAGTTATTTCATTTTGGGTAGATGAAGTTGTCGGGGGGTTTTTTGCCGACGTTCCGCCTGGCCATGTAGCCACTGTGTATGATCGTGGTCGTGGAGTACTAAAACACACCTGGGGACCAGGTTTACATTTTAAGATTCCTTTTTGGCAGAAGGCGAAAATCTTTAATGCTCAAACTTTGGAATACACTATTCGTGAAGGATTTAACGCTGATCATAATAAAGAAGCGCTTGGAGACGATCCGATTGTTGCCGTGACATCAGCCAACGTCACAGTCAAGATTCAAGGTACTATTTTGGTACGAATAAACAAAGAAAATGTCGTTTCGCTTTGGGAAAATATTGGCGAAAATTTCATATCAAAAATAGTCCGTCCAGTTTCTCGCAGTCGAATGAGAGGAGTCATCTCACAGGTAAATATGGACCAAATCAATACTCACCGTCACGAGATTGAAGCCAAAATGAAGGAAATGCTGGAAACCGAATTTACACCAAAAGGATTAATAGTTGAAAACGTCCTTCTCTCCGATATATCCCCTGCCCCATCTCAACCCTGATTCATCTCTCAACTAATATGGGGTCATTCAACCAGCAATGTTAGATTTTTTTTTCAGGATCAGACTAATTGAGAAGCTTAGTTTAATCTGGTATAATCGTCTTCGATTACATCTCGACTATTGTTTCTCTGGCGAGATATAATTCGAACCAGAATAAAACAAAACGGGTTAATCAGGCACGAGTAGCTCAACTGGCTAGAGCGTCTCCCTTCCAAGGAGAAGGTTGAGGGTTCAAGTCCCTTCTCGTGCTCCATGCGCCCATAGCTCAATTGGATAGAGCGTATGGCTTCGGACCATAAGGTTGGGGGTTCAAGTCCCTCTGGGCGCGCCACGTGGAGGTCGTAGCTCAATGGCAGAGCGGATGGTTGTGGACCATCAGGTTGTGGGTTCGAATCCCATCGGCCTCCCCACTGTATTCTTGAGACAACAAGACTTCATTTGGCGGTCGCTTTACAAAGCTGCTAAAATAAGGTCGATGGAAAAAAAGGAAACAAAACACAAATTACCACTGATACCAGTACGAAATGTAGTGGTTCTCCCACACGCAAAAGTTCCTATCTCCCTAAAGCGGGATAAATCAGTAAAAGCGTTGGAAGATGCTTTAACAAAAAGCAAAACACTTCTCATGGTTATGCAAAAAAATGAGATTGTGGATAACCCTTCAACGACTGATTTATTTGACGTCGGAACAATTTCACGAGTGACGTCGGTACAAAGATTGCCGGATGGAGTAATAAATATTGCAGTCGAAGGTATTACTAAGGCAAAAATTACAAGGCATACAAAGATAGACCCTTTTTTTGAAGCCGAGGCTGTAGAAATACCTGAGCCTACCTACTCTCAAGAGGAATTAGAATCTATTATTAGGCCGTTAGTTGAGCAATTTCGACAATCAATCTCTTTGGGAAAATCAGTCCCACTTGATCTTATTCCAACCATCTTTGATTTAACTAATCCTCACCAAACAATCGATATGATTATCTTTAACCTGGATTTAAAACCTTTCGAGAAACAGGCCTTTTTAGAAGCACCAAATTTAAAATCCAGACTGAAAATAATATCAGAATACTTAGCTAAAGAAATTTCCATTCTACGAACAGCCCGGAGAATTCAAGATCACACAGCAGAGGAAATTGGTAAAAGCGCGAAGGAAGCTTTTTTGCGAGAGCAATTAAAAACAATTGAAAAAGAGCTGGGTGTCAAAGAGGAAAAGGAGGAATTTTCCGAATTTGAGAAAAAGATTAAAGCGGCTGGTATGCCAAAGGAAACCGAAGAAAAAGCCTTAAAAGAGCTTGACAGGCTAAGAAAAATGCCGCAATTTTCACCGGAAGTTTCTTACATTCGGACTTATCTAGATTGGATGGTAGAACTGCCTTGGATTACTAAAAGCAAGACTAAAATTGATATTAAAGCTGCAGAAAAGATCTTAAACGAGGATCATTATGGACTTAAGAAAATTAAAGAGCGAATTTTGGAATATTTAGCAGTCCACAAATTAACAGGAAAAATCAAGGGTCCGATACTTTGCTTTGTGGGCCCACCTGGTACCGGCAAGACCAGCGTTGGAAGATCAATTGCCAGAGCTTTGGGACGAAAATTTGTCAAATTTTCTCTTGGTGGAATACGGGACGAAGCTGAAATCCGCGGTCATCGACGGACCTATGTCGGTGCAATGCCAGGCAGAATTATCCAATCAATGAAGGATGCAGGAGCAAGAGATCCAGTATTTATGCTTGATGAGATTGATAAAGTTGGTTCTGATTTCCGCGGCGATCCTTCTTCCGCACTACTGGAAGCACTCGATCCAGAACAAAACCATTCGTTTTCCGACCACTACTTAGAGGTGCCATTTGATTTATCTGATGTGATGTTTATTACCACCGCTAATATTTTAGATACCATCCCTCCAGCCTTGCGGGATCGAATGGAGGTTATTGAGTTCCCAGGTTATACCGAGGAAGAAAAGTTCCACATCGCCTCTGGATACCTGTGGCCAAAACAACTAAATACCCATGGGTTAAATAAGAAAAAACTGAAAATTACCGAAGGTGCGAAAAAAACAGTTATTTCCAGATACACTCGCGAAGCTGGAGTTAGAAACCTTGAAAGAGAACTAGCTGCTATTTGCCGTAAAGTAGCTAGGCGAATAGCTGAGGGTAAATTAAAAAAGGCTGAAATCGCCACTACCACTATTAGTAAGTACTTGGGCCCAGTGAAATTCGAACCATGGACAACCGAGAAAACGGATGAGATTGGAACTGCCACTGGTTTAGCTTGGACTGATGTGGGAGGTCAGGTTTTAAGCGTTGAGGCGACAGCAATGCCTGGCAGGGGAAATCTTATTCTCACCGGTCATTTAGGTGATGTAATGAAAGAGAGTGCCCAAGCAGCTCTTTCTTACACAAGGAGTAAAACTAGAGAACTTGGCCTCAAAGAGAATTATTTTAAGGATAAAGACATTCATATTCATGTACCAGCTGGCGCCATACCAAAAGATGGTCCAAGTGCCGGTATCACTATGGCGGCTGCTTTGGTCAGTCTGATCACCAAAACCCCAGCCGATAAAGACGTTGGCATGACTGGCGAAGTGACTCTAAGAGGTAAAGTACTAGAAATCGGTGGAATGAAAGAGAAAATCTTGGCGGCCCATCGCGCTGGTCTTGTCCAAGTAGTCCTACCCAAGAAGAACAAAAAGGACCTAGAGGAAATACCAGCCAAAACAAGAAAGGAATTGAAATTCACTTTTGTCGACACAA
Organism: Candidatus Nanoarchaeia archaeon; assembly: GCA_036382695.1. Taxonomy (GTDB): domain Bacteria; phylum Patescibacteriota; class Microgenomatia; order Woykebacterales; family RBG-16-39-9b; genus DASVHF01. The sequence goes on along the minus strand of DASVHF010000073.1, from coordinate 7,110 downwards.
TGGACGAGGTACTCAAAAAGGCTTTGGTTTCAGACCCGTTCCGAGGAAGAGCAGAAAAACCTCAACCTTCCATCTCTCCCCCACCTATTCCTGCGGCATAAATATTAAATAGTATCTTTTTGCTATAATCTTTTGTATATGCAGGAAGAATTTGGTCCTGACATGGAAGAGTTTGAACTTCCAGAAAGAGAGGAAATAATTAAATCTCCCCAAGAAGCGGAAGGCGAACTCGAAAGAATATGGTCAGGCGATATTGACATCGATTCACTCAAACGACAATTTCAATTGCAAGAAGAAAGAAAAACTAAAGAATATGCAAGAGACCACCCTTTCTTAGGTTCAATCTCCAAAGAATGGGGGGAAGCAAAGGTTGAGCCGTTCGATTCCGTGGTTCTAGCAACATCTTCTCGAAAAAAACAGGGAATAGTAGCTAAAATAGCCCAAGAGACAGGCGTCGATATACAACCTACTTTACAAACAGAACTAGTTTCTGAAGGTAGCTTAAAGAAGTTAATTCGAGATTTAGAAACCGAGCCTGAAATACGGGCAATTGATCTAGCAGAATTAAAGGAATTAGGTACTCCCCATAGTGAAAAACCAGTTCTGTCGATGGATACTGTTGTAATTGATCAAAAAGGCAGAATCGTTGATAAACCAACTGATAAAGAAAGTGCTTTTTTGATCATCTCGTCTTTATCAAGCCAAAGTATAAAAGTTGTAAACGGTCTAACTTTGCATTATCGGACATCTGACGGAAGAGTACTATTATTGAGAGACGGTGTCGAAATTAGATTAAAGCTGAAGAATCTTTCGAATCATGAAGTTTCCCGGTATATTGAAACACAGAGAGAATCGGTTCAACAAATCGTAGGAGGAATAGATTTTTCCAGTGATATGGGACGAGATCTTATCGACGATGATTTCGCTTTCGAAGAACAGCTCGAAGAGTTACAAAGAAAATATAGACGATTGTATTACAAAACCGCCTACGAGTATAAGCTGCCAACACCAAGAATCGTGCCTTTTATACTAAGGTTACTTAGCGCCTGACAGTTAATTAATTTTCAAAAAGGACGGGGAATGTTCTTCCCAGCATAGAGCCAAAAACATCTAGGACATTCTAAAAGAAGTTCTAATTTGCTTCGAGAAAGTTTGATCATAACGTGCGGATTTTACCCTTGTCAGGTTGAAGTGTCAAGGAAATTAATCAACAAGTTCGTCTATATCAATACCCAGATTCTCCGCACGACTTAACGCATCGTCTGCATCTCTATTTATAAACTCATCTTTTAGTTCCGCTATAATCTCATCAGGATCTTTTTCGTATCTTTCCTTATCGGTTACTTCTTCTTGATTTTTTCTCGGATCATCAAAGTTTTTCATTTATATAATCCTTCTTTCATGCATTTGTTGAGGGCTGAATCGAATAGTTCACGGAGGAGGGATTTTTGTTTGAGGAGAAGTTTTTTATGCTCCTGCACCGCAGAAAGTTTCTCAACAATATTTTTTTGTTCTTCTAGTCTGGGTAAATTGAATTTAATTTTTAATATTGGCTCTTGGGTTATTTTAGGCTGGCCAGAAAAACCTGCAAATTGGTGAAGATCAAAGCGCAGAAGGAAAAAGTATAAATACTCTAAGTTAATTTCTTCCTTTTTGTACTCCTTTATAAAGATAGCATTATCTGTAACCCAAGAAGGTTCTTTAACGAGATAGGCAACCCCGCAGTAAGCACCAACTCTTCCTATTGCTATTGTCGGATTCTCTATTAATGGTTTGGTGGTGAAACCATTAACTCCGTTTCCGCCATAAACCGGTATTTTTCCATCGGGATCATGGTCCTTACTTGGCTTAAATTTACCACTTGAAAGTTTTATATACCCACCTAAAACCTTTTCCCCTTCATTTACATTTATTTCACTATTTAATAAAACATTAAAAAGTTCTTCGGTTTTGGAGATTTGGAGATCGTTTAGCTCTTGTGCTTTCCTTATCGCATCCAACCTCTCCACAATTTTCTTTTGAATTGTAACTTCTGGCATTGAAATTTCAATGTTCTCAAACTCTCCCTTCGTAATATGCTGCATAGTTCCCCCATGAACCTTAGTTTTCATTTCATCAATTTTTGTCTGGGCCGTGTAAAAAAAGAAGTCCTTGTCAACGATTTTTTCATTGACTAAAACCTTAAATATGTGCTGGTTTAACCACGCTGGTGAGTTCTGCCAGATATAAACGCCTAGCGAAGCAGACCAAGAAATAAGAATATCTCCAGGCTTGACTAAATACTTTTCGTCTACTTCCCCTGCGAAATAATTATATTCTTTTGAGGAATCATTTAGGTTTTGGATTCTTATTATTGGCAACCCTTGAGACTTCCAGTCATCTGGGCTAAATGGATAACCATTTATATATTCTGCAACTTCTCCTAATTTTTTCACCGGCCAATTAGTTTTCATAATCTTTAATTTCTTTTTCCAGAATCTCTAAAAGATAAATTGTCCTACTTGCAACTTCTATGCCCTCAACTGCTTCTTCATTCATCTTTACAATCTCTTTTCCTTGAGAAAAAAGTCTGTGCGTAAATTCATTTCTTTTGTCTACCAACAAACCTAGGTTTAATTTTAATTCCTCAAGTGTATCCTTCATGGTTGGAGCTGTTGATTTACCAGTTTTGAACACAATAGGAACTCCTAATGGCCTTATAAACTGATTAAGTTCTTTTTTAAGTTTACCTAATGTTAAATCATCTAAATCTTTGGGGGACCTTATCTTCCTTCGAAGAAGTTTTGAATGATTTTGAGAATACAGATGTAGATCGAGGGAAAATATGAATTGTTTTAGTTCGAATTCTATTATTTGACACTTAAGTAGGAAAACTGAAATTGCTACTATAGGAAAGTCCTTCAGTTTTTCTAGTTTTTCAATTTGATCTTTTAGAAACTTAATTTTAGATAACCAATTTACTAACTTTTTTCTAGGTTCAGTGTCTTCCATAAACTTCTACTAATTTTTAGCTAGCAGCTCATAGAATAAAAATTAAGCCAATAATACCTGCGATCGCTCCGAGCAACACAATAATTTGGAACCAAGTTTGTTCCCACCATCTTTTATGTGGTGTTTTCTCTTGAACCTGCAAGGATTTTGAACCTTTAATTTCTTCGTCTTTCCCAAGTTTTTTATTTAACTCGTGGTAGTCTTCTCTAATTTTTTTAGAAAAGTCGTCAAACTTTTTACCGACCGCAACTATAACTGGATTGTAGCCCCAAGGATCTCCGTGGTGAAAACCGTCATCGACTTCAAATGAAACTACATCTTTATTTTCTACAGATTTAAGTATTTCCATAAATGGATCCCACTCGGCCAACCCGACAGCGCCAGCTAAATAAAAACAGTTTGTTTGAAATTCTTTTTGTCCTTCCTTGCTTTGTTGTCTCAACTTCTCAACAGCATCGAGTAGACGTTTCTTCTTTAATAAACCGTTTCTTTTTATTGTTAATAAGTCTTTTTCAGCTTCTTTCATTTTTGACATTACTTGACACATTCGACAAGCTCAGTGTCGCCTTGGTCAACCATTGACTCGGGTTGACAAAACTGATAATATCTATTCGGATGAGTGATAAGTCCGATATAGGTTGTTCCTAGTGTTCCCATTCATCTGTTTGGCAATAGCTAGGACAAACCAAATCTATAAGGCGGCTCATCCTTTTAGATACACATCTTCGAATTCTATTTTCTCCTTAAAAATTTCAACCCAATTGGTGCTTCTTCTCTCATATTTTTGAAATATCCCCCAGCAAAACATATCGGCAGCTTGCAACCCTGGGCTTTGTTGAGAATCCCAGTGATACATATCAAGAGTGATTTTTGGGTCTAATCTACCTTGAATTTGAGAACGGATATAAGAATTAAACTCTTCTATTTCAGGTTTACTCTTCGATCTATCTATAATTAGCTCAACTCTCTCGTTTTTGTTTTTCTCAAAGGGAATTTTGTCTATGACCTGTCTTGCGATAAAATTGTAAACCCTTGGCTTTTCTTTAGTAAGCCTCTCGTAGACTCTTTTCTTGTTGAGAGTCATTGCATAGATCTCAAAATTTACAGAACTTATTTGCTCGTAGAAATACTCCTTAACTTCTAAAGTTGTATCTCTGCCTTTGAGTTCTTGGATTATTCTTTTGCGATGTCTTTTGGGGTTTAGTTTCCTTCGCAAAGTAACTCTTATACCCTTAGCTAACTTGCGATTATTGTCTACACCATTTACTGCAAGAATAGAAATTGTGAAAAACTTTGAAGGTTTTTTGTTGACAAAATCAAAACCCAAATCCCCACTTTCGTCAAGATATAAGTACCACATATAAATTGTTTCTGGTTACTTTAACAACTCCTTTATCTTATTTTTTTGGTTCTCTAACTCTATCTCCAACCCCTCTATTTCCTTCAAAATCTCCTTTGGCTCTCGGTGTTCTTCACCACCACCACCAATTCCCGGTTTATACGCACTAGCCGAAAGAATATAATCATTCTCTTCTATAACTTTTCTTTCTGCGGTCCAGTCCTTCGCTGAAGCTTCGGACTGCGCGGCACGATTTTTCTTTATTTGCTCCCAACGCTCAAGCAAATGCGGAAGATCGTTTTTGTCTATTGGTTTCCTTTGTGTACCTTTGGAAAGGCCGTCATTTTCAACTTCGTAAAACCAAACCTTATCTGTTTTCTTGCCATTATTTTCGAAGATTAAGAAACTAGTTTTTACACCTGCGTAGGGATTAAAAACTCCCTGAGGTAAAGAAACCACCGCTTTTAATTCCGTTTTATCGAGAAGATATTTTCGAATCTCTACATTGTCGCGGTTGCGGCCAAAAAGTAAACCTTCATTAACAATCATTCCCGCCTTGCCATTTGTTTTTAATGAATCGATTAAATGTCCGAGAAAAAGAACTGTAGTATCGGTACTTTTTACCGGCAAGGATTTTTTGATCCGTTCCTTATCGATTTTTCCGGCAAATGGCGGATTGGTCAAGATAATATCAAACTGACGAAGGTCGTCATCTGTTTCGCTACCGGCAACTGTGTCTTTTCTTTTTATGTTGGAATTTTCGATACCGTGAAGGAAAAGGTTCATGACAGCAATTCGCACCATATCCGGATCGACATCTTGCCCGTAAAATGTTTCGCTATTGAGAAATTCCCACTGGGTTGGCGAAAGTTTATCGCCCGGACCACGCCTAATACCATTTTCCTCTTTGATATTTTTCGGATCAGAATTTTGTAGACGAATCCAATCATAGGAAGCAAGTAAAAATCCACCAGTACCAACGGCTGGGTCATAAATAGTTTGGCCAACTTGAGGATTGACCAAGGCGACGATGGCTCGAATAATGTGGCGGGGTGTGCGAAATTGCCCAAGCTCACCAGCTGCTTGGATTTGATTTAAAAGATCCTCATAAAGATCGCCTTTCACATCGGCATCAAGATCGGTAAAACGGATACCATCAACAATATCCAAAACATTACGCAAAACAATTTCATCGGGAATTAGAAGCCGGGCGCTTTGGAAAATTAGCTGGGCTGACTCATGACCAGTATTTAAATTTTCCATGAAGGGAAACACTTCGTCACGCAAAAAGTTGTAAAGATCACGACCGGATCGGTGAATCCAAGAAGACCAGCGATATTTCTCATTCTCTCCTTTGTAAATAGAAGTGTGTTTTTGGCCAGTAAGTTTCGCCTCTTGCTCTCGGCTTACATCTTGCTCTTCAAGCATTTTAAGAAAGAAAAGATAGGAAAGCTGCTGGACACGGCTAACCGGATCTTTTAGACCTGAAGCCCAAAGATAATCGTTTAATTTACTTACTTTGGCTTTAAAATCTCCTCTTAGTTGAAAAAGGCTTTCTTGCATAGTATTTACCTCAAAACTTGGCTAGAAAGTTGGCCTAAAGTCTCTTTTAGCTTTTCTGCGCCAAATATTTTCAGCGCTCGATCAAGACCACCTTGTTGAGAAAACGGCGGTTTATTGAAGATACCAACATCTATCTGGGCACCGGCAACATATTGGTTTTTAATCATCCGCAAAAGGGAAACCTGGGCGGGTTCAAAATTATTTTGAATTATCCAAGCATCAAATGCCTTACCAACCCTCTCTTCTTTGGTAGGAAACTCGTATTGCCCCAAAGCCACTTTTATAAATTCCGATAAAGTACCGTCTGGTTGATCGTAGGCAAGACGCAAATTTGCCTCGTTGAAGTAAAACTCTGGACTATTGAGCTTTTCTGATAAACCTCGCATTTCCTCCTCGGCCAATGCTTCATTGTTTTTTACCTTTAGGATGAGGGGGTCTGCTTTTTGAACCCACTTTTTAATATCCTCTTCCCATTCTGTCTTATAATCGCGAACATCTACTTTTTCTCCTTCAGGTCCTACTTCAATTACGGCTCGCTCGACAATTTTATCAATGTCTTCAGGACCACCTTCTGTTACTTGAACAATCTCACGCCTTTTTAGAAGTTCTTGTTTGAAACTTTCTTCTTTCTCTTCGGCCGGTTCTGCAACTGCTGGACCTCGTCTAAAACGAACTTGTGGTTGCTCATACGGATTGTAACTTTCGTCATTGAAATGCTCGCTGTTCCCAGCAAAATCGTAAATGCGGAAGGAGGTTTTGCCGATTTTTGTTGAAAGTCTTGCCCCGCGTCCGCGCATCTGTTGGTATAAAATTGCCGATTTAGTGGGCCTAACCATTACCAAATTTTCTACAACCGGCGCATCAAAACCAGTGTCCAGCATCCCTACGGAAACAGCGATAACTGGTCGATCTTGCCTCTTAAACTTTTTGATAAGAGCGGTTGGGTCCGGAGTATCTGTGGTAATCACTTGGGCATAAGTTTCGGTTGGGTCGTTGTAGACTTGATTGAAAAAGCGAGTCAGTTGGGCAGCGTGTTTTTTAGTAACAGCAAAGACAATTGTTTTTCTTTCTCTTTTTGGATCGCGTTTATCTTCTTCCGCTTTGAATTCTTCTACAATCGCTTTATTTCTAGCCGGGACATTGATTACTCTTTCAAGATCTTGGGGGTCATCGTCTTCACCTTGATAACTAATACCTTCGGCAGTTACTTTCGTTTT
>DASVHF010000072.1:0-40764 GCA_036382695.1 Candidatus Nanoarchaeia archaeon | reverse complement strand
GGGAGTCAAACATGATTCTTCCCGCGGCGATCAATACGTGCGGGTCAGAGTAGTTACGCCCAAACACCTCTCTACTAGGCAGAAAGAGGCACTGAGAGAATTGGAGGGCTGAAAAGAAGAAGGGGCACAACTGCGGAGAATTATCAAATTCCCTCACAATTGTGCCCATCTGTTGGCATGCGCTCTCGAGTCCAGAGGGAGGGTCGAAGCAACGTGTGCCCGTGACCTTACCTCCTTTCATCTTACTCGCAGGGGGTGCGGCGATGAGACCCAAGAGCGCTAGAGAGGCAGCATGCGGTTACTGTCTCCCTCGAAGTTTAACCAACCGGCCAAGAGTTTCGGCTGTTGCAGCCAGTTGGTGACCCAGATCAACAAAGCTGGATCAAATTATTGAGTGCTGGTGGTGGGTATACCAACGTCTGACTACGCCCAGGGTGGGAGGGATACCCATAATAGCCAGATGCCGCACCCACCATATGTTAGTCCTGTTCGGGTGAGTGAACAGGGTTGGATCGTACTCTCGTTTGCTTCTTTACCTACACTAAACCACTTTCTCGCTTGCTTGTCAATATACATTTGCTGGTCGCGATATTTTCAATAAACCTTGACCTAAAATAAATGATAGTTTATTATTGGAGTATTAAATTTGGATTAGTAGTTTAAAGTGGGCTTAAAATCCCACTTTTTAGGTTTAAGGAGGCTAATTTGGCATTAAGAACAGAATTTGCAGCTGCTCTCAATCAGGCCGCGGCTGAACGTGGAGTAGAACCCGATGATGTCTTGGGGATCATCAAGGATGCAATAAAATCCGCCTACAAAAAAGATTACGGTGGAGAAACCGAGGATATTGAAGTTGAGATCGAGCCAGATACAGGAGTAGCCAAAATTTTTAAAGATAAAAAAGATGTAACGCCACCAGGATTTGGTCGTATTGCTGCCCAAACAGCAAAGCAAGTTCTCTTACAAAGAATCCGTGAAGTTGAAAAAAGTGCCATATTTTCTGAATTTGAGAAAAGAGTTGGTACTATAGTCAACGGCATGATCCAGCGGATCGAAGGTGCAAACATTGTCATAGATCTAGGTAAGACAGAGAGTATCATGCCAGCAACTGAGAAAATGGCTGGTGAAGAATATCGGCTTAACCAACGGCTAAAATTTTACATCATTGGTATTCGTGAAGGCCATCGTGGGCAAGAAATCGTAGTTTCCCGGGCACACAAAGGATTGGTTGAAGGACTTTTCAAGCTGGAAGTGCCAGAAATCGGTTCCGGGATAGTTGAGATTAAAGGTATTGCCCGAGAAGCTGGCAACCGAAGTAAGGTAGCAGTGGCTTCTCGACAACCAGGAGTAGATCCGGTTGGAAGCTGTGTAGGACAAAAAGGAGTTAGGGTGCAGGCAGTAATTGTTGAACTTGGAAAGGAGAAGATAGATGTTATTGCTTATAGCGACGAGCCAGCTAAATTTGTGGCGGCTGCCCTTTCCCCAGCAAAAGTAGATAAAGTACGCACTGATGAAAAAGAAAAGACTGCGTATGTAGAGGTGCCTGACGACCAACTCTCATTGGCGATAGGAAAGGATGGCCAAAACGTCCGACTAGCAGCAAAATTAACTGGCTGGAGAATTGACATTAAGGGAGCAGAAAAACTCGAGATAAGCCAAAAGTTAAAAGAAAAACAAGAGGGTAAAGAAGCTGCTGAAAAACCAAAAGCGGAAAAGAAACTCGGGGCCAAAAAAACAGTTGTCGGCAAACAAACAAAGAAAAAGACCAAAAAAGCTAAAAGCAAGGAATGAGAAACGGCCTTTGGAAGATGTTTTTTAAAAAGTGCCAAAAAAACAAAAGATTTAATTTATGGCGAAAAATAGAAACTCAACGATTAAGCAAAGACCCACCCCTACCTTGGCAAGAGGTACTACCCGACCGCCCGTGGTGGCTATTCTTGGTCACGTGGACCATGGAAAAACCACTCTACTTGATTACATTCGCAAAAGCCACGTAGCCGAACGCGAATTCGGTGCTATTACTCAACATATAGGCGCCTATCAGATAGAACACAATGGAAGGAAAATTACCTTTATTGATACGCCGGGCCACGAAGCCTTCTCGGCTATGCGCGCCCGTGGTGGTCAAGTATCTGATCTGGCCGTTTTGGTAATCGCTGTAGATGATGGAGTTATGCCTCAGACGAAAGAGAGCATCGCCCACATCAAAGCTGCAAATATTCCATTTATAGTCGCTGCTAATAAAATTGATATTCCAGGTACAAATATTGAAAAGGTCAAAAAACAACTTTCGGAGAATGATGTTTTGGTTGAGGATTACGGTGGTGATGTAGTGGTAGTACCAGTTTCCGCAAAAACTGGAGAGGGTACTGTTGATCTTTTGGAAATGACCCTCCTTTTAGCCGATATGCAAGAGTTGAAAGCTAATCAAGATAAACCTTTTAGTGGTGTGGTAATTGAAGCAAAACTTGATAAATTTAAAGGACCGTTGGCGACAATTTTAGTAAAGGAAGGGATATTACACGTGGGTGATGCACTCTACACCGACAGTGCAATAGGTAAAGTAAAGATTCTAACAGACGCGGACGGTAAAGGCCTGAAGGAAGCTTATCCTTCGACCCCAGTTGAAGTTCTTGGCTTTACTTCAGTACCGAAGATTGGAGAACTAACTAAAATTACCTCGGAGTCCAAGATAAGAACGGTGGAAAAAGCCGAGAAGGTAGCCTTCGAGCAGAAAATCGGCATAACAGATGAAGGTGAGATTCGGTTGATTATCAAGACTGATGTAGTTGGGTCCTTAGAGGCAATTACAAACTCTCTGGAAAGTTTAAAAGCAGAAGATAAAAAAGTAAAAATTTACCATTCGAGTACAGGAGATATAAGCGAGAGTGACGTACTGTTAGCTGCGGCAACACGGTCATTAATAATTGGTTTTAATGTCTTAATCAGCAAGAGTGTAGAAAGGTTAGCTGCCGAGGAAAAGGTTCTAATTCGCGTCTATAATCTAATTTACGAACTTTTAGACGAGCTACGAGAAGGCCTGACGGCGTTGGAACAGAAAAAAGAAGAGGTGGTTTATGGCGAGGCTGTGGTTGTTAAGACCTTTCAAATAAGAGATGGTAAAGCGGCTGGTTGTAAGATAGAAGCTGGTAAGGTAAATAAAGAAGACACCATTATCATAAAAAGGAATGAAAAGGAAATTGGGCGAAGCAAAATAACTTCTATGAAGCATCGAGAAAGTGATATCAATGAAGCAACTGAAGGCGAAGAATTTGGTGTGGTGCTAGAAAAAAATGTCTCCTTTACAAAAGGTGATATAATGGTTGCTATAGGACGCTCTGTAACCAAATAGATCGCTAAAGCAATCTGCGACCATTTCATGGACTAGATTTCGCTTGAGGTTCAATGATTTGGGTACTCTCGCGTCCTGCGATCTTGCTAAGAAAGGTCTAAGGATGACTTATGCAAATACAGGCAGAAAATTCTAGCTTCTTTGCAAATTTAATAAATCAAGCAAAGAATATCTTAATACTGACGGGCAAAAATCTAGAGGTGGATACTTTAGCAGCAGCTTTATTTTTGGAGAATATCTTGAGGGCTTTAGGTAAAAATGTTCAAGTTGTAGCAAAAGGAGACTTGCCAGAAAATTTTGACCCATCTCCCGTTAAAATAAAGGACAGAGTCGACTTAAGAAAGCTTGTAGTTTCCTTCAATTGGCATAAGAATGGAATCGAAAAAGTAAGCTATGATCTAGAGGGAGAAAATTTTAATTTCATTATAAGTCCAAGAAACAAAGCAATTAGCGAAGATGAGATAAAAATCTCCTTCCGGGGGTACGAGACAGATTTAATAATTACTTTGGGTCTGGCGTCTTTGACAGAACTTGAACAGGACGAAAGAGAATCTCTAGAAAAAAAGGAAATTATAAACATAGACAAAAGTACCGACAACCAGCTCTATGGTAAATTAAATTTTGTCAACGAATTTGCTGATAGTATCTGCGCCCAGGTGGCTAAATTAGTCGAAAAAAGCCAACTTAGCCCGCCAGTAGCCGCTATCGATTATTTATTGGCCGGTATGCGTGCTGCTACCGATGACTTTAATTCTGTAGCCGATCCAACCACATTCGAAGCAGCAGCATTTTGTGCTAGGATTAAGAAAGGTGTGCTTAGGAAGCAAGAGCGTCAAGGATATCTTGCAGACCCTCATGCTCCTAAAGAATGGCTTTCGCCAAAAATTTTCCGATTGGACAGGCAGGCTTCTTAACTAGCAAAATTGAATGATAGATTCGTATTTTGTTATACTGAAGATGAGTTGTTATGGCACTTGAGAAAGATGAAAAGGAAAAAATCTTAAAAGGCTTTGCGCAGCATGAAGGTGACACAGGAAGTCCTGAGGTGCAGATTGCGCTGCTGTCTGAAAGGATTAAACGGCTGACTGAACACTTAAAGGGGCACAAACAAGATGCCCACTCTCGCAGAGGCTTGTTGCAAATGCTCAATAAAAGAAGAAGAATTTTAATGTACTTGACAAGAAAAGAACCTGAAAGATACAAGGCTATAGTACAGAAGTTGGGGTTGAGTAAATAATTATCTACCTTCTTGCACACTTTTAATAAAATTGTTAGACTGGTAATGTTCCGTCCGAGCTAAGGAGCAAGTTGATAGGGGAACGGTGATCCGCAAAGTCAATCTCCATACGAGTTGGTCATTGGTTGCAGGTCACAGCTCCCCGTATCTCCTCCCTTAGTCTAAAAATCTTCATGGCTAAAGAAAACAATAAAATTATCCAGAAAGAAATAAATTGGGGTGGCAGAACCCTATCGTTTCAATATGGAAAGCTTGCTACGCAAGCTGACAGTGCTATTCTTAGCCGGCTTGGTGATACAATGGTGCTTGCTACCGTTGTTTCAGCCGCGCCGCGAGAAGACATAGACTATTTTCCGCTGTCGGTGGATTATGAAGAAAGACTATATGCCTCCGGACGAATCTCAACATCCCGCTTTATTAAACGGGAGGGTAGGCCGACGGAGGAGGCAATTTTAAACGGACGTTTGATAGACCGATCTATTCGGCCGCTCTTCCCTAAAGATTATTTTAATGAAGTGCAAGTTATTATCACCATTTTATCTTACGATCAAGAAAATGATCCAGACATAGTTTCGCTTCTTGCTACCAGCGCTGCTCTTATTACCTCTCCTATACCCTGGAATGGTCCCGTAGTTGGGGTAAGAGTGGGTTATCGTGACGGAGAATTCATACTAAACCCAACTAAAAGTGATGAGCCATTTTCCGATATCTCACTTACCGTCTCATTCAACCGAGAAAAAGTAGTTATGATCGAAGGAGCCTTCAAGGAAATCCCAGAAGATGTGGTTTTAAGAGCGATTGACTATGCTCGGGATCAAGCAAAGGCGGTTTTTGAATTATTCGATTCTTTACAAAAAGAAGTAAGGGTGGAAAAACAAGAATACGAGGGTGAGAAAGTCCCGAAAGAATTGAAAGCGCAGATCACTGATTATACAAAAAAGAATTTCGAGAAGGATCTCTTTGATCCAGGAAAAAACGCTCAAGAAAATCTGGCCGAGGAAATGAAGGAGGTTTTGCATAAAGAATTTGAGGGAAAGTTAGCTAAAACCGAAATTAGCAAGATATTTGATGCTACAGTAAAGCAGTTTGTTCGAGAACAAATTGTAGACAAAGAACATAGACCGGATGGTCGAGGACTCACTGATGTGCGAGAACTTGAAATTGAGGTTGGGGTCCTTCCACGCACCCACGGTTCAGCCCTTTTTAAAAGAGGAGATACTCAGGTTTTGACTGTAGCTACTTTGGGATCAACGTCACTTGAGCAGTTGATTGAAGGCATGGAGGGAGAAGCGACAAAGCGATTCATGCACCATTACGAATTTCCACCCTTTTCTACTGGCGAGGTTGGCCGGGTGGGGCCACCTAGTAGGCGGGAAATTGGCCATGGTGCTTTGGCAGAGAAAGCCTTGGGGTGTGTTACTCCTAGTGAGGATAAGTTTCCTTATACTATTCGGCTTGTCTCAGAGGTACTTTCCTCATCTGGTTCGACTTCAATGGCCGCAACTTGCGGTTCAAGCCTAGCTTTGATGGATGCCGGTGTGCCAATTTCTGCTCCAGTTTCCGGAGTAGCGATGGGTTTGGTGACAGAAGGAGATAAATCTAAAATTTTGACTGATATCCAAGCCTTGGAAGATTTTTACGGTGATATGGATTTCAAAATCGCTGGTAGTCAGAAAGGAGTCACCGCGATCCAACTCGATGTTAAGGTTGATGGCCTAAGTGAAAAAGTGGTTTCCGAGACTCTTGAGCAATCCAGTAGAGCAAGAGAATTCGTGTTGGAGAAAATGCTGCAAGCTTTGCCGAAAGCTCGTGCAGAAATTTCTAAATACGCGCCAAAAGTTCAAGTGATTCAGATACCACCTAAAAAAATTGGTGAGGTAATCGGCAGCGGCGGAAAAACAATTAATAGAATCATTAATGAAACTGGTGCCGCAGTTGACATCGATGACGATGGGACAGTGAGTGTAACTAGCACCACCGAAGAGGGTTTAAAAAAAGCAGTTGGCTTGATTCAAGGTCTTACGCATGAAGTCGAACCAGGAGAGGAGTATGTCGGCGAAGTCAAAAGAATACTGAATTTTGGCGCCTTTGTTGAGATCCTTCCAGGAAAAGAAGGAATGGTGCATATTTCCCAACTCGCTCCGTACAGGGTAAACGATATCAATAAGGAAGTGAAAATTGGGCAAAAACTGAAAGTCAAGGTATTAGACATCGATCAACAAGGCAGAGTAAACTTAACTCACAAGTTTATTAAATAGCTTGATGGAGAAAAAGGAAAAGCTACTAGAACTCGCTGCGCAGGTTGAAAAATGTACACGCTGCGACCTTTATAAGTCCGCAAACCACGCTGTTCCTGGAGAAGGATCGCCTACTGCGGAGATAGTTTTCATTGGTGAAGCACCTGGGTTTCATGAAGATGCAAAGGGGTTGCCGTTCGTGGGAAATGCTGGAAAATACCTTGATCTACTGCTTTCTAAGGTTGGTTTAAAGCGGGAAGAAGTTTTTATTACTAATGTAGTGAAGCATCGACCGCCGCAAAATCGTGATCCGGCACCAAATGAAGTTGTAGCCTGCAACGGTTGGTTAGACGCGCAGCTATCGATTATTTCTCCGAAAATAATTGTGACACTAGGCAAATGGAGTTTGAACCGTTATCTACCACAGAAAAAAATCTCTGAGATTCATGGTGAGCCTTTTCAAATTCAAAATGTAGTTGTGATACCTATGTACCACCCAGCAGCTGCGTTACGCAGTAGCAAATTAGCAGCAGAGCTAGAGGATGATTTTTTAAAAAATAAGCGGTTGATGCAAAAACCGCAACTTGCAGGTCAAACCGCCCAATCTCTTGGGGAAAGTGGGCAGGGGAGCCTTTTTTAACATGAGCCGAAAATTTCGAAAGTCAAAAAATCGAGGTGGGGGTAAACTTAGATTCATCCCCCTTGGCGGAAACGGCCAAGTTACTAAAAATATGTTTGTGTATGAGTATGGCAACGATATTATTTTAGTCGATTGCGGTATGGGTTTTCCTTCCGAAATGCTCTACGGGGTAGATATGGTTATCCCAGATATTTCGTATCTTACCGATAAGCGCCAAAAAATCCGCGGGTTTTTGATTACTCATGGCCACGAGGATCATATTGGGGCGTTGCCTTACATCATTGATAAAATTTCCGCGCCTATTTATGCTACTAAACTTACCATTGGTCTAATTAAGGTTCGTCTAAAAGAAGCTGGTAAGCTGTCCCAGGCCGACTTTGTGGAGATTCAACCAAGGAAAAAATACCAACTAGGCGCTTTTTTGGTAGAACCATTTAGGGTTAGCCATTCAATTCCAGATTCAGTTGGCTACGCGATTACTAGTCCCGTTGGTACTACGATTCATACTGGCGACTATAAATTTGATCCTAAACCGCTTGATGGACGAACTACCGATGTTACGTGCTTGACAGAATACGGAAAACGTGGAGTTTTGGCTTTGATGAGTGATTGTTTGAGAAGCGAAAAACCAGGTATGACACTTTCCGAAAGCACCATTGGAGGCAGGTTTGATGAAACGATGAGAGAGGCGTCGGGGAGGGTGATTATCACCACATTTGCCTCTAATGTTTCTAGGATTCAGCAAGCGATTGATTCAAGTTTCAGACACAACCGAAAAGTGGCAATTATTGGTCGGAGTATGGAGCAAAATGTGCAAGTAGCAGTCGAGTTGGGTTATTTAAAAATTCCTTCCGACATTTTGGTTAAAGCGGGGAAGGTCCATACCATACCTGATAAAAATATCACCTTGGTTGTAGCCGGCAGCCAAGGCCAGCCCGGTAGTGCTTTGTCACGGATTGCTTCTGGTGACCATAAATATATTTCAATTGAAAAAGGGGACTACATCATATTTTCGGCTGATCCTATTCCGGGAAATCAAGATGCAGTTTATGAGATGATTGACGATCTTTCACGACTCGGCGCCGTAGTTAAGTACTCGGATATCACAAGCGATTTTCATGTTTCTGGTCACGCAGCTCAGAGCGAACTTCTTATGATGCTTACTCTCACCC
Organism: Candidatus Nanoarchaeia archaeon; assembly: GCA_036382695.1. Classification (GTDB taxonomy): domain Bacteria; phylum Patescibacteriota; class Microgenomatia; order Woykebacterales; family RBG-16-39-9b; genus DASVHF01. The sequence continues at coordinate 32,126 of DASVHF010000072.1, read as the reverse complement.
GTCCTAAATATTTAGTACCGATTTCATCGATGCACCGTCAGATGAGGCAATTCGCCCAGCTTGCCCAAACTGTGGGAGCACCTCCTCAGGAAACCTTTATCATTGACGAGGGTGAGATTGTTGAGTTTGACCATAGCGGTGCCCGTGTGGTTGGAGCGGTTGAAACGACAAACGTTTTTGTTGATGGAATTGGCGTTGGTGATGTCGGTAGTATTGTTTTGCGTGACCGTAAAGTCCTTGCTGAAGAAGGAATTGTGGTAGCAATTATTACTGTCCATAAGAAAACAAATAAATTGGTTGGCGAGCCAGGAATTATCTCACGCGGCTTCGTTTATATGAAAGAAAGCGCAGATCTTATTCGGGAATCTCAAGAAGTTGTCAAAAAGACTTTGAGAAAAAATGGTAAAGTAAAAAATTGGTTGATGGTCAAAGAAAAAATTACAGAAGATCTCGAGCGTTTCCTCTTCAAAAAAATCGCCCGCCGCCCCATGGTACTTCCCGTGATTGTTGATGTCTAAAATTCACCGACCTGATATAATTTCCCCGATATGGATTGGGTTTTCTTTTCACTTCTAGCTCGAGCTGCGTGGAGCGCCGATAACATAATTGATAAGCTTTTAAGGGAAAAGTATCTCCCTGATTCTTTTGTTTTATCCTTACTCACCGGTGTCTTTGCTTTAATTCTTGCAATTCTTATCATCATATTTAATGGTCTGAGATGGATAGGACCGGCCCCTGTCGTATTAGTAATGCTTGCCGGTGCGATTCAGTTGCCAGCAGTTTTTGCTTTCTTTCAGGCTATTTCAAAGGAAGAGGTCTCGAGAGTGATTCCGCTGTTTCAATTCACCCCACCACTTGTCTTGCTACTGTCTTTTTTGTTTTTGGGGGAAACATTGACGCCGAAGTACTACGCGGCCTTTTTGTTGATCCTACTTGGCGGTTTTCTAATTTCTATTCAGAAAGTAGAAAAAATACTGCGGTTAAGAGAAGCCTTTTGGTGGATGATTTTTTCCAGCCTAATTTATGCGGTTCAGGCAGTGGCGTTGAAATCTTTATACACCAAATATTCTTTTTGGGATTTAACAGTGTACCTTGGTTTTGGTGAATTTCTTCCAACTCTGGTGATTGTTGCGGTCCTTGCCAAAAGTAGAAATAGATTCATTAAAAGTCTTTCAAGCCTTAAATCGATAGGTTGGATGTTATTAGTATCGGCTGTGGTCCTCGTTAACATAGCATCGCTTAGCGGTCTTTGGGCGATAGCCACTGGGCCGGTTAGTTTGGTTAGTGTTATGAGGGGGTTTCAAAGTCTATTCACACTTATATTTGCGGTTTTTCTTTCGATATGGTTTCCAAAGATACTTAAAGAGGAGCTTGGAAAAGGTGTATTGGGCATTAAACTAACAGCAATTTTGCTGATGGGGATTGGCCTGTACTTTATTTATTTTTAACTAATCACTAGTGAGTTAAACCTAGCTTGAAACCTAGAGTAATTGAGCGTATAATGATTTCACCATGCCCAGGAGAAGAAATTACCTAAAGTACTTTTTTAAGGTTCGTCTTAAAAGAAAAAGCTTTGGTTCACTTATTGGTCTTAGTTTTATCTTAGCAGCGGGGATTTTGCTACTTTCTCTTCTTGGAGTTTCTGAGCCAGTTAAATTAATTTACGAACAAATATCTAAACTTTTTGGTTTTATAAGCCCATTACTAATCATAGCCTTCGCTATTACAGGCTTGTTTCTTTTAAGAGTACGTCCAACTTTGATTAACGCGAACACGACAGCTGGTTTTTACATATTCTTACTTTCGACCCTAACACTTAGCGCAATTTTCTCCTCGGCTCGTGGTGGCGTCGTCGGTAGATTCATTGCCGATATGCTCTCTAGTCTGCTTTCAACACCAGGGGCAATTTTTGTCCTGCTTGTACTCATTCTCGTCTCAATTGTGATCTTTTTTAATACATCTTTGGAGGCTACATTTGAGTTTTCGGGACGTTTCTTATCGGCGGCATCTGCATATTTGAAGAACCATTGGTCTAGAAGTGGAGAAGAAAAGGAAAAAGAAAAACAGGAACCATTATTTGCCACAAGGGGGATGGAAGGTGAGAAGGGGGCTCAAAAAGAAGAAACCCTTACTGCTATACCAAGCGAGCCGGTAACTAATTTGCCCGGAGATCAAGCGTGGGAATACCCGCCGCTGGAGATATTGACTGATAGCATTGGAGCTAAAGCTGCTCGTGGTGATGTAAAACAAAATGCTGCTACCATTGAGCAAACTCTCGAATCTTTTGGTATTCAGGCGAAAGTGGTAGAAGTAAACATGGGACCAGCGGTGACCCAATATGCATTGGAAATAGCGTTGGGAACGAAACTAACCAAGATCACCTCACTTGCCAACGATATAGCCCTTGCGCTAGCTGCTTCGACCGGAACAGTAAGGATCGAGGCACCGATTCCTGGGAAATCACTTGTGGGAATTGAGGTGCCAAATATTACTCCTGAAATAGTACCCCTCAAATCGATTCTTGCTTCGCAGGGGATACAAAAGGCAAAATCGAAATTGGGTTTGGCGCTTGGGCTAGATGTTTCTGGCCAACCGGTGATCGATGATTTGGGGAGAATGCCCCATATTTTAATGGCTGGTAGTACAGGTTCTGGTAAAAGTGTGGCGATAAACTCTTTTATTGCAACTCTCCTTTTCCGGGCTACACCTAGTGAAGTTAAATTAATTTTGGTCGATCCCAAAATTGTCGAGCTATCGAATTGGAAGGGTACCCCCCACCTTCTAACTGAAGTGATAAACGATGCTGAAAAAGTGATCTCAGCCTTGCGTTGGGCTATTTCGGAAATGAATAAGCGCTACAAACTTTTTGCCGAGGTCGGCGCGAGGAATATAGACATGTATAATGAGATTAGTGGTTTTCAAGCCCTTCCTTATATCGTCATCATCATTGACGAACTAGCCGATATTATGCTTTTTGCTCCAGTTGAGGTGGAGGATGCTATTACACGGCTTGCCCAAATGTCTCGGGCTGTTGGAATTCACATGGTTTTGGCTACTCAAAGGCCGAGTGTTGACGTAATAACTGGTTTGATCAAAGCAAACATTCCTTGTCGGATGACTTTCAACGTAACTAGTCAAGTGGATTCCCGTGTGATTATAGATCAAGTAGGAGCTGAAAAACTTCTTGGTAGAGGGGATATGCTTTATGTTCCTCCAGATGCTTCTAAGCCACGGAGAATACAAGGCGCGTTTGTTTCGGAGCCAGAGATTAATAAACTTATCGAATTTCTAAAGAAATCAGGTGTCGAACCTCAGTACACCGAGGAGATAACTGCCATGCCGGTAACCCGAATGGCGGGTAGGACCGATGGGGAGGATGAATTATTTGAGGAAGCCGTCAAAGTAATTACCCAATATGATCGGGCGAGCGCTTCCTTACTGCAAAGACGGTTGCGGATTGGGTACGCGCGAGCAGCAAGGTTAATCGACCAACTAGAAACCGCTGGAGTTGTTGGTGCAGCTGAAGGTAGTAAGCCAAGGGATGTTTTGGTAAAAGACCCAGCAAGAATTTTAGGAGAAAGTAATCCCAATGAGTCCGAATAAAAATAGATCGCTGAAGCGCTCTGCGACCACTTTTGTGGGCTAAATCCTGATAGATACGAATAATTTGCTATGAGGACAGTAGGTGAGATTTTAATTGAATCCAGAAATAAGAAAAAACTTACCCTAGATCAAGTAGAGAGAGAAACCAAAATCCGTAAAAAAATTTTGCAGCTACTTGAAGAGGGTAATTGGGACACATTATCCCCTACTTACACCAAAGGCCTTCTTAAAAACTACGTGGCTTATTTAGGTCTTGAGCAGAGGAAGATTCTTGCTTTTTTCCGGCGTGAGTATGATGAGAGGAAAGAAACGACAGTAGTCAAACGGCTCGATAAACTACAGCCTAGATTTCGCTTCACGCCAGCTTCAGTAACTGTTGTTTTGATCGCGGGTTTAGTAGCTGCCGTTGTTTTATACCTTTTTTTCCAATACCGCTCTTTTACCGCAGCTCCACGTCTTGAAATTCAAGAACCTGCTGACAATATAAAAATTTCTTCACTTGAAGTAAATGTAGTCGGTAAAACCTGGAGCGATGCCATTTTAAAAATTAACGGTGAAAAAGTGCAAATCTCTCCCGGAGGTAGCTTTTCGGTGGCCGTCAGCTTAAAAGAGGGCGTAAATAAGTTGACAATAACTAGCGCCAACCGTTTTGGCAAAATCAATACTAAGACAAGGACGATCATTGTTGAGCCTCCAAAAAAACCAATTGCTGGTGCCAGTGAAAAGAAAAACGTGCTCCACCTTCAGCTAAAAGTCCCCACAAAATCGGTCTTTTTGGAAGTTGCTGTCGATGGAAAGACCGTTTTTCAAGGATTGATGCTTGTTGGTAGTAGTAAAAATTTTGAAGGAAGAGAAAGAATAAAAATAGTTACTGAGAATGCCGGAGCAACTTTAGTAAAAATTGGGGATAAAGAATTTGTCTTAGGTAAAGAAGGCGAAAGGGTTGAGAGGGAGTTTACTCACAACGATTAGGAGGGCTGTAAGGACATAAAAACTCTCTTGCCAAACAGCTCAATACCTGATATTCTGTGCCTGCCTAAGAAAGGCGAGCTGCCATGGACACTACAACTTTTTTCTTGATAATTATTATCTTGGTAGCAATAGTGTTGATAGCTGTTGGTATCTATCTAATTCTAGTTTTGCATGAGGCTAGGATTACTCTCCGTCGTTTCAACAACATTTTAGATCACGTAGACTCCATCATAGAAATTCTTGATGAAAAAATTGCCCGTCCAGCAAGCTCTTTGTTTGGAGTATTGGGTTTAGTGAAAGAGGCACTGGAAGTAGTGCAAAACTTCCGAAAAGAAAAAAAGGAACCGTCTCATGGAGAAACTCAATCATCATCCCAGTAATGAACACGAAAGCCATTTTTATAAAGGCCTTTTCTTTGGCCTACTGCTTGGTGTGGGATTGGTTTGGTTTCTCAACAGTGAAGGTGGAAAAGAACTTGTAAAAACCGCTCGAAAAAAAATCGACGCTGCTCTAGCCGGAGAGCTGGGTATAGAAGATTACGACATTGAAGACTTAGAAACATCCGATCCGGAACAAAAAGCGAAAGCCACTGCTTCAGGAGAGCCCCGCAGATTTTTCCAGAAGAAACCCAAGTAGACTATTTCCCCATTTGCCCTGCAGTTCTTGTAGTAGCGTTTGAATTGAAAAATGGCTAGTTAGTACGTATAATGGAGGTTTATGACAGCAAAGGAACTTAGGAAAAAATACCTAGAATTTTTTGAGAAAAAAGGACATGCGATTATACCAAGCGCTTCTTTGATTCCCGAACACGACCCAACAGTTCTCTTCACAACTGCCGGTATGCACCCTCTCGTCCCACATCTGCTAGGTGAGCCTCATCCAGCTGGGAGAAGGTTGGCTAACGTACAGAAAAGTATGCGGACGGACGACATTGATGATGTCGGAGATCCCTGGCACAATACTTTTTTTGAGATGCTCGGTAACTGGTCGCTTGGAGATTATTGGAAGAAAGAAGCAATAGAGTGGTCATTTGAATTTCTCACTCAAGAGTTGAAGTTAGATCCAAAAAGAATTTACGTGACGGTTTTTGGTAGTGATCCAGAAATTCCCGGGGTAGGAGAAGATGAAGAGACTATCCAAATTTGGAAAGATTTGGGAATCGCTGAAAATCGAATTTTTAGGCTCGGGAAAAAAGATAATTGGTGGGGGCCGGTAGGCCAAGCGGGTCCGTGTGGACCAGATACCGAAATGTTTTATGATACTGGTAGGGTTGAGCATGGAGAGAAATGCCACCCCGGCGAAACTTGCGGTAAATATGCGGAAATTTGGAATGATGTTTTCATGGAATTTAACAAAACTGCAGATGGTACCTACGTTCCCCTGAAACAAAAAAATGTTGATACCGGTATGGGAATTGAGAGAACTACTGCCGTTTTGCAAGGGAAAGATAACGTCTACGATACTGAGCTTTTTCAGGAAGCAATGAAGCGCATTAAGAATAAAGCAACAGAAGAATTTAACCTTAAAGACGCGAGGATAATAGCAGATCATCTGAGAGCGGCAACATTCTTAATTGCGGATGGAGTTGAGCCCATAAGCGCGAATGATCGTGGTTCTGTTCTGGTGAGATTAATAACTAGATCTATTACTTCAGCAAGGAAGATTGGTATAGAAGGAAGTTTTGCATCATGGATAACAGATTCTTATATTAATTTCTATAAAGATGAGTACCCAGAGTTGTTAAAGAAAAAAGATCTTATAAATAATAAGATTTCTCAAGAAGAGAAAAAGTATTTGTCAAGGGTACACTCCCCAGTGACAAAAAAATTAGAACAGGAAGAGATTAGCAAGGCTCAAGCTGATCCTCGAGGTACTATTGAAAGTAAAGCATCTAACGTCTCTGGATCACCCGTAAGATGGGAAGATTTAAAACAACAACATGAGATTACGATGTCAAGTCCAACCCCATCAGCGGCAATAGGAACAGTTTCAGCTGACTTGAAATTTACTCGTGGTATTCCACAAGAAGAAACTTTTGGAACCGCCGATGCGATACTCAAAGGAGATTTTAATAAAGAAGAAGCTGAAGCTACATTTAATGCAATGACTGCTTTACATAGGCAAGCATCAAAACAAAAAGAAGAAAAGAGATTTGCCGGTGGTCTAGCTGACCATACAGAAGTTACGATTCGTGGTCATACGGCGACCCACCTACTTCATCAGGCTCTTCGTGACGAGCTGGGAAACCAAGTCTATCAAACAGGGAGTAATATTACTCCAGAGCGGATTCGCTTCGATTTTTCTTACGGGGAAAAGTTAACTAAGGAGCAAATAAAAAGAGTTGAGGAAGTTGTTAACCAAAAAACCAAAGAAGATTTACCGGTGAAAAAAGAAATAATGAGCGTGGAGGAAGGTAAAAAGGCTGGCGCCATCGGTTTGTTTGAGGAAAAGTATGGCGAAAGGGTATCGGTTTATTCCATTGATAATTATTCTAAAGAGTTTTGCGGTGGGCCGCATGTTGAACACACAGCCCAGGTAGGAAAATTCAAAATTATTAAAGAAGAGGCACTGGGGGCAGGACAGCGTCGTATCAGAGCAATTCTTAATAATTAGGTATAATCGTCTTCGTAGAAGTACAGCAACGCAGAGCGCGAAGCGATCTATTACATTTCGCCGATTGTTTCTCTGGCGAGATATAATATAGTTAGTAGGAATTTCGTTTTTTACAATGCCCAACTTTAAATTTTTCGGCCGAAAACCAAAACGAAAGGATTTTCTAGTTGTTGAAATTGGCCTAGAAAAAATCGCATGTGCAATCTTTCAAAAAGAAGGTCCGCAGATTAAGCTTGTTGGCGTAGGTAAAAAAAAATATTCATTGGGGGAGGAGGTATTTGATACAGTTCTTGAAGCTTTGGACTCTCTAGCAGCTATTGCTCCGGATTTCCCTACAACTGGGGTTTTAGGTATCTCAGGCGGCTCTTTAGGAACTATCACCACCATCGCTAGGTATGCTCGGCCCAATCCAAAAAAACCTATTACCTTAGAAGAAACAGAAGACGCGCTGCATCAAATTGTCAAGGATTTAGATACAGAGGAAAAGAAAGTCTTTTTTTCGACTATAGCCGGTGCAGATATTGATGGGGTCCGCGTCAGCAATCCGTTAGGATTGAAGGGTGAAAAAATCCAGCTCTCATGTTTTGCCGCCTTTAAAGATGCTTCTGAGCTGGAATTGCTTCACCGTCTTATGAATGAAATTGATGTAAAAATCGAAAAAATTATTCCCACATCTTTTACCGCCGCTAAAATTTTATTGGATAAAAATTTGAAAGATGTTCTAATTTTTCGTGTCGGGGCAGATAGAAGCGAGCTTACTGTTATGAATGATGGCCATGTCTCCGAGATTTTACCTGTCGGTCTTGGAGCTAGTGAACCAAAACTTCTACCTATCGCTTGGCAAGCAGCTATAAAAAAATTTGAGAAAGAAAAACCACCAGATCTAATTTGGCTTTTTGCTGATCACGATCAGATAAATTTGGAGAAGATAAACGAAATTCTCGTAGAATTTCCTTGGAAGGCGCAGTTGGGCTTCCAGTTAGATCCCAGGGTAGAAATTGCCCAGAACATTCAAAATTTTTCACCCTCAGACATCGGTATTTTTGCTCTGAGCCGGCAGGAGGAGTATGAATGAAAAGACTTGAATTTGATGAAAATGATAAACTTGCTGACGCCCTGAAAGCGATAGCTTCCGAGACTGATAAGGAGCTTGAGATATTTGTTTTTCCTGGAAGCGATATTTTGAAACTTCCAGCTAATCTGGAAGTAATAAATCTTCAAGCAAAAAGTTTAGGTAAGAAAGTTGTAATCAAAGGTGATTTCGAAAAGAAGCCTTTAGAGGTAGTAGCCAAAAAAGAAAAAGATGAAAATTTAGGTTTCGTCGAAGGGAAGGATGTAGCCGGTCAAGAACCAACCGCGAAGCCGATTGGCTTGCCTGAAGAAAAGAAACGCAGATTTCCGTTTCCTAAATTACCAAGCCCGGCGTTTCTCAAAGGGCGAAGGAGACTCTATCTCATAGCTGGGTTTTTGGCTTTTATAATTATTGCTGGGTTGGGTCTACTTTGGTTTGTGCCAAGAGCTCACGTGAAACTGATCACAAAAGCCCAATTCAAAGAGGCGGAACTAAGCTTGGTGGCAGGTGCAAGCATTGAAGAGGCAGATACCGACCAAGGCGCAATTCCCTTAAAAACGTTGAAAACTACCCAAGAGGATGTGTTAGAAGCAAAAGCGACAGGGACAAAAACGGTGGGAACACTAGCTAAAGGTAGAGTGAAGATTGTCAACCGTGATACCGCTAGCGCCAAGACCTTTTTCAAAGGTACCACTATTACTCCAGTGTCAGGTTCAAAAGTGACATTTTCACTGGATAAATCAGCTACAATTTCAGCTGCCCCAGCAGGGTGTGAAGCTGATTGCCCTTCGACTGGAGTAGATGTTACTGCCAAGGTAATTGGTACATCTGGTAATTTGGCGGCAGGGACAGTATTTAGAGTAGGTAGCGCTAACGTCAACTTGGTTTTTGCCAAAAGTGAGACAAATTTCACTGGTGGAAGCAGTAGGAATCTGACAATAATTTCGGCTAGCGACCAGAAAAAGGCAAAAGAAAAATTACTCGCGAAATTAGCGAGGAAAGCGAGGGAAGAGCTGGAAAAAGAAAACCAAGATTTAGTAGTACCAGAAGGCGGTCTGGAGCCTGAAATTTTAAACGAGGTTTATAGTAAAAACGTTGGAGAAGAAGCTAGCGAATTTCGTTTGAGCTTGCAGGTAGAATTTACCGCAAAGGCTTTTTCAGAAGAAGATCTAAAGGATTTATTGATCGAATCGATCGCAGACAGTGTACCAGACGATTTTAAAATAGACCGAGGAACTTCTACTGTCGAGGCTGAAATTTTAGAAAAGGACGGGGATAATCTCGAAATCCTTGGGAAAATAAAAGCGAGTTTGGTCCCAGAAATTGATATTGAGGAGACCAAAAAAAGAATTGCGGGAAAAGACTTCTCAACTACAGATAGGTATCTGAAATCGTTAAATAGTATATCTGGTTTCGAAATTAAAATATCACCGTCCTTTTTCCGAATCGCCGGTTTCATGCCTTTTTTAAAAAGTAGGATAAAAATCGAATTAATTCAAGAAGAGTAATATGCAATCAACCTGGGTAGTTAAACAACCATTTGGTGCATTGTTTAAGTTTTCAGTTACACTTTTTATTGTCACCACCGTTCCGTTAGTCTCAGTTACCGCCTGGGTGAATTGGGCTCTGGACCCTGTTGGTAGTGTAGGTAAAGAAAAAATATTTGTCATTAAAAAAGGTGAGGGTACTTCATCGTTTTCACAACGTTTGCAGGAGGAAAATCTCATCAGGAGCTCGTTTATCTTCAGAGTTCATTTGAAGTTAAGTGGTCTAGATAAAAAAATTCAGGCGGGCAGCTTCAAACTCTTTCCAAATCAATCAGTGAAAGAAATGGCACTTTCGTTGACTACTGGACGACTAGATAAATGGGCGACTTTTGTTGAAGGATTAAGAAAAGAGCAGGTAGCGGAAATTCTAGCTGAGAATTTCAGGATTGATAAAAAGGAGTTCCTCAATAGAGCAGTTGAAGGCCAACTTTTTCCTGATACCTATTTGATTCCTGTAAGCGCAGACAGCGAAAAAATACTTACAATTTTTAAAGACAACTTTGAAAAAAAATTTGAAGAAAATTTGAAAAAAGAAACTTCAGCCAAAAACTTCTCAGAAAAAGAGGTACTCATCCTCGCTTCAATTATTGAAAGAGAAACAAAAACCGATGAAGAAAGACCGATGATTGCTGGTATCTTGATTAAGAGGTGGCGGGAAGGGATGGCGGTTGCAGCTGATGCTACTACCCAATACGCTTTGGGTTATTCTAAAGAAGAAAAAACTTGGTGGCGGAAAAATCTGACTGAGGAAGATATAAATATCGATAATCCCTACAATACGAGAAAAAACATTGGCTTACCGCCAGGACCAATCTGCAGCCCTGGCCTTGCTTCTATAGAAGCCGTACTTGAACCAACCCAGTCCCCGTATTATTTCTATCTTCATGATAAAAGCGGAAAAGTTCATTATGCAAAAACTTTTGAGGAGCACCAACAAAATATAGCGAAATATTTATAAGTTTCTAAGGAGCCTCTTGACAAAAGACAAACAACACGTTATTTTTAGTGTGTAATCAAATATTTATTTAGACGTACAATGTGCGTACGTCTATTTGTTTGTGTACAAATAAGCTGCCAGTTCTTAATTTAGTAACAGGAATCATCCAACACAAGGGTTTCGATGGCTAACCGTAAGGTTTTTGGAGCAGCAGGGAGACACTTTCCGATTATAAATTTAATAGAACCACAAAAAGCCTCTTACGAGTGGCTTTTGAACGATGGCGTAAAAGAGCTTCTCGCTGAAATCTCACCAATCGAAGACTTCACCGGAAAAAATTTTGCGCTTTATTTTATTGAGCATTCTTTTGGTGAACCAAAATATACCCCTAGACTTGCCCTCGAAAAAGGTGGTACCTTTGCTGCTCCCCTGAAGGTGAAAAGCCGGCTTTTAAATAAACAAAGCGGAGAAAATTTGGAACAAGAAGTGTTTCTGGGTGATCTGCCATTGATGACCGATTCCGGTACGTTTATTATAAACGGTGTTGAGCGGGTTGTTGTTACCCAGCTTACTAGAAGTCCGGGGATTTTCTACACAGCAGAGGTTGATCCTGCCACTGGGAGAAGGCTATTCCGGGCGGAGCTTCGGCCTACTAGAGGTAGTTGGCTAGAATTTGAAACCGCCAAAAACGATTTAATATCAGTTAGGATTGACCGGAAGCGGAGAATTCCGGCGACTACTTTTTTACGTACAATCGGGTATGGCGGAACTGAAAAAATCAAAAACCTTTTTCTTGAAATAGATACCAATCTAGACCACCCATTTGTAGAAGTTACCCTGGGTAAAGATCCAGCAGATTCGGCGGAAGAAGCATTTTTGGAGATCTACAGAAAGATGCGGCCAGGTGACCCACCTATAGTGGAAAACGCAAAAGCGCTTTTAGAGAATCTTTTTTTCAACAGCCGGCGTTACTCTTTGGGTAAAGTGGGGCGTTATAAACTAAATAAGCGGCTTGGTTTACAAATCGCCAACGACCCAGACCACTGGATACTTTCACCAGAAGATATAATAGCAGCGCTAAAACTTCTAATTAGACTTAATAACGGTGAAGGCGCGCCCGATGATATCGACCATTTGGGTAATAGGAGAGTGAGGGCAGTTGGAGAGTTGGTACAAAACACGTTGCGTATTGGTTTGTTACAGATGGAACGAGTGGTGAAAGAGCGGATGAGTCTTTCTGCTGATCTGACAGCGGTGACACCAGTTGCTCTAATAAACGCCCGGCCGATAGTTGCTCGGCTCAACGAATTTTTTGCTGGTAGTCAACTTTCTCAATTCATGGATCAAATAAACTCATTATCGGAGCTAGAACATTTGAGGCGACTGTCGGTGATGGGTCCTGGGGGATTGACTAGGGAGCGAGCCAGCTTTTCAGTCCACGATATAAATAATTCTCAGTACGGACGGATAGACCCAATCAAATCTCCAGAAGGCCCAAATATCGGCTTGATTACCCACCTTTCCCTAATGTCACGAATCAATGAGTATGGTTTTTTGGAAACCCCCTACCGAAGGGTCGTTAAAAAAGATTCAAGAGCAAAAGTCACCAATGAAATAGTGTGGCTGATGGCTGATGACGAAGAGGAATATTACATTACGCACGCAACAGTCTCTGTTGATAAAAACGGCTATATGTTAGATAAGAGAGTGCCCCTGCGACATAAAGGTTCATTTATCAGCGGGCCATCCTCGCTAGTTGATTATATAGACTTGGCGCCATGGCAGATGTTAGGTGCAAGCTCCTCACTTATTCCATTTTTAGCTCATGACGAAGCAAATCGGGCTCTGATGGGGTCAAATATGCAAAACCAAGCAGTTCCTCTCGTGCGCCCCACCGCTCCGATAGTAGGTACAGGTATGGAGGAGCCGGTAGCCGAAAACATTGGCCGAATTATTAAAAACCCAATAGATGGGAAGGTTGAATTTGTAGACGCTAACGAGGTTATAATTCGCGGTAAAGATAAAGGTGAGTATAGATTTCCATTAATTAAGTTTGAGAAATCCAACCAAAACACCTGCTACTCGCAGAGACCCCTGGTTTCAGTCGGTCAGAAGGTTAAAAAAGGAGAGCTTTTAGTTGATGGGCCTACGACTGAAGGCGGAGAACTTTCCCTGGGCCAAAACCTTTTAATTGCTTACATGAGTTGGGAAGGTTATGGATATGAAGACGCGATTGTAATTTCTGAAAGATTGGTTAGAGACGATACGCTAACTTCAATTCATATTGAGGAATATGAAATTTCAGTGAATGAAACTAAACTGGGTTCAGAGGAGACAACTAGGGACATTCCTAATGTTGGCGAAGAAGCCCTGGCCAATTTGGACGAGGAAGGAATCGTCTATATTGGAGCAGAGGTGGGACCAAACGATATTTTAGTGGGTAAAATTACGCCAAAGGGTGAGACAGAACTGACCGCAGAGGAAAGGTTACTTCGCGCAATTTTTGGTGAAAAAGCACGAGAAGTGCGGGATACTTCTCTACGCATACCCCATGGCGAGCGGGGAACTGTGGTTGGTGTCCAAATTCTCTCCAAAGAAAGCGGAGACGAGCTTGAGCCTGGGGTGATCCGGCTTATAAAGGTGAAAGTAGCGCAAACTCGTAAGATTGCAGTCGGTGATAAATTAGCAGGTCGTCACGGTAATAAAGGTGTAATTAGCAAAGTTGTACCAGTAGAAGATATGCCTTACTTAGCAGATGGGACACCAATTGATATTATTATCTCACCGCTTTCAGTCATTTCCCGAATGAATCTTGGCCAGCTCTTAGAAACCCATCTTGGCTGGGCCGCGACAAAACTAAAATACAAAGCAGCCGTACCGTCTTTCGGCGGCTTCAAAGAGGAAGATTTTTTTAAAGAATTGCAGAAAGCAGGTTTACCAGCGAGTGGAAAAGTGATTTTGTATGATGGTAAAAGTGGCGAAGCCTTTAAAAGTCCTGTGACAGTAGGGAGCGGGTACATCATGAAACTAGTCCATATGGTTGACGAGAAGGTGCATGCGAGAAGTACAGGACCTTACTCATTAGTCACCCAACAGCCTCTTGGAGGTAAGGCTCAGATGGGAGGTCAGAGGCTGGGTGAAATGGAAGTCTGGGCACTCGAAGCTTATGGAGCTGCACACACGCTTCAAGAAATGCTAACCATTAAAAGTGATGACGTGGTTGGTAGAGCAAAAGCGTTCGAAGCGATTGTAAAAGGAATTGATATTCCAGAATCCACGGTGCCAGAGTCATTTAAGGTCTTGGTTAAAGAATTGAATGGCCTTGGACTAAAAGTTGAACTTTTAGGAGCTAAGGTGGAGGAGGAAAAAGAGGTAGGCGAAAGGGAAGCTACCGACGAAGAAAAAATCGAAGAAGAGGCAAAAGACTTAGCTGAAACTAGCGGCGAGGAAACAGTGATTAAAGGCGAAGAGAGTGCCGAGGGATTTGAAGTCCGGCATCTGAAAGAAAAGGTAGGTGTAGAGGCGAAGGCAGACTAGATATATGAATGAAATCCGTGATTTTGAAGCATTGAGAATAGTATTGGCATCCCCAGACGACACACTGTCTTGGTCTTACGGTGAAGTTACCAAACCGGAAACTATTAACTACCGAACTTTCAGACCAGAGAAAGACGGTTTATTCGACGAGAAAATCTTTGGACCGACCAAAGATTGGGAATGCTACTGCGGTAAGTATAAAAGAATTCGCTATCGCGGTGTAATTTGTGACAAATGTGGAGTCGAGGTTACTCAATCAAAAGTAAGAAGAGAACGTATGGGCCATATTAAATTAGCCGCTCCGGTGGCTCACGTCTGGTTTTTTAAAGGCACTCCTTCAAAACTATCACAACTACTTGATATTACACCACGTTATTTGGAAGCGGTTGTTTACTTTGCGAATTATTTAGTGGTTAGTGTAGATGAAGAAGAGAGGAAAAAATCTCTGGCCCAAATTGAAGTGTCATTTAAAAAGCAGATTGAAGAACTGAAAAGCAGTTACAAAAAGCGCTTAGGGGAAATTGACCTGGCTCTTAAAGACGAAATAAAAAAACTTGACATCAAAAACAGAGAACAGAAAGAGTTAATAGTTGAAGAACTGCGGCTAAAGGCGAAGGCAAGGCGGACAAATCTTGCGGAGGAAGAAAGGGTTGAACTTTCCAGTCTGCGAGAATTGCAGAAAGCAGCGAGCGAAAAGGTAAAGTTGATCAAGAAGCTCTCTGTTATCGCAGAAGATGAGTATCAAAAACTAGCAAGTTACGACGCGATAGGTTTTTTGAAGGTTGGAATGGGTGCTGAGGCAATATTGGAGGTTTTGAAGGAACTGGATCTTAATAAACTTTCAGGGCAACTGCGAGTCGATGTTCAGAATTCTACAGGCCAAAAACAGATTAAGGCTACCAAAAGGTTGCGTGTCGTGGAAGGGTTTAGACAATCAGGTGTCGCAACTACTTCTCTGATTCTTGGTGTTCTACCAGTTATCCCCCCGGATCTGCGGCCAATGGTTCAACTTTCTGGTGGAAGGTTTGCAACAAGCGATCTTAACGATCTCTACCGAAGAGTGATCAATCGTAACAACCGGTTGAAAAGACTTACAGATTTGGGTGCGCCAGAGATAATCTTACGTAATGAGAAAAGAATGCTGCAGGAAGCTGTAGATGCTCTAATAGATTCGGCACAGCGGCCTGCACCAACCAGGGCAGGGATGCAGGTACTTCGTTCACTTTCCGATATGCTAAAGGGTAAGCAAGGACGGTTCCGCCAGAACCTTCTAGGGAAAAGAGTGGACTATTCAGGGCGGAGTGTGATTGTGGTTGCCCCGAATGTGAAATTAAACGAATGTCTGGTTCCCAAAGAGATGGCACTAGAGCTGTTTAAACCTTATGTATTACGAGAGTTGATTTATCAGGGTTATGCGCCAAATGTAAAAAGTGCAAAACACGTTTTTGAGCGGCGTGGCACCGAGGTTTGGGACATTTTGGAATCAATTACCAAGGGCCATCCAATCCTCTTAAACAGGGCTCCAACCCTTCATAGACTTGGTATACAGGCTTTTTATCCGGTTTTGACCGAAGGAAATGCGATTGGTATTCACCCTTCAGTCTGTGCCGGTTATGGGGCAGATTTCGATGGAGACCAGATGGCAATACATGTTCCTTTAGCCAAAACCTCTCAAGATGAGTCTATCTCAATAATGATGGCGACCAACAATCTTCTTCGGCCAGCTGATGGAGAACCGATCATGACGCCAAACCGGGACGTCTTCTTAGGCCTGTATTGCCTTACTAGGTTAGAAGAAGGCCCTGCTGAGAAATTTTTCGACGAAGATGGAGCGATCGGAGCGTATCACCTTGGACGTGTGAGTCTGCGAGAAATAATTAAGATCCAATGGAAAAATAAAATTATTGAGACTAGTGTAGGCCGGATCTTTTTCAACCAAGCCTTGCCGGAAGAGATGAGATTTGCCAATAAGGTAGTGAGAGGTTCAGACATAAAAAGTATTTTAATTGAATGTCAAAATCGTTTCGGGAAAGAAAGAACAGTACAACTGATCGATTCTCTAAAAGATCTTGGCTTTTCTTACGCCACAAATTCGGGAATTTCAATGTCTATTACTGATGCTCAGATAATCCCTGAGAAGCAAAAATTGATAGATCAAGCAGAAGTTAAGGTGGAGCAGATTGAAAAAAACTTTCGTCGTGGTCTTATTACCGAAGTTGAGAAAGTGCGTTTATCCGAAGAGATATGGTCAGCCCTGACAGCAAAAATAGATCAACTTACTCTGGATAGTATGAGTGAGGATAACTCTTTGAAAATAATGCAAGAATCAGAAGCCCGTGGTAGCAGAGATCAACTTAAACAACTTGCCGGTATGCGAGGTTTAGTAGCCGATCCTCTTGGTAGGATAGTAGAACTTCCAAGCAAAAGCAACTTCAGAGAGGGGTTGGAAGTTTACGAATACTTCACCTCCACTCGTGGGGCTAGGAAAGGTTTAGTAGATAAAGCCCTAAAGACTGCAGACGCTGGCTATCTGACTAGGAGGTTGGTAGATGTCGCCCATGATGTTTTAGTACGTGAGGAGGATTGTAGTACAGAAGAAGGGATTATAATTTCAGAAGATAAAGACCGGACTACAACATGGTCAGCAATAATTGTAGGTAGAGTTGCAGCTAAGAATATTAAAAATGAAAAAGGAGCAGTCTTAGCAAAAGCAGGTGAAAGAATAACTGGGGCAACGGCTGAAAAAATTGCGCTAGCTAAGGTAAAAGAGATTTTAGTGCGGTCACCCTTGACTTGTGAAACAAAATATGGGGTTTGTCAGGCTTGTTACGGCCTTGACTTAGCAGTAAAAGAGGGAGTGAAAATTGGGACACCAGTGGGGGTGATTGCAGCCCAGTCAATTGGCGAGCCTGGTACACAACTGACAATGAGAACTTTCCATCTCGGAGGTATTGTCGGGTTGGATATTACCCAGGGTTTGCCACGGGTAGACGAAATTTTTGAGGCCAGGACACCCAAGACTCCAGCTGTGATGGCGGAAATTCCAGGTAGGGTCCAGATCGTAGAAGAAGGCGAGCAAACAAAAGTGCGGGTGGTTGCTTTTGATAAAAAAACTAAAGTAGAAAAAGAGTACGTAATCCCCGCCGCTAGCGAACTTTTAGTAAAAACTGGTGATATGGTTGAGACTGGTGCGGCACTAACTAGCGGACACTTTGATCTGAGAAGCTTGCTGGAGGCTAAAGGTTTAAGAGCAGTCCAGCAATATATTATTTCTGAGCTGCAGAGAGTCTACGAATCTCAAGGAGCGCCAATTAACGATAAACATTTTGAAACTATCGTGCGTAAGATGAGTGAAAAAGTGAGGGTGCAGGCTTCTGGTGACACCAGTCTCCTGCCTGGCGAATTAATTGACAAGGTAAAGTTTGCCGAGGAAAATGCAAAAGTTTTGGCCGAGGGCGGGGAGCCAGCCACAGCTAGCGTGGTTATCCTCGGAATTACCAGAGCGGCTCTCTACACAGAGAGCGTTTTATCAGCAGCTAGTTTCCAAGAGACCACCTCTGTTCTGACTGATGCAGCAACTTCCGGTAAGATAGATTATTTGCGGGGACTAAAAGAAAATGTTATCATTGGTCGGTTGATTCCAACTGGCCCGCGGGCGCGCCTTGATAGTAGGGGTGTAAGAAAAACTACGGAAGAAACCGAAGTAGTTGCTGCAGAAGAAGTGGAAGTGAAAAAACCTACCGTTGAAGAACCAATCATCCTACCTGAACAACAGATGGTAGAGTAGAATTGACAAGGAGACTCTCTGTCATCTCTCCCTGCCACCCACATACCTTAGAGTAAATTCTAAATTTAGAAATCTTTCCAAAAAAACCTCCTTTCTATCTTGACAGTTGAAACCAAAATGCTTAAAGTGTAAGAGTATTCTTCTGCCCCGCGAGTTTCTATCTGCCCAGAAAAAATTGGATAAATATTATGGTTCTGCTTATTGCCCCAACCTAGAGGAATAGTAGCTGTGCTGACTTTGGCACAGCTTTTTGTTTGTAACCTTTTTGTTGGCAGCAAGTCTATAAGAGTAAGGACGAAGTATTAAGTCTGAAGTATGAAGGATAAAGGTGGGAAACCGGAAGATATAAGAGAACGAACATTTAAATTTGGGCTAAGAATAATACAATTTTGTAAGCAGTTACCAAGAAGTGATGTTAATAGGGTTTTAATCAATCAAGTTTTAAGATCTGGGACATCGATCGGTGCAAATCTTGAAGAAGCATTGGGTTCTGACACAAAAGCGGAGTTTACAAACAGCACTAATATTGCCAAGAAGGAAGCTAGAGAAACGATCTACTGGTTGAGGTTAATAGCCGAAAGCAGCGACGTACGAACGAAAAATAGGATGAAACATTTGATTGGGGAGTCTGAAGAGATCGCAAAAATACTCACAGCTTCAATCAAAAAACTCAAAAACACGTAATTAAGTATAAAGTCTGAAGTATGAAGGATGAAGGTTGAAGCGGAAACGAGTTATTGAACTTAATACTTATTACTTAATACTTATAACTTATCTTGAAGGGAGGTGAAAAATAATGAAGAGAATATTAGTTAGTATGTTGACTATTGCTATAGTGGCAGTAGTCGGCTTTGCTGTCACCCGTGCTTACTTCTCCGACACCGAAACCAGTAGTGGAAACACCATTACCGCTGGGACCATTGATATCTCTGTTGACGATAATAATCCCTGGACTGGTAACTTCGCGATATCGGATATGAAGCCATCGAATGTGGAATATAAAACATTCACCATAACAAATGTTGGTAGCAATCCAGCCAGAATTTGGAAGCACATCAAGGATGTGGATACCGAAGAGAACGGAGTTACTGAGCCAGAGCAAGATTGGTACACTACTTACAATGGTGGTGTCCCCAAGAACGACATTGATACGGTAATCGAGTACGATATGACAGTAGGCGAGACAACTGTGATTGACCCAGACGACGGTATAACGCTTGACGACATCGAATCCGCTTACGTTTACCTCGGTACTCTAAATCCTGGTCAGCCAATGACAGTTACTCAAAGCTATCACATGAGAGCCGATACTGGCAACTGGGCCCAAAGTGACAAGCTGACCTTCTCTATCGAGATTTACGCTGAACAAACAACCGGTGGAGCACCAGGTCCAACCAGCACTACGCTTTTACTGGAGAACAAGGATGGGAGTTGGAATCCAATCATTGGCGATGGAAAATGGGGTGTACTAAAGTGGGCTGGTGATGGTCCAACCTTTGACTTCAGTAGTACGCTTAAAGCTCATGGGCTACAGCCAAGCACCGACTACAAGTTGGTGTATGCCCCTGATCCTTGGCCGCAAGGGCCATTGCCCGGGAGTCCAAGTACAGTACTTGGTTCTGGCACATCCGATTCCAACGGGGATCTAACTATTTCTGGGAATGTAAATCTGGGTTACGATTTGCCACATCCCAGCGATAACAACTACCCAACCGGTGCAAAAATTTGGTTGGTTCTGTCCGGTCACCACAATGGGACGAGGATGATTAATTGGGACCAGAGTAAGTACTTGTTCGAGTACAACTTGATTAAGTACGACGACACGAACGCGCCATAATAGTTGGAGTTCGTTCTGAGAGAAATGGTTGGTGAGGTGCGGCTGCTCCCGCACCCGCCAGGCCATTAAGTAGAAAGGTGCAGATACTGCCATGAAAAAAATATTAAAAATTGCTTGTACTACATTTTATGCATTGTTTATTGCGGCTATTATAGTCTTTGGAGCCGCTGTCGCCTTATCCGTTTTTGGAAAGGCCGGGACTTATCAACTTTTTGTCGTCCAATCTGGTTCGATGAAGCCAAGTATTGAAATCGGGTCGGTACTATTGGTTCAACCAACAAGTCAGATAAAGAAAGTTGCTTCGCCATTACCCTCAGCGATGTTCAATAAAGGCGATATCGTTACGTATCTTTCCGGGGATAATCCGATTACTCATAGAGTGGTGGGAGTCGAAGGAAGCAGCGGACAATTTACTTACCAAACCAAAGGTGATGCAAATAGGACGCCCGATCAGGCGAAGGTTTCTGAGGGACAGATTCTAGGTAAGGTGGTTCTGACAGTTCCGTACGTGGGGCATGCAGTTTCTTTTGCCAAAACCCAGCTTGGTTACATTTTCCTGGTTGTTGTTCCAATCACCTTGATTATTTACAGTGAGATTCTGGCAATTATCAGCGAAACTAAAAAAATTCTTTCGCGGAGGAAACAAGCAGTAATATGAAATCCTCGGTCTTAAAACTTGGTGCTTTTATTTTCATTTTAGCGTTGATAGTTGTCGGCGTAAAAACTATCACCACCACCCCATTTTTCTCTGATACGGAAACGAGTGCAGGGAATACACTTTCGGTCTCGGAAGAATTTCCTGACCCGTATGTTGATGAAGTAGTAGATGTAACGGGCACTTTTGGTCACTGCTGTGACGCGGGAGATTTGTCTTCAGATCCTAACGTGGCGGAACCCTTGGTGACTGAGGCGCCAGACAGCCCACCGGCCACCAACTTTATTCAAATTTCCGATAATTCAAGCATTACTCTAAAATTTGTTGACAATAAAGCTGTTCCGACAGGGGATACGAATCCGGATATCCGAATCCATGTTTATGATGATCTTTTTCCTGCTACAGCAACGATTGAGGTCAGTCAAGACGGAACGACTTGGTATTCACTTGGAGATTTTCCCGATACTGCCAATGTGGATTTGAACATTGAAAGCACTGGTTTAGCTGAGGTTAAATATGTAAAACTAACTGACTTAGTAGCAGCGGGTGATCCATACCCGACATTAGGATTCGATTTGGATGCCGTAGAAGCACTTAGTTCAGCTGCGGAGTGATTTTAATAAAATGAAAAAGAAGGAAATTTTTAGAAGAATATTTGTCTACATTTTAGCCGTAGTGGTGATTATTGCCGTAATCAATATTTATCAAAACAACAGGCCATCGATGGTGCGCGCGATCGGTGATTTGACAGTTGATTTTGGTGTGCCGGAAGGTGATCCAATATTTGTAATTAATAATATGTTGCCGGGTGAAACCGAGGATCGCGAGGCGGTCGTTACAAACGGCGGTTCTGTCGCGAGAGAAATATTGGTGAAAGGAGTAAATCAAAGTGAAACCGGGAATATTTCGCAAGTTTTGACCTTCGTGATTAGCGAAGACGGCACCGATCTTTATGGCGGCGCAAGCGCGACTGGCCCAAAGCATCTTTCTGATTTTTTTGCTGAAAGTGAGCCAGATGGGATTCCACTTTCTATACTGGGAGCGGGAGAAGATACCACTTACATTTTTACAGTGATCTTTGATCCAGAAGCTGGCAACGAGTTCCAGGGCAAGCAGGTAATTTTCGACATAATAATTGGTATTGTCGGGGAGGTGCCGGCAGAATGTTCACATATTGATTTTGCCGGTGAACCAATCTACGGGACTTCTGGAAAAGATAGTCTAAAAGGTACAGCAGGGAACGATCTTATATTTGGGCTAGAAGGCGATGATTCAATTAAAGGTCGTGGAGGCGACGATTGCTTGGTAGGTGGAAGCGGCAATGATGCATTGAAAGGTGAGGATGGCGATGACGTCCTGATTGGCGGGGAGGGTGATGATTCTCTTCACGGTGGAAAAGGGAATGATACTCTTATAGGAGGGCCAGGCGCTGATAGCCTAAAAGGAAACGATGGGAACGACGTGCTTTCTGGTGGAGCTGGTAGCGATTCCCTGAAGGGCCACGCCGGCAATGATTACTTAGATGGTGGAGACGGGGTAGATGCACTAAAAGGCGGCGAAGGGATTGATACGTGTATAAACGGGGAGAGTGTGCAGACTTGCGAGCCGCCATAAAAAGTTGCAAACAAGTGATTGGCTGTTAGATAATACTCTTAATGCGCGGGTTTCTGACATTCATTTCATTTTTCCTCTTTTTCCTAATCTTTCCTCTGGCGATTTTCGCTTATTCAATAAACACGGTTTTAAATCCAGGCTACATTAAAGAGCAGTTGGTGAAGAGCAAAATTTATGAAGCAGTTTCCAAGTCAGCTCCCACTTTAATTAAACTACCGCAGGAAGAGGCTCCACCGCCTGAAGAGGTTCAAAAGGCCTTTGAGGGGTTTTTAGCTAAAGAAATTACAGCCAACTATCTTCAGAAGAAAACAGAGCCAGTAATTGATGCTACTTTCGCTTGGCTGACCGGTAAGACGGAGGCTACGCCTAGCATCAACCTTTCAGATTTAAATGAAAAAATAGAGGTCTTCGCTAAAGAAAAAAACTACCCTTTACCACAAGAGATCAGGAAGCCTTTGTCCGAGCCAATAAAACTTAAACCCACTGCTGAGCAGCTGCGGGTAAGAAAAGTTTTCCAGATAACCCTGGCAGCACCGTTGGTCCTAGCGGCCGCCAGTGGCCTCCTCCTGCTTCTGATCTTTTGGTTGGCGGAAAGTTGGAAATCAAAATTGCGCAAGCTCTCCTTAGCCCTTTTTGTACCAGCCATTTTAGGATTACCCACTACTTTAGCACTAGCGTTTCTATTTGCAGTTATAACTGGATTGGTAACGGATCAGTTCAAAGGCCCCGAATTCGCGCAGCTAGGCGATTCCATTAAGGGCCTGATCTCACTTGTTTCCACAAATTTTCTCAAGACCCTGTTGATAATGTATGGCTCCTCCCTGCTGGTTTCTCTTCTACTTTTTATAGTTTCATTTTTCGTTGGGAACAAAAGAAAGACAACTGCCGAAATTCCTATTAAACCACCTGGCCAAAAACCTACTTGAAAAATTGGGAAGAAATTATAGTTTCGTATTCGGGGAAATATTTTTGTATCTGGGATAGATCAAAACTTTGCAAAATTGATTCTTTTGGTTCCCGCTCTAAGAGAAATTCAAACGAAGCCTTCACCAATTCCTCAGCGCTTTTTATACCGCCAGTTAATCTTTGGTAAAGTTCTTGAGAGACTGTTACTAAATGAGAAGTTTTCGTGTTGTCCTCGCCTATTACATCCACACGTAACTCAATCGGGTTGGCCTGCGGATCACCAGAGTGCAAGTAAACATTTACCTGGGCCATATTTTATTTTTATCATTTGCCGCGGCTTAAAAGCAAATTTTTATAAATTTGAAATACCATTTATAATCGCAAGATTATATCTCGCGTTTGTTTCTCTAGCGAGATATAATGTAACTAATGAAGATTACGAGCCCGGTTTTTGCTAACAACGCGTCGATTCCCTCAAAATATACTTGTGACGGAAGTAACTTTAGCCCCCCGCTGCAGTTTTCTGATGTGCCCACCCAAGCAAAAAGTCTGGTTTTAATCTGTGACGACCCGGATGCTCCGGGAAGGGTTTTTGTCCATTGGACTATCTGGAATATAAATCCAGAAACCAGTGAAATTGGCGAAGGTAAGGTTCCAGACGGGACCACACAAGGAGTAACCGATTTTGGCGAGGTGGGGTACGGAGGGCCATGTCCACCGAGCGGAACCCACCGCTACTTTTTTAAACTTTACGCTTTGGATATTATTTTAGAGTTACCTTACAGCGCAGGAAAAGAAGACGTAGAAAAAGCAATGGATGGTCACATAGTTGCTCAAGCAGAATTGGTGGGCAATTACTCTAAGGGGAGATAACCTTAGATGACCGAGTTACTGTTTACTCTAATGGCCCTGCTTTTGTTTATATTTGGTCTACTGCTTTTGACCGCAGAAGGCTTCGAGGAACCTACTTTCTGGAAATTTTATTTTCCGCCATTTTATGAAGAAAGCGGTGAAACCGGCAAACTTTTGGTTTACCGTCAGCTGAAGGAAAATGTAAAGTTATTATTGAGTGGGTATTTTATTCTCGCGAGCCTGGTAATATTTGTGCTGCTCTTTGTTAATCTTTCCTAGAAATCTACATTCTGCCAAAGGCCGTATTCGCAAGAAGAATGGTGAGGTGGAGTTCCTCTTTTTAGAAGGTCAATCGCCTTTTCAAGAACAGTTCGCCCAGCCTCGGCATTTGTTTCAACTTTGACCGGCTCTACGGTAAAATGGGTTAATCCGCCACTTTCCACTTTATTCGGCGAATAAAAAACTAGGTAACCAAAATCTGCTGGTGGAAGGCCGTTTTCTTTTAAAAGTAGCGAGTAAAGATCAAGCTGTAATTGGTAATAGGTGTGCGAATTTTCCTTGACAACGCCACCCCGAGTTTTATAGTCAAGTGGTGCGTATTTGTTACCAATCAGAAGTAAATCGTCCAAAGCGCCCACAAGCTTCGCGTTGCGTTTTTTATCAAAATATTCCAGCCCGGTTCGCCAGTTGCGCCATTTGTTCATTTTAACTAGATCCGGATAAAGCTTACCTTCGATCTTCCCATTTAGTTCTGGTGGGAGTTTTCCAACAAGTCGATACTTGTCGTAATAAGATTTGAGCACGTGATCCATGCCTCCTGGAAGAGAAGGAAATGGTCCTGCTGGTCGGTGGATGCCCTTGTTGATATGTAACCAAAAACACCGAGAGCATTCCGCAAAAAGATTTAAAGTAGACGGTGAGAGACGAATTGGTCCCATAAGAGGTTAATTGTAACCTATACAGGAGAAAAAGTGCAATTTATAATGGCCTTGTGGAAAAAACAACCAGACTTTACCAAATTGTTTCACAGATACCGAAAGGAAAAGTTACAACCTATGGAAAATTAGCTAAGCTTTCTGGAATTAAAAGCCCAAGGGTAGTTGGAAATCTACTACATAAAAACCCATGTCAAAAAAAGATTCCCTGTCACCGAGTTGTAAATAGCAAAGGAGAGCCTGCTGCAAACTTTGCTTTTTGCGGAAAACAAGAGCAGATTAAAAGGTTACAAGCCGAGGGTGTGGAGATGATTAGGGAGAAAGTTAACCTCACGAATTATCTGTGGGTACCCAGTAACTTATAATATGCAGCTCTCTTATTTTTGCTTTGGCTAGCCAAATTGCCGCAATAACTTATTCTCCACGTTTGGAGAATAGGTTCCCCTGTGGAGACTTTTATTGAGTGGATAAAAAGCTAACGCATCTAGCGGGGATGATCCTAACCAACTTTTTAAAACAGTGAATCCTTGATTTAAAGTAATCGACAGGTTAAATTACTCTTTTGGTTTATCTCCGGGCTCGCGCTCTTCGCGTGGTCTTGCTTCCGCAACTACAATGTTTCGGCCGCCAATTTCTTTGCCATTTAGTGTTTCAATGGCTTTAGCCGCTTCATCGTCAGCTGACATTTCCACAAAGCCAAAACCGCGAGATCTTCCGGTCATTCGGTCAGTTATAACGGTAGCAGACTCTACCTTGCCAACCTCAGAGAAGATTTTCTCGAGCTCTTCATCGGAGGTTTCAAAAGGCAAACCGCCAACAAATAACTTTTTAGCCATAAGTTTTTCCTTTCTACCCCGTCTTACGGAGTCTGCACTTGCTTACTTATTCAGACTGCTTCGAATTTTGGGAAAACGAACGCGGGTCGAGCGAATAAGAAGAAAGAAGGTTTTTAATAATACTAACACTATGATTTTAGCGGCAAAGCTAAGTAATTGTCAATATTTCACACTAGCCAATGAACTTCACCTTGGGACTTGACAATTTAATTACTATAGTGTATAAATATTCGGTAATTTTTCACCTTCTTTTGCCGGGGAGAATAAGTTGCTGGTAACACTGAATTTAAGCGGTGTAACCGGCAACTCACCCCGGCCTGTCTGCCGCCAGGCAGGCGGTTTTTTACCTGGGAGCCTCACCACTTGCGAAATTTTCTCGATGAGGATAATATAAATTACTTCTTCTATGATTAAACACGACCACCTTGGTCCAGAAAAATTAATTGAAATTTACGATCAAGAAACCAAAATGCGCGGGTTTTTAGTAATCGATAACACTTGGTTGGGGGTAGCAAAAGGCGGTTTGCGAATGACGCCAGGTGTAACACTTGAGGAAATATTCCACTTAGCGAGGGTAATGACTTACAAAAATGCACTGGCAGAGCTACCGTTCGGTGGAGGGAAATCTGGTATTATAGCCGACGTGAAAAACATAAGTCTCGCGCAGAAGTTTGAATTAATCCGTTCTTTTTCCAGGGCCATAAAGTTATTATGCCCATCTCTTTATATAGCCGGACCAGATGTCGGTACTGGCGGGCGGGAGATAGCTGAATTCGTAAGGGCCAACGGTTCTTTAAAATCTGCGACCGGTAAACCGGCCGATATGTGTATAAAACCTGGTGAGGAGTGCGGACTGCCACATGAATTTGGTTCAACAGGTTTTGGTGTAGTTCAAGCGGTTTTAGCAGCACTAGGGTTTTTAGGTCAGAATATTGAGGAGATGAGCGTAGCAATCGCCGGATCTGGTAATGTCGGCAGTTTTGTTACCAGCCTTCTGGCGAAGGAAAAAGCAAAGATTGTAGCGATTTCTGATAGTGGAGGCACGACTTATAACCCAAAAGGGCTAGAAGTTCGAAAAATCTTTGATATTAAAAAGAAAAAGGGAAGCGTATCGGATAATCCTGATGGAGAAAAACTTTCTAGCGAGGATATCACTGCCCTTGACGTTGATATTTTAATCCCAGCTGCTTTCCACGATGCGGTTAACGCCGAAAATGTAAATAAAGTAAAAGCAAAGCTAATCGTTGAGGCGGCTAATTTGGCAGTTAGACCTGATGCAGAAGTCACACTTTATAAAAAAGGAGTTTTGGTTGTTCCTGATATCGTTGCTAATGCCGGGGGAGTGATCTCTTCTTACGCAGAATACAGAGGTTATAATCCAAAGCAGATGTTTAAACTGGTAGAAAGAAAAATTGAAAGAAACGTGGGGACTGTTTTAGGGAAATCAAAAGCCGAGAAGATTACCCCTAGGCAGGCAGCTCTAAAGATTGCTAGGGAGAGGCTTCAGCGCGCAAGAAATTCTAAGGAATAATGACCCTAATCTCCCTATCAATTTATCGATATGAAAATTCTTTTAGTTGGTGATGTGATGCTGGGAAGAACCGTCAACGAGGTTTTGAGGCAAAAACCGGCAGATTATCCTTGGGGAGATACCTTGTCCCTTTTCCACGACTGCGATTTTCGCCTGATCAATTTAGAATGCGTTATCTCTGACCGCGGCCGTCCTTGGGACGCTACGCCAAAAGTTTTCCATTTTCGGACAGATGCAAAGAACATTGAAAGTTTAAAGGTGGCCTCTATTGACGCTGTGTCTTTGGCCAATAATCACACTTTGGATTATGAGTATGAGGCAATGTTTGAGATGTTGAAGATCTTAAAAAGCGAGAAAATTGGCTATGCTGGTGCTGGTGTCAATTTACGGAAAGCTTCATCCACCGCTGTTACAAAAGTTGGTGGGAAGAAAATCGGCCTAACCTCCTTTACCGATAATGAACCGACTTGGGAGGCAAGGAAGGACCAGGCCGGAGTCTATTTTGTTCCGATTGATTTGAAAGATCAACGGGCAAAGAAGCTTTTTGGGAGTATCAAAAAAGCAAAAGAGGAAGCCGATCTCTTAATCATCTCTGCTCATTGGGGACCGAATTGGGGTTATGCCTCGCCAAAAGAACACCCACCTTTTGCGCGAGCTTTAATCGACGCTGGTGCTGATGTGATTTTTGGCCATTCCGGACACGTCTTTCGTGGGATTGAAATTTACAAAGGTAAGCCAATAATTTATTGCACGGGCGATTTTATTGATGACTATGCTGTTGACGAAATTGAGAAAAACGATCAGTCTTTTATCTTTGTACTGGAAACGGTTGACGATCGAATTGGTCGGATAAAAATGTACCCTACAGTCATCAGAGATTTTCAGGTAAGACTGGCGGATGATGGAGAAGCGGAGGAGATTGTTCAGAAAATGAGTCAGCTTTGTGCCGGTCTTGGCACCAAAACCAGCTGGCAAGGAAAAGAAAAACGTCTTGAAATAAATTTTGGCTAAATTTTTCCGAAGAAGATCAAAACACCTATTATGATGAAAGCAACGGCAGCAATCTTTTGGACTATTTCCACTGGTACATATTTTGCGCCGATTGTACCGATGATTATTGCAATAACTGTCGCTAGCGCAAAGCCAAAGATGGCTGAGACGAAAATTGTTAGAGGCGTTTTTTCCTTTGCAGAAAGGGCAAGAACTGCTAGTTGAGTTTTGTCACCCAGTTCGGCCAGAAAAATTAAAAGAAAAGTCGAGCCAAATATTTTCCAATCCATAGACAATTCACTATAGCAAACCCATCTTAAGTTAACTATACTCGCTTTTTAGCTTCAATATCAATATTTGCAAAAGAGGGAAAAAGTTAAAATTCGTCTAGTAAACTTAGACTTGGGAACTATTTAGGCTAGTGATCCAGTTGATGAAAGGAAGACGGTGTTTTTCAATCGACAAATCCTCAAGGGCTATCTTTCTCTTAGCGGCAAACGTAGAGATTGTTTTGTAACTTGCGGTCAATTCCAAATCCAAAATGTGGGCATTATGAAAAGAAATGAAGTCACTTACGTTTTCAGTCACCCCTTTAGTATACTCCCAAAATTTAAATAAGCAAGGAGATTAGAGCAAGTATTACTCAACAAAGGTTAGAGCAGTCCCGCGTTTATTCAACCGGCCTGTACGGCCAATTCGATGGACGTAATCATCATAAGTTTGGGGCAAGTCATAGTTGATCACGTGAGAAACATTATCAATATCCAGCCCTCTGCTAGCCACGTCAGTAGCCAAAAGTATGCGGATCTCATCCGTCTTGAAGCTTTTTAGTATTCTTTGTCTTTGAGATTGCCTTCTATTTCCGTGGATAGAGCCTACCTTAAAACCTCGAGTGGTTAGCAGACGATCCAGCTTTTCAACTCCGTGTTTGGTACGGCCAAAAATTAGCACCTTGTTGAAACCCTCTTGATTTAAGAGATCGTGCAGTTTGTCCACTTTGTTCCCCCCGTTCACCTTTACGACATCCTGGTCAATATTTTCGGGGGTATTTTGTTGTTTCACCGATACAGTCACCGGGTTGGTAACAAAATCTTGTAGCACCTCGTGCACATTAGCTGGAATAGTGGCCGAAAAAAAGAGTGATTGACGCTCCTTGGGAAGAAGCGAAATAAAGTATTTAACATCGTGGATAAAACCAATATCTACCATATGATCTACCTCATCTAGTACGAAATTACGAAAGTCGGCTAGATGAAGGACGCGTCTTTCAATAAGATCTTTCAGTCTTCCCGGTGTACCGATGACTACGCTTGGTCGGCGCCGAATATCCCCAATTTGCCGGTGAATATTCGCCCCGCCGATCACTAGAGAAGAATATACATGCATACCTTGAGATAAAACATGGAGCTCCTCGTTTATTTGTCCAGCCAGTTCTCTAGTTGGGGTAACGATTAGTACCCGTTGATTTCTATCTCTACATATTTTATTTATTAGAGGGATCAAAAACGCCGCAGTTTTACCGGTACCAGTGTTGGCCAGTCCGATCAGATCCCTACCTTCAAGTATTGGCTTTATAGCCTGATCTTGAATAGGAGTAGGTTCTCTGTAACCTATTTTGGCGATGTTTGTTTGTAAATCGGGAGCGAGATCAAAATCTGCAAATCTGTATTTTGTGGCGTAGTCTTCAACAAAAGAGTTTTCTCCCGCCTTTTTGATAAAAATACCTATATCATCACCCAGCTGGCTTCTAGTTGCCCCAGACAATCTTTTCGCATTGGAAAAACTTTTCGGGTAGCTATAGCTGCCACCATTGCCTAATTTATTAAATTTTCTTTTGCCAAAATGGCTACGACCGCCAAAACTGGCACTTCTTCGGAATTTACTCATACGGTTAATTGAAAGAGAAAAACTAAGATAGGTTCGTACATGCAGCCTTGGCAAGCACTTTGAAATCTTAGGAGCTAATTTCAAAGACCCACTTCTTTAGCTGCTAATTGCAGAAAATAAAAAGAAAATAAGTGTTTGTATAGCTCAAAATCTAATTCAACTGAAAGGCAGTATAGCACACCCGGAGAAATAAAGCAAATGCTATGGGTTTTTATAAGAGCCAGTTTACGATATTACCAAAAATTTGTATCTTGAAGATACATAATACCAGTTGAAGCTTGCAGCAGCAGAGGCAAAGATATAAAATCGATACTCGATGATTATAACCAAGGGGTCCCCATTTACAAAAAAAGAAATTGAAAAGAGAGACAAAATTGCAATTTCATCTCTCGCGATGGATCTAAAAAGGGTAGCACTAGGCTTTTACAATGGTTCAGAAAAAACAGCCCAGCGTTTTGTTCAAGAAGCCTTAAAAAGAAAAGAAGAAATTTCAAAGCCTCCGCTGTACCTGGCGAAAATAATAAATACCCTGCCGCAGACTCTTTCTCAGAAAGACAAGAAAAAATTAGCTGAAGATGCCCTTATGTACAGCACCATTTTCCAAAACTACGTAACCAAAAACCTCTAATCAACCTCCTTTTTACTGTGTTGGAACTTATTTACTGATTGGATAAGATGGTATAATCAATTAATGAAATCAATTCCGCCGCAGGCAGTAAGGAAAAACTTTAATGCATTCAATACTAGAAATGCGAGTAAAAAGTTTTTCCAAAAATCCCACCGAAAAGCAAATAAGCGAAGTAGATAGGATATACTCTAGTCTCCCCAACTTTGATGCTACAATACCATATTGACATATTTATATATTTATGGTATTATGGAAATATGGAAAATAAAAATTACAAAATATCAGTGATGGTAAACAAAGAAAACTATCTTAAATTAAGAGCTAACCTCTTACTATCAGAGCAAAGCTTTTCTTCTTGGGTGAACGAAGCAATAAATGATTCACTAGCACGCAATAGAAAAATGTTTGCTCAGCGACCCGAAAGAGATAGCATACCTCTTGTGAAGTGAGAAGAAATAAAATTTCCCCACCTACTCGCTTTCTAGCTCCAAAATACAAGATACAAAATACTGATTAAAACTTGAAGCCTACCTGATAAAGCGTTTAGCCCATGAACTCCGATTGAATCGGAGGAAATGGTCGCAGCATGCGAGAGTACCACCGATCAAGATCGGGGTTACGGAGCGTGCTTAGTCTGTTGGACGCAACATTCAAAGAATGTTAAAATCCTCTTGCTTGTTTCTAATTTATGTTCCCAGCTTTTCTAGCAATTAACTGATTAATGTGCTAAAATAAAGGCGAAATCCTGCCTGATTGTTACGGTGGGATTTTTTGGATTATGGTGAGTAAGATCGAACCATTGCAGCCTGATTAATAAAGCGATAAATTATTATCATATGAAAATTGTTTTTATTGCCGGACCGTATTTTAGCGGTGGAGATAAAGAAAGAATTGAGCAAAATATCAGAAATGCTGAAAAATACCAGATTGCATTGGCAAACGCACAAATCCCTTTCTTTTGTTCACACAATCACACGGAACATTTTGAGGTAAAAGCTAAAGCCCCAGAAAGTTTTTATAAAAAAATAGGCATGGAAATTTTACAGAAGGTTTGTAGTGCGGTGCTGGCTATTCCCGGATGGGAAAATTCTAGTGGAGCGAGAGAAGAAGTAGAGTGGGCTAAACAAAATAAAATCCCAGTTTTCTTCCCCAAATCGTCGGAAGACTTAACAGAAGTTATTAAATGGGCTAAATCCTAAACTGCAAAAAAGTTGCAGCCATGCCCCCAAAGAGCTAAAATCCTCTTGCTTATGGAAATAAAAGAATTACAAAAGTTAATCGTAAAATTTCGGGATGCGCGAGACTGGAAGCAGTTTCACAATCCGAAAGATCTTGCACTTTCGCTGACCCTTGAAGCTGCTGAAGTATTAGAGCATTTTCAATGGAA
>DASVHF010000071.1:0-34973 GCA_036382695.1 Candidatus Nanoarchaeia archaeon | reverse complement strand
CATGTGATGCCGCTTGAGCCCCTGATCGACAAATTCAAGGCTTTTGGTTGGCATACCCAAGATATTGATGGCCACAATATTGAAGAAATTATTGATGCCTGCAACGAAGCGAAAGTAATTTTCAATGCGCCCTCGGTAATTATTGCCCATACTATTCCGGGTAAGGGAGTTGATTTCATGGAGTGGCAGCCAGGATGGCATGGTAAACCGCCGGACCCGGAAGAAGCGAAAAAAGCCTTACGTGAGATTCGGACATTGAAGGGTAAGATTGTGAGCGAGTATGGGTAACTTTACAACTTTTGCGTTAGCTAAAAGAAAATGATAGGCTTAGCAGGTATATTAATTATAGTGCTGGTTATTGTTGGAGGCTTTGTAGCCTACAGTACTAGTAAAGGAGGTGAGGATATAATGAATACAGTTGTCAAAATGGGACTTGGAGTAGCAATCGCAGTGGTTTTTCCGCTGATGGTTGGTTTGGGGATAGAGGCTTTTTACGCTTCTCCAAAAATGAGTGAAAATTGCCAATTCCTTCAGGAGGGGAACTACGGCAAGGAAGGTCCGAGCGATTCTGAGCAAGCGGCTATGAATAAATGCAACAAGGATTTCCAGAAAGAAAATGAGACTTACAATCGCAACGTCTTTATTCCAATTACAATAATTGGTTTTGTTGCACTTGCTGGAGGAGCACTCTTTTTGAGTGAAGCAATGGGACCTGTCGCACCAGGATTTGTTTTTGGTGGAATTTTCACAATCCTTTATGGTGCCGGCCGGGGAATGGCCGCGGTTGATAAACGTTGGTTATTTTTGGAGCTTTTGGTTGTATTAATTGGCTTAATATTAGTGACGCGTAAATATCTAAGCGTTACGGCGAAAGCTAAAAAATGACTCAGAGTACGCTAAATCCAAAACTTTATGATCCGGAAGTGGAACAAGTGCCAACAAGATTTGGCTATGGTGATGGTTTAGTTGCCTTGGGTGAGAAAAATCCGAATGTGGTGGTGCTAACTGGCGATTTGGCTGAGTCGACTCGTGTTCACACCTTTGGCCAAAAATTTCCTGATCGTTTTATCGAGTGCGGGATCGCTGAGCAAAATATGATGGGTATTGCAGCAGGACTTGCACTTTCCGGTAAAATTCCTTTCGTTTCCTCCTATGCGGTTTTCGTTCCTGGGCGGTGTTGGGATCAGCTCCGAGTCAGCGTTTGTTATACAAAAGCGAATGTAAAAGTGGCCGGCGCCCATGCAGGAATTAGTGTTGGACAAGATGGTGCTACCCACCAAGGATTAGAAGATATCGCGACGGTGCGTTGTTTGCCCAATATTGTCGTAGAGGTTCCTTGCGACTCCATTGAAACGAAAAAAGCAACTATTGCTGCTGGTGAGCACGTAGGGCCATTTTATTTTCGTTTCGCTCGCGAAAAAACTCCAGTGATTACAACCAAAGATACGCCATTTAAAGTTGGTAGGGCCGAAGTATTCAAAGATGGAACCGATGTGACGATTGTTGCTTGTGGGCCGCTGGTTTATCAATCGCTTGTGGCGGCAAAAGAGCTGGTGAAAGATGGAATTCTTGCCGAAGTAATTAACAACCACACGATAAAACCAATGGACAAACTTACAATTGCAGCTAGCGCCAAAAAAACCGGTGCAGTTGTGACTGTGGAAGAGCACCAAATTATTGGCGGTCTTGGCGGGGCAGTAGCTGAAGTTCTCGCTGAAAATTTCCCCGTGCCAATGGAACGTATCGGCATGCCAGACTCTTTTGGGGAATCTGGATCCCCCGAAGAACTCCTCGAAAAATACGGCATGAGCGTTAAGGAGATCAAAGAAGCGGTTAAGAACGTTTTAAAGAAGAAAAGTAAATGATCAAGATTGCTGAGATTATTTTGTTAATAATGGCGCTTCTTGGGGTTGGGTTGGCACTTTTCGGAGCTGGATTTAGCGGTGGAGATTCAACTTTTACATTTATAAGTTTTATCTTCCTGATTATTGTAGTTATACTATTTATTTTTAGAAACTCACACAAAATACTTAAAATTCTGTATTGGTTACTTGCACCCTTACCATTTTTATATATTGTATATATTGTTTTTGTATTAACACAAATATAAACGGGCTTTAGGGCCCGCCCTTGAAGCTAAAAATGAGAGTCTCCAAGGACGAATTTAAGAAGCGCATTTTAGATTATCTTTCCCAAAATAAAAGAATGAGTCTTGCAACGTCTAGGGAAAATAGGCCGTGGGCTTCGACGGTGATGTATGCGTATGACGATGATTTCAACATTTATTTTTTATCGGATGAAAACACGCGAAAAGTTCAAAATTTGCAAAGCAATCCTAAAATAGCTGCCACAATAAATGAAATTACTGGTGGTATTGGGAAGGTTAAAGGCATTCAATTGGAGGGTGAATGTAAGATGGTTAGTAGGTTAGAAGCGGCAAAGGTTTATTCACTTTTCTTGAAGAAATATTTTTGGTTGAAAGATTACATACCTAGCGCAAAACAAATGTTTTCGGGGGCAATAAAGAACCGTCTCTTTAAAATCACCCCCCAAAAGATATATTATCTAGATGACGAGCGTTTTGGTTCTGGAGGACGAGGGGAGTTAGTTTTAAAACACGCTGACGCGTGATGTAATTTTCGTTATGCTCAAATTATGACGGCTAAGGAGTGGTTGCAAAAAGCAAAAAAAGAAGGTTTTGCTATTGGAGCGTTAAACGTCTCCAACCTTGAGACATTTAAAGCAATTGTTACTGTTGCAGCAGAAAAGAAATCCCCTATTATCATCGAATCTTCACCCGGTGAAACAGAATGGATGGGGGCAGAAAATGTGGTGGATATTGCCAAAAATTATTCTGAGGAATTTAGTATTCCAATTTTTGTTAATTTGGACCACGCGGAGACACTTGATCAGTGTATGGAAGGCATTGAGGCTGGTTACGACCTGATTCACTTTGACGGTTCAGCGCTTCCCTACGAAGAAAATCTAGAGATCGCGAAGAAGGTTGTATCCGAAGCACACAAAAAAAACCTTTTAGTTGAAGCAGAGATTGATCGAATGGCGAGGAAAAGCTCCGAAGTTTACAAGGAACAAATCAGCATGGAAGAACTTAGACAAACTTTTTCCAAACCGGAAAAGGTGAAAGAATTCGTTGAAGCAACAGGAGTAGATACCATGGCGACTCTTTTTGGCAATATTCATGGAGTTTTCCCCACTCAGCCGCCACTGGATTTTGACCTAATCAAAAAAATACGTGAGGCCGTGCCAAACACATTCTTGTCAATTCACGGTGGAAGTGGGATTCCTGAAGGGGAAGTTAAAAAAGCAATCAAAATTGGAGGATTCGTGAAGGTCAATATAAACACTGAGATGCGCCGTGCTTACAGGGATACACTGGAAGATGTCCTGGAAGAAAAAGAGGGGGAGTACGCTATGTACAAGGTCCTTGGTCCGGTGCTTGACGCAGTCGAAAAAGTAGTGGCCAAGAAAATTGATGCTTTTGGTAGCGCTGGAAAAGTCTAGAAATGTAGATGAGTAGCTTACATACGGTTAAGATTTTGAGATGGGTCTATCTAGGAATTTTTTTGATTAGCTTTGGATCGATCATCTTGCTACACATCGTTCCCAAACCTTTCCTTGATGTGATTCGAATGCCCACTTTTATTCGAACTGCCCAGCTGTACCTTGGATTTCCATACGGGTCTTCACTTCTTATCTATCAAATCGCGTTACTTACTTTTTTAGCTACTACCTTATTGAACTGTGTAAGTTTGTTTTTCTTTTCTTCGGGATTGATGAAAAAGATCTCAGCCTTTACTTCTCTCGCTGGAATTATTTTAATGAGTATTGTAGGTTTATACTTCCTATACTCGTTGGTGATGATAGGGGTAGCTTCGGTGCTTACCAAAACAGTTTTAGTTTATTTAACAGCCAGTTTCTTACTGTCCGCCATTTACCTGTTTACCCTTTGGGTGGGTGGGAAGCCGACACTCTTTTTTTACAAGAACATTTATCAAACGAAGAGAAATTTAATCTAAAAAGCTGTATCATTAGGTTAACTACCTATGTTTGATGTAATTACAATTGGTGCTGCTACTCGTGATGTATTTTTACTCTCAAAGCAGTTCCAAGCAAAACGTGATAAGTCGTCCCCGACAGACCTTAATTTAGCTCTTCCTTTAGGGTCCAAAATAAACGTTGACGATATCATTTTTGAGACTGGCGGTGGTGCCACGAACGCTGCAGTGACTTTTGCTAGGCAAAAGCTGCGGGCCTCTTGTATTGTCCGTATTGGGGAAGATCCTGGTGGAAAAGTAATAGTCGAATCTCTCCAAAATGAGGGTGTGAACACGGATCTAATCATCAAAGACAAGGAAAACTACACCGGTTACTCAATTATTTTGACAACCAATGAGGGTGAGCGGACGATTCTGGTTTACAGAGGAGCGAGTGCCCATTTCACAAGTGATTTTGTTCCTAAAAACAAACTAGAGGCCAAGTGGCTTTTCATCAGTAGTTTAGGTGGAAATATGGAGCTTCTCAATAGCTTGGTAGTCTGGGCCGATGGCCATAAAATTGATACAGCGGTAATTCCTGGCAAGGCTGAGCTAGAAAAGGGTGCCAGGGCACTCGCGCCAATTTTTGCTAAAGCCGACGTGGTGATTATGAACCGGGAAGAAGCAGCTGATATTACCGGTATTGACTTTGATCAAAAAGAGCAGGTTGTTCATAAGATGTGTCTCTTAGCCCGCGGTGTTGGAGTTATTACCGATGGGGTGGGTGGGGCAACTGCATGTGACGAGAATTATTTTTATCACATCGGTACCCATGGAAATCCCGCGGTGGAGAGGACAGGGGCGGGGGACGCTTTTGCGAGCGGATTTCTTGCTGGGTTAATTAAATCGGGAAGTATCGAAGAAGCACTGGAACTGGCAGCCGATAATGCAAGTAATGTCGTCAACTATTTTGGGGCTAAGAAGGGTATTATTCATTCCGGAGAGCACCCATTCAAAGAAAAGCTTAGAGTGACGAAGAAGAAAATTACATGAGAAGCACGGTAGTTGAATTTTTCGCCCATCAATTAAATACCGATCCAGACATTTTCGGCGAGGTAATTGATGCCCTTGAACATATTACAGACAAAAAAAAGGTCCTGGAACATTTTTACACAGAGAATCAGGAGAAGGTAAGAAAAATACTTAGCGATCTAAAACTTACCTACCCAACTGCAGAGCAGGTGTATGAGACAGTCGGGAAAAACGTTAAGAAACTTGATAAAAAAATCTACGAACTACTAGATAGACCTCAATGTATATCAAATGAGAGCTGTGCAAATCTTATCTCTGCTGTTTTGGCTTTAAACACAAATAGAACAGGCTTTTTCCTAAAAAGAAAGGTGGCCGAAAGTCTCCTTCGTGAGAATCCACCAAAAAAGATAATGGCTGAGCTTGGTTATAAAAACGTAGAGGAAATGATAGAAAGAGAAGATTTATTCGAAATCTATGCAGCGCTGCGGTTTATAGAGAAGCGTGAATGGCTGAATTCTACCTATATAGCAGCGTATCGAGAGCTGAAAAAAGATGATTTCGAAGTTAGGGCGATTGAAATAAGAGTTCTTGACATTAATAAATGGAAAAAAATCACCGAGGCCTTTGTCGGAAAGAAGTTACATCCAATGAGTCATTTGAAAGAGCTGGGGTTAATATTTCTTGTTCCAAGTGAAGAGCTTAAGGATGCATCGACCACTTATCTCTTTGCTATGACCAGCCATTACCTGGATGAGGTGACTCTTTACTCGAACTATTTAAAATATCATTCTGAAGATGAGTTTTTTGGCGAGAAGATTGTCAGTGCAATAAGGGGTGATGTACCAACGGCAGTTTTGTCAAAGGGCCAGCCAAATCTTTGGTTGGTGATTCAACGTTATCTTTTTAAAGAAGACCCAAATGATGTGCGCCTAGGGATTCCGCATATAAATCCCGAAGCTTTGTATCATCGTGGAGCTTCAAGAACACTTTTGAAAATGGCGAAATTTGTACCGGCTCTTCACCTTTTGATTTGGGAGCATACAAATTATGTGGCGGTCTGGTTTCCAACGAGGACGGGTAAAGAAGAGCTAGTCAATTTCAACTTTATGGATAACATAATGAGTGTGATGAATAAGCGAAAACTTAAAGATCGCTACACCTACCATTTCCATGAAGCGCTTTGGAATAAAATTTTTATTAATTATTTTGGTGTGGAGAAGATGGAAGATGTGATAGTAAAAAATCTTCTCAACGGTTGGTTTGATATTCGAAAGATATAGATGACAAGTAACAAGCGACATGTGACAAGTAATATGGCAACTCTAACTTGAAACTTGTTACCTGTTACGTGTTACTATAGAAATGGAGGTAAAACCATGAGTAAAAAAGTTTATGTTACACGTCCGATTCTTGAGGGAGGGATCGAGATGCTAAAAAAGAAAGGGCTTCAAGTTGATGTAAATCTTGAAGATAGAGTTCTTTCAAAAGACGAGCTGAAAAAAGCTATTACAGGCTACGACGCGGTCCTTTGTTTGCTAACGGACAAAATCGATGGGGAGGTTTTGGATGCTGCAGGGCCAAATTTAAAGATTGTAGCAAATTACGCAGTTGGTTACGACAATATAGACGTGAAAGCAGCAACAGAAAGAAAAGTTGCTGTCTCAAATACCCCTGGAGTTCTAACCGAGGCAGTGGCTGAACACACGTTTGCCTTACTGATGTCAGTCTCAAAGAGAATTGTGGAGGCAGATAAATTTGTTCGAGAGGGAAAATACAAGCAATGGGAGCCAAAAGGTTTTCTAGGGCCACAAATTTGGGGTAAGACAATTGGCATCGTTGGTTTAGGAAGAATTGGCTCGTTTGTTGCTCAAATTGCCCATGGTGGTTTTAATATGGAAGTTCTCTACTATGATGTAAAGAAAAATCCCGAGTTTGAGATGAGATTTTCAGCAAAGTATCGAAATCTAACAGAGCTTCTCAAAGATTCCGATTTTGTCACTGTTCACGTGCCGTTACTTCCAGAAACGCACCATCTAATTGGGGCGAAAGAGTTTGGTACGATGAAACAGAGCGCAATTTTGGTAAATACTTCACGCGGACCAGTGATAGATGAGGTTTCACTTGTTGAAGCTTTGAAGTCGGACAAAATTGCTGGCGCAGGATTGGACGTTTTTGAGAAGGAGCCAGAACTTACGCCGGGACTTGCTGATTTGCCAAATGTTGTATTGACTCCTCATACCGCTAGCGCAACACGTGAGGCAAGGATGGCGATGAGCAAAATTGCGGCTGAAAATATTATCGCTGCGTTGGAAGGTAAAACACCACCAAATCTTGTGAGAATATGAATGTAACTAGGAAGTGAGTAGGAATGTCTAAGTCAATTAAGTTCGCATTAATTTTAGGGGTGGTTTTAGCCATCGTTTTTCCATTTAATGATTATTACCGCTTGTTAAACCCAGTTCCGGAAATAACTACTTCTATGTTGTGGGGATCAATAGCAATTAAAGCAATTTATGGTTTGATTATAGGTGGGGTTGTTGGCGGACTGATTGGGTTTTTCCTGAAAAATAAACAATAAGTTCTTGTTGAAGCAATTTTTTAATTGTAATCTAGGTACTTTCTGATTAGAATAACTCCATTAGAACTTCTTTTAGAAGGAATATTATGATCAAGACTAAAATTTACACTACAACTGCATGTTGTCATTGCAAGATATCCCGCTCCTTGCGGTTGCGTGATGTTTTGCGAATTGGTCAGAAGTGTATCGAAAGGAATAAAAGATGGTAAGGGTTAAGATTTACAGTACTACGACTTGCCCATACTGCAAGATGGAGAGGGACTATTTGGATTCGAAGGGAATTAAGTATGAAAACGATTATGTTGACAATGATCCAGCTGGTGCTAGCGAAATGCTAGAAAAAAGTGGTCAGATGGGAGTGCCATTTACAATAATACAAAAAGAAGACGGTACAGAAGAAAAAATCTTGGGTTTTGATAAAGGAAGGTTAAACGAAGCCCTTGGTATTTCATAGGAAGTCTCAACTGTGATCAACCTTGACGAGACAGAAAAAATAAAAAACCGCGACAGCGGCAACATGATTGGTTCTCTTCAGGCATTGGGTAAGCAGTTGAAAGTTGCTTGGGATGAATCGCGAAAAGTAGAAGTCCCAGCCGATTATAAAAATGTGCAAAATATTGTAGTATCAGGTATGGGTGGAAGTGCCCTCGGTCCCCATTTTGTTCGCAGTGTCTTTGATATCTCCCTGCCAGTACAAATTGTTAACGATTGTGTTCTGCCTTCCTTCGTGGGTGAAAAAACGTTAGTCGTTGTTTCGAGTTATTCTGGTGCCACAGAAGAAACCATTAATTCTCTCAAGGATGCGAAGAAGAAAAGCGCAAAAATAATTGGAGTTACATCCGGTGGAACTTTAAAGGAGAATCTTAAACAAGCAAGCTTGCCTTATTATCAATTCGATACGGAATACAATCCTAGCGGGCAGCCACGAATGGGTTTAGGTTATTCGATTGGTGGAGTCTTGGGCCTTTTCAGCATGTTAGGCTTCGCAAAATTTTCAGATCGGCAAATGGAACAAGCGTTAAAACATTTAGAAGAAATAGGTGAATCATTCGATCTTGAAACTGCCAAAAACGAAAATCAGGCAAAGAAGACTGCTCTTGCGCTTGTTGGTAGAATTCCCATTATTACTGCTGGGCCGTTTCTAGCAGGAAATGCTCATATATTTGCTAATCAGATAAACGAAAACGCAAAAACCTTTGCAGATTATTTTCTTTTGTCAGAAATGAGTCACCATCTTTTGGAAGGAATAGCTAATCCAGCTGACTTGGGAGAAAAAATAAGTTTCGTTTTTCTAGATACCCTCTTATACGAGAAGAACATAGGACTACGAGTAAACATAACTAAAGAGATTTTATCCAAAGCTGATATCGAGTCAATCTCATATAAAATTAAGGCAGAAAACAAGGTTGATGCAGCTTTTGAAGCACTTGTCTTTTCCTCTTGGACTAGTTTTTATCTTGCCGCGGCTAACGAAATTGATCCGTCCCCGATTCCCAATGTTGATTATTTCAAAGAGCAGCTGAAGAAGTTGGCGTAAAAATAATTATCGGGGGAGTTTTATGACGCAAAAAACCTACGATACAATAATCATCGGAAGCGGTCCAGCAGGGTTGACTGCGGCCATTTATGCTTCTCGTGCAAAATTGAAAACTCTTGTTGTCGCTGGTTCTACACCCGGTGGACAGCTTACTCTGACTACTGACGTTGAAGATTTTCCCGGTTTTCCAGAAGGTGTACAGGGTCCGGAACTGATGATGAAAATAAGAAAGCAGTCAGAGCGCCTTGGGACCGAATTTATTGACGGAGACGCAACAAACGTGGAACTAAAATCCAAACCTTTTAAGGTTACGGTAAGCGCAGAAGCTTTTTTGGCCAAAACTTTGATTATTGCTACTGGAGCTAGCGCGAGGTGGTTGGGTTTACCAAGTGAGCAAAAGTTGATTGGCAGGGGCGTGTCAGCTTGCGCAGTTTGTGACGCCGCGTTTTTCAGGGATAAAAAGGTGGTTGTGGTTGGTGGAGGGGATTCAGCAATGCGCGAGGCTCTATTTTTGACGAAATTTGCTTCAGAAGTGAATGTGATACATAGAAGAGACAGTCTTCGTGCCTTTCCAGCTTTGCAAGAAAGAGTATTTGCAGAAAGCAAGATAAAATTCATTTGGAACAGCGTTGTTGAAGAAGTGCTAGGGAAAGACAAGGTTGAAGGGGTAAAAATAAAAGACATAAAGACCGGCCGAGTTAAAGATATGAAACTTGATGGATTGTTCATTGCTATTGGTCACAAACCGAATACAGATTTCTTGAAGGGGAAAATTGAACTAGACGAGAAGGGTTACATCGTTATAAAAGATAAAACCAATACTTCAGTTCCTGGGGTTTTTGCAGCCGGTGATGCCCACGATTGGCAATACCAGCAAGCAGTAACGGCAGCAGGAACCGGATGCATGGCCGCAATGGATGCCCAAGATTGGCTTGAAGAAGTGAGATAACTTCTTTTTACTGATGCATTTAGGTCTATTTAAACATATACAAAGTGGTTGATAATATATAAAACAGCCTCAAACGGTTAATAACTAAGTCCTATAAGAAAAAGTCGTGGCTGGTGAACTACTTGACAAACCCTAGATATTGGTATTACTATTACTTTGAAACCCAACATATTGTGTTTAGACTTTTCCACGCGTGAAAGAGTAACGGGCAAAAAATTAGGTTGACGAAGGGCAGGTCACCTCTTACTTACCACTCAAAGGGTATTTTTTAATGGGTTAAAAATTCATGAAATGTCCTTACTGTGCTCACAACGAAAATCAGGTACTAGATTCACGAGATTCTGAAGACCTTTCTTCGGTTCGTCGGCGCCGCGAGTGCCTCAAATGCGGTAAACGCTTTACTACTTACGAACGAGTGGATATTGTTGATCTTTTCGTAATTAAGAAAGACGGAAGGCGAGAGCAGTTTGATCGCAATAAACTCCTTATTGGTATTCAAAAGGCCTGTGAGAAACGCCCAGTTTCAAGAGATACAATTGAAGAAACTGTTGATGAGATTGAACAAAACCTTCGAAAACGTGAAACTACGGAGATTCCTAGCAAGGTAGTTGGCGAGACAGTTATCCGAAGACTCCGTGCTATAGACAAAGTGGCCTACATCCGTTTTGCATCGGTTTATCGAGCTTTTGAAGATGTAGAAAGCTTTGAAAAAGAAGTACAAAGTCTGCTAAAAAACGAAAAAACTGCAGGCAGCGCTTAAAAGGAGACCCTTTTTATGAGTAAAAAACCTGCCAAAAAAACAAGACCTGGAGTGAAATTCGATCCAAAGCTACAAGCTGCACTAGAAAGCTTAATTTCCGATCCCGCTAAAACGCAATTAGAAGGTGTACGGTCTAAAGTCTTTCTAGATAGATACGCCCTCAAAGGTTCAAGTGGTGAGCTGCTGGAAGAATATCCAGAGCAAATGTGGCGCAGAGTTGCCGTCGGTATTGCTCAGATGGAAAAAACAGCCGTAAAAAGAAAAGAGTGGGCTGTTCGTTTTTATAATACACTGAAAGATTTTAAGTTTGTTCCAGGTGGTAGGGTGCTTTCTGGGGCTGGTACGTCCTACGATGTAACTTATTACAACTGTTTTGTCCTTCCCTCACCTCACGATTCCCGCGATGGGATAATCGATAATTTGAAGCTAATGGTCGATATAATGAGTAGAAGTGGGGGAGCAGGTATTAATCTCTCTTCGCTCCGGCCACGGGGATCTAGGGTGAAAAAGGTGAATGGATGGAGCTCTGGTCCAGTTGTTTGGGCAGAACTTTACAGTACTGCCACTCACGATGTCATTCAGCAAGGTGGTACACGCCGTGGAGCATTGATGCTAATGATAAATGATTGGCATCCAGACGTGATTGAATTTGTCGAAGCAAAAAGAGATTTATCAAAAATAAATGGTGCGAACCTTTCTGTTTGTATATCTGACCGCTTTATGAAGGCTGTAAAGGAAGATAGAGATTGGCAGTTTGTATTTCCTGACATCACCGATCCAGATTATGACAAAGTTTGGGACGGAGACATCGAAAAATGGAAAGATCTGGGTAAAAAAATTACGGCTCTCAAAACTACCAAGGCCAGGGATATTTGGGACAAGATATGCCATTCAGCTTGGGTGAGTGCAGAACCAGGCATTCACTTTATTCAAAAAACAAATGAAAGGAGCAATACCTGGTATTTTGAAAAGCTTATTTCCACAAATCCTTGTGGAGAACAACCGCTTAGTGCTTGGGGTGTTTGTAATTTGGGATCGGTTAATCTTACAGCTTTTACTGAAGGTGAGCTAGGGAAAGCAGAATTTGATTACGAAGCTTTGGCAGAGCATGTAAAAGTCGCCATCCGCTTTATGGATAATGTGGTAGACGCTACTGGCTACTACTTTGACGAAAATAAACAAAATCAGATGGGTATTCGCCGGACTGGTCTTGGTACCATGGGTCTAGGGGATGCGTTGATTATGATGGGTTTACGCTATGGTAGCAAAGAGGCGATGCTTATTGTCGATAAAATTTATAAGACTATTCGTGATGCAGCTTATGAAGTTAGTGCTCAGTTAGCGAGTGAAAAAGGCCCATTTCCAAATTTTGACAAAGAGAAATATCTTCAAGGCTGGTTTATAAAAAGGTTACCAAAAGAAATTAGGGATAAAATTGCCAAAAACGGTATCCGCAACGCGGTTTTACTTACCCAGGCACCTACTGGCGCGACAAGTCTTTTGACAGGAGTTTCTTCTGGGATTGAACCGGTTTATGATTTTGCAATGGTTCGTCGCGATCGGATTGGTGAGCATATTATTTACCACCCACTTTATCAAAAATGGCAGGATGAGCATCCAGGAGTGCCGCACCCAGACTACTTTGTTAGCGCAAACGATCTTTTACCTGAAGAGCATGTACGTATGCAGGCGATTATTCAAGAATATACTGACTCTTCAATTTCTAAAACCGTAAACGCGCCAAATGCTCATAGCGTTGAAGACGTAAAAAAGCTTTACGAGCTTGCTTACGAACTTGGATGCAAAGGTATCACCTACATGAGGGACGGTAGTAGAGAAGGTGTGCTGTCACACATAGAGAGTGAAAAAGGGAAAGAGCCGAAAGAGGTGGCAGAAAACAGAGCTGAAGAAAACGGTGAATCTCAAAGGGCAGGAAGTGACGTACCGGTGAGACTGAGGAAAAGGCCAGATTATCTGCAAGGAGTTACAAGGCGTATCGCCACTCCAGTTGGTCACGCATT
This sequence comes from Candidatus Nanoarchaeia archaeon, assembly GCA_036382695.1. GTDB lineage: Bacteria > Patescibacteriota > Microgenomatia > Woykebacterales > RBG-16-39-9b > DASVHF01. Next base: position 22,101 of record DASVHF010000071.1, on the reverse strand, counting down.
CGTGACTATCAATGCCGATAGGGAAGGAAACCCCTTCGAAGTTTTCATAAATGTTGGTAAAGCTGGGAGTGATATTACTGCTGATGCAGAGGCTGTTGGCCGGCTTATATCACTCGCTCTTAGGATACCTTCAGGTTACTCGCCAAAGGAAGTTGCCTCTCAAGTGGTCAACCAATTAGTAGGAATTGGTGGAGCAAGTCAAAGAGGGTTTGGGATGGATCGAATCCACTCTCTAGCTGATGCTGTCGCCAAAGTCCTAGATGAATATTTAGCCCAGTTTAAAGAAACGAGTATCGGAGAAGCCAACGGTAATGGTAAGGTAGCGGTCAAGGAAGAGGAACAAACAACCCAAGTCAAGGAGGAAGTGAAGGAGCCAGCCCCTGAGCAGCAATCGATGTTGTTTACAAGTCAAGAGCTACGTCGGGATATATGTCCAAAATGCGGGGTAGCCAGTTTTGTCTACGAAGAGGGCTGCAAGAAGTGTTACTCATGCGGCCATTCAGAGTGCTAGGTTGTAAGAAATGTTTAGTCCACGAAGTGGTCGCAAAGCGCGGGAGTACCTAAATTATTGAAGCGCTAGCGAAATTATTTAGTTACGGAGCGATTTATTCTTGTGGTCATAGCGAATGTTGATTTTGTCTTGACAGATTGGTCTAAAGTTTGTAGTGTAATGTTACTTTAAAAATCCAAAGATCAAAGGAAACACGGGTGAATCACGGCGTAATTCCGTGGGAGTGCCGCTACTGTAAACCCCGATTGAATCGGGGTAAACCCAGAACCCCGCCTTTGGACTTGTCCTGAGAAGCCAAACGGCTGTCGAAGGATTCCTTCGAGCAAAGGAGGTGACTAAGAAACTCTTAACCAACCAACTTTGCGGTTGGTTTTTTGCTTGAGAATATGAAAACGCGAAAGTGGATAATTGCAATAGTCATAGGAATACTTGTGATTGCAGCGGGTTACTTTGTAAGCACCAACGTCCAAGAAAAAGGTGAAATTACACCGAGTGCTGTTACACACGAGGAACAAGTCAAAAAGGTAAAAGCGTCAATCACAATAAATCCTGGGGATGATAGCCAGGTTTTAAGTGTGCAGGACCTTGAGGTAAAAGAAGGCTTGACTGCATTGGAAGCGACTAGCCAAGTCGCCGACATTGAAACAAGCGGTGAGGGAGAAATGGCTTTTGTGACTTCTATTAATGGGAGAAAAGCCGATGAAGCGAAAAAGGAATTTTGGGAGTTACTAATTAACGGCGAGTCCTCACAAGTCGGTGCAGGTTCTTACAAAGTAAAGAATGGCGACAAAATAGAGTGGCGAATCAGTAGATTCTGACACTTGACTATGAGCAAAATACAATTAAAAACTTATTTAAGCAAGTTGGTTAATCCTTCGCTTATCATTGGATTAGCGGTACTTGCTAGGATAGTTCCTCACGCACCGAACTTTACACCAATTGCTGCGATGGCTTTGTTTGGCGGGGCATATTTGGACCGTCGCTGGGCAATTTTAGTTCCGTTGGTGGCAATGTTTCTAAGTGATATTTTTATTGGTTTTTACTCGCCAGTCGTGATGATTTCAGTTTACGGATCGTTTGTTCTAACTGGTTTGATTGGATTGTGGTTAAAAAATCGTAAATTACCAAGAACCGTCGTTTTAGCCGCTGTCGGCTCGTCAGTGTTATTCTTTCTAATCACCAATTTCGCGGTCTGGCTTGGTGGTTGGTACCCGAGAAACTTAGCCGGATTAGTTGAAGCCTACACAATGGCTGTTCCATTTTTCAGAAATACCCTTTTAGGCGATCTTTTCTACACCGGCGTCTTTTTTGGCGGTTATGAGTTGATATTGAGATTAGTTAAAAAACCAGTGCTGGCCATAGCTAGAAAATAGCCTCGATTCCTTGCTTCGACTACCTAATTTCAAGTATAATCAAGTGGATTCTTACCCTTAATTATGAATGATATTTTAGAAAAATCCTCGAAAAATCTTTCCAAGGAATCTTTTGAAAACCTGAAGAGATGGTTAAGCGAAAAAGAGTTCCAGCTCTATAAAGCAGAAATTGATAAGTTAATCAAGGAAGAATATTGGAAAGAGCTTGAGGACTCGTTTTACACCCATATTAGGATTGGGACCGGTGGAATCCGTGGCAAAATTGGCGTTGGGCCAAACCGAATAAACCTTCGTACAATCGGAGAGGCTGCTCAAGGACTTGCGCAGTTTATTGAAGATTTTGGGCAGAAAGCAAAGAATAGGGGTGTGATAGTTGGTCACGAAGTTAGGAAATTCTCAGTTGAATTTGCTAGACTTACTTGTGAAGTTCTGGCTGGTAATGGGATAAAGACCTTTCTTTTTGACGGTATTCGTTCCACGCCGGAAATTTCCTTTGCTATTAGGCATCTTAAAACAATAGCTGGCGTTGAACTTACCGCTTCACATAACCCAAGAACTGATAATGGGTTTAAATTCTTTTGGCAAGATGGCGGCCAAGTTGTACCCCCAATGGACGAAAAATTTATGAGTTTGGTACTAAGTGTACAAAAAATCAAGAAAATGAGTTTTAAAGAAGCTCAAGGTAAAGGTTTTATCCAATCGGTAGGAAAAGAGGTTGACGATAAGTATTTTGAAAAACTACTCAAACTTTCCTTAGTAAAAAGCAGGTCAGCTAAGGTTTCATTTAGCCCAATTCACAGTGTTGGTACCACAAATGCCCTGCCAATTCTACAAAAAGAGGGATTTGATGTTTCTGTAGTTGAAGAGCAAGAAAAACCGGACGAAAACTTTCCGACAGCCTTTGGTGATTATATAAATCCGGAATTTGAACAAGTGATGGAATTGCCCATAAAATTGGGCGAGGAAATAGGAGCGGACATAGCCATTTGTACTGATCCAGACGCTTGTAGGATTGGGGCGGCTTTCAAGATAGACAAAAATTCTAGGAAACTACAATATTTGACAGCAAACGAGATTGCCTGCGCAATGCTTTACTTTATCCTTTCCTTGAAGAAGGAAAAGGGGGAGCTAAAGAAAGAAAATCTTTATATAAAAACATATTTGAGTACTACGCTTGCCACCGATATTGCAAATAGTTTTGGGATAAGCCACGTAGACGATCTTTTGGTTGGGTATAAGTGGATTGGACAGGTCGTAGAAAAGATGGAAAACCCCAAGGATTTTGTGTTTTCATTTGAAGACACCTGTGGGTATTGCCGAGGAGATTTCATCAGAGATAAGGATGCGGCTATCGCTGCTCTTACTGCCGCTGAAATGGTGTCTTGGCTAAAAGATAAAAACAAAATTATAACGCAGTATTTAGACGGAATTTACCAGAAGTATGGATATTACCGAAATGTTTTATATCAAGTTGAAGTATCGGGTAAGGAAGGGTTTGAAGATATAGAAAAACTTTACAAGGCTGTTAGAGCAGACCCGCCAAAAGAACTTGCTGGCCTTAAAGTGCTGAAAGTAGTTGATAAGTTAGATCCAAAATTGGCAGCCCCAGAAAAATACATTGCAGGGATAACGGGTGATGAAATAACCTTTATCCTTTCTCCAGATGAGAGGGTAAGACTTTCAACCAGGCCTTCTGGGACACAGCCTCAATTTAAGTATTACTTACAAACTTATGGTAAGGTGGATGGGGATTTAGGAGATGTAAAGAGGCAAGTAGATGCGTTGGCTGAAGGTATAGAAAAAGATATGTATAATTATCAGGATAAGATTTTGGGTAAAAAATTGCGAGGTCTTAAAATTAAAAGCCATTGGAGTTAAATTTGAAAAAAGAACTGGAAGTCGCAATAAAAGCAGCGAAAGAGGCCGGAAAGATATTGCAAGATGGGTTCGGTCGAAATTTAAAAGTTAAGTTTAAAAAGGATAATAGTCCAGTGACTAGGTATGACTTGAAGGTAGAGGAGCGGATTTTATTAATTCTGCAAAGAAACTTTCCAGATTATAGTATATCCTCCGAGGAAAAAGGCCTCATCGATAAAAAATCAGAATACCTCTGGTTGGTAGATCCGATTGATGGGACGAGTAATTTTGTCTGCGGCATCCCGTTGTTTAACATAACTATCGCCCTTGTAAAAAATAAAGAGACCTTGCTTTGTGCTGTTCATAATCCGGCGACAGACGAATTATTTTCTACTGAGGCGGGAAAAGGCGCCTTTTTAAATGGAGAAAAAATCCGGGTTAGCGACGTCGGTGATTTATCAGAAAGCTTGGTAGTTTTTGGTAGAGGGCGTCAGAAGGAAAATAAAGAAGTGTTCGCAGAAGTCTTTAACAAGGTAAGCACAAAAATTAGGACACCTAGAGTGTTTGGTTCGCTTTCCCTAGATCTCGCATATGTCGCATCAGGTAAATTTGAAGCCAGGATTGATCTTGGAAACGGATGGAGAGACCATGCTGCTGGTGCTCTTCTTGTTCGCGAGGCTGGCGGTGCCGCGACTGATTTAAATGGGGAAGAGTGGAATTTCGATAAGAATAATATAGTTGCTTCCAACCGAAAGATTCATCGGGAGCTTCTTACAGTTTTAAATAGTTGACTCGTAGCGCACAAAACAGCATCGGTTGACAAATAAGCCTGCTATAAACTAAAATGAGCCTGGTTCTCACCTTCTCACTGCCTCTGCCAAATCTATAAGAAATCTGCCTCTGTCCCACTTTGAGCTGCTCCAAAAAGCTGTCCACGAGTGTAAATTATCGTGGAATTATCGAAGCTAAAATTAAAAAATTTTTTTGGAACCACAACCACTTCCAAGCTAAGACTAAAAGTCAATCCTCGAGAAGCTAAAGTAGGCGTTGTTGGAGTCGGTTATGTCGGTCAGGCTCTGGTACAAGCTCTTGTTTCAACTGGTTTTCAAACCTACGGTTTTGACGTGGACAGAAATAAATTGCTGAGTGTTAACCACAAGCTATTCACTGGGGCGGTCGATATTAAAATTTCAGAAAACTGCGATGTTATTTGTGTCTGTGTACCTACGCCGCTAGGTAAAAATCGTAAACCCGACCTAAACTTTTTGACACAGGCAGTTAGTGATGTAGCTAATCTGCAAAGCCGAGAGCAGTTAGTCATAGTTGAAAGCACTGTTGCACCTGGTACTTTGCGAAACGTTGTTTTGCCGATCTTTGAGGGGAGAGGTAAGAAATGCGGTCGAGATTTCTACTTAGCTATTTCTCCGGAACGTGTTGATCCAGGCAATACCCTATTTGCCGTAAAAAACATACCAAGGGTGGTCGGGGGCATAGATGAGATGTCGACCCGTTTAGCAGCTGAGTTTTATTCGAATTTCATAAACGAAGTAGTACCAACAAGTTCAGCAGAAGCAGCTGAACTTACAAAAATGCTAGAAAACACCTTTCGGTTAGTCAATATTAGTCTAGTTAATGAGATAAAAAATTATGCCGATGCTGCTGGTATTGATATTTGGGAAGTTATAGATGCTGCGGCGACCAAACCATACGCCTTTATGCCCCACTACCCAGGTCCTGGTGTGGGGGGTCATTGTATTCCGGTCGACCCCGTTTATTTAGTTGAAGAAGCGAAGAGCAAAGGGGTTAGTTTGGGCATTGTTGAATCTGCACTTGCGGTAAATGAAGCCCAACCTAAAAAAATCGTTCAAGAGGCAAAACGCGCCTTAAACGGTCGGCCAAACGGTAAAAAAGCCAAAATGCTGCTTGTTGGTATTGCATATAAACCTGGTAGTTGTGACACGCGAGAATCACCAGCTTTAAAAATATGGGAAGAGGCAGAAAGACAAGGCTTTAGTGTTTCATATTTTGATCCAAATGTTCCAAAACTAAATGGTCACACTTCAAAGCTGATGGATTACGAAACACTTTTGCAGCAAGATGTTGTTGTGATAGCCACCGACCATCAAAATGCCCCCTACGAAATGCTAGCGGATCTTGACAAACCAATAATAGATTGTAGAAATATCATGAAAAAACTTGCCCGAAATAACCTTTTGAAGATTGATAAACATCTAGTATGAAAAAAATATTGATCACCGGAGTAGCCGGTTTTATCGGGTCTAATTTAGCCGAACACCTTTTGGATGAAGGAGATTCGGTCTTTGGATTGGACAACTTTATTACTGGTTCGCCTAAAAATATTAATAAACTTGCCGCAAGAGACAACTTCACTTTCCTTCAAGCCGATGTGGCGAGCCTAGACTCGGGTCAAAAACTTGCGCTTGAAAGAGAAGGCTTTGATGAAGTGTATCACCTGGCCTGTCCGACAGGCGTACCAAACCTAGTACCTTTGGCGAGAGAAATGCTTTTAGCTTCATCTGCAGGGACACAAAATATTCTTGATATTGCTCTCAAGGCCAGGGCCAAATTTTTATTTACGAGTTCATCGGAAGTTTATGGTGATCCGCAGGTTTATCCCCAAAAAGAGGAATATACCGGTAATGTTGACCCGACTGGAATAAGAAGTCCATATGAAGAAGGAAAGCGGTTCGCTGAAAGTTTAATTGTTATGTACTGCCGTAGGTGTAGGTTGGATGGGAAAATTGCGCGTGTCTTCAATACCTATGGCCCGAATATGTCAGAGAAGGATCAGCGTGTGATTCCAAAATTTTTCAACCAGCTAAGTAACAGCAGCCCCTTAACCATTCATGGAGATGGAACGCAGAAAAGGACTTTTTGTCACGCGAGCGATTTGGTACAGGGTTTGGTATTGACGATGAGAAAAGGTGAGAGCGGTCAAGTTTACAATATTGGTGGTGCTGAAGAAGTTACAATTGCCGATATTGCGAAACTTATGCTTAAACTTGCTGGTAGGGACGTTGGAATTAAACATGAGGACAGACCCGCCCACGATCATCAATCTCGTCGCCCAGACTTGGGGAAAATTACCTCACTTGGCTGGTCTCCAAAAATCCGCCTCGAAGAAGGACTTGCCCAGCTTTTCAACGAATTAGAACCGCAGAAAGTAGGTTAAAAATGAAACCAATTTCTCCTTTTGGCTTGCCGATAGGAATAAGTGTTACCTTTTGGGCCATCGTGGGTCTAATACGATTTGTAATCGAAAAATTTATCAAAAGATCCATCTATCCAGCGCCAGGCCCAAACAAAATGAAAGCAAGCGATATCGCGGTGATATTACCAGCTCACAAAGAAGAATTGGTGATCCGCGAATCTATCCAAGCCCTTAAAAAAATGCTCGATAAAAGCCAAATTTATGTTGTTGCTGATGGCTGGGTTGACAAAACATACGAAATAGCACAGGAGGAAGGTTGTAACGTTTCGCTACTTGATCCTGCTCGAGGCAAGGCAAGGGCAATGGTTTATTTGCTAGACTATTACCGACTATATGAAAGATATAAACTGATCTTCATACTAGATGCTGACACCCGACCTGATAGCCAACTGATAAATAAAGCCTTGCCTTTTTTCAACGATCCGACTATTGGAGTAGTTTTCGCTGGTTCAAGAATAGTCTGGCGGCAACACTGGATTCCGAGTCTAAAATACTACTTCATTTCCTATCGGGAACGACTCAACCGGATGCTTCAATATTTGTTGATCTATGGCCAGACTTGGAAATATACTAGCGTTAATTATGTGATTCCTGGATTTTGTACTATATACCGCTCGGACATATTGAAACAACTTAAAATCGATACTCCAGGTATACTGATTGAGGATTTCAATCTTGCCTTCCAGTTTCACAAAAAGAAGATTGCAAAACTAGGTTACCACCCTTCATTGATCGCTTGGGATCAGTATCCAGATAACCTGAAAGATTATGTGTCTCAAGTACGGCGCTGGAATATTGGATTTTTTCAGACTGTTAAAGCAAATGGTATTTGGCCTTCTTTTTTCTGGCTCACACTTGGGGTTTTTTCTTTTGAAGTGATAGCTAATTCTATTTTTGTTCTTTTCGTACCCCTTTTGCTGCTTTATCTTGTACCAACCTGGTATTCGGGGGCAAACTCTATACTAGGTGGATTTACCAGCCTTTACCAACATTTTGGGCCGTATAGACATCTAGTTTTTGGTGATATCTTTATCGGCGTCTTTTTAATTGATTATGCGACAACGGTAGTAATCGGTCTGATGAACAAAAAACCACAGATGCTTTTCTACGGATTGTTTTTCTTTCCGATGCACTTTGTGGTCTCACTTGTGCTGCTTAGCTCCATAATTCCTGGCTTTTTCAGCTCTTCAGCCGGGCGCTGGACACCACCAACTAGAAGTAAGGAGCAACTTGCTTAAACTTAAAAACGAAAATAACGTTCTTCGAACGACGTTTTCTTACGAAAATCGCTCCGCGGGTTAATGACCCAACGGAGCGACTGGTGTGGACAGGTGTTTCTACGTCAGTAGATCAGGCCGGTTTTCGCGTAGCCAGTCCTGGGCTCGGCGTAGAGCGTACGGGCTGAGCGGATCTCGGAATTCGTTGTGATTGTCCATCGCGATGAGTTCTGAGAGTGGTATTGTAGCTACCTCGGTATTCTCATCACCTGTTGGCTCCATCAGGCTCTTTCCGCTCAGAAAGAGAAAAGCATGTTGGTCGGTAAAGGCTAGACCGTCGATGGGGTGAATACCATCATCACCGTAAAGCTGGACTACCTTCCCGTCTTTGGCTGCAGATACTCCGGCTTCTTCGAACAATTCATTTATCGCAGTTTGACGCGGGTTATCACCTGGGTCGACCCCACCTCCTGGCAGCTCGATCGTGACGATCTGGCCTTTTGGCGACTCCCTTGTCTGGCGAACTACGTAGACCTCATGAGTCTTCTCATCCAGAGCGATTGCGAGTGCACCGTTCCAGAGAAACACCCGACTTTGGATGCCGACTGAACCGTCGGGTTTGGCGAAAGGCCAGTAGATTACCTTCATGAATTTGCCGTTGCCGAAGGCCGTCATTGCGTTATCGGGTAGGCCGGACATGCTGATCTCTCCTTTCACAAGAGAAATAGTGAGGAGGAAGTGTACCACAAAACCTATAGCGGTGCAAGGTTATGGGGAATTGCGTAAAGTATTCCAAACGCGGGTGTCTTCGCCACCGAGGCGCCAGAAGGCGAGGTTGGAGATACCAAGATAGTTGAACAACTCCATTTTTTTCTTGAAGCTGGCGTCATCTTCATACCATACTGAATGGGTCACACCAGCTGCTCTATAGCCAAAGTGATGGCTTTGAGCGATAGGATCCCAGGTAACCTTTGGTTTATATTGACTGATCAAACTCTGAACGTTCTGATATGTTAAACCTTTTGCTTTTGGGGTATTGCTCCAACCGTAACCATAAAGTGGAACGCCTGCAAAAAGCTTGTTAGCCGGGATCAGCTGCTTAGCGTAATTTAAAACCGAGGAAACCCACGGAATAGATGCAATTGGGCCAGGAGGAGAATCCTCCCAATGCTGCTCATAGGTCATAAGGTGGAGTTGGTCAGCATATTTGGACAATTGTCGCCAATCTTGGGCCTCGGAGCCGTTAGAATAAGCAGGATCGCCTTCGGTAATCTTTGGATGAAGGGCGACTGCTAAGATCTTGCCGTGTTTGTGCAATGCGAAGGAAAGCTCTTTTATAAAAGCGGTGAAATTTTCTTTTTGGTCTTTTCTTAGAGCTTCATAATCAATGTTGATTCCATCAAAACCGCGACTTTTTGCTAATGTGACTAAATCGACGATATGTTTTTTTCTTGAGGCGCTGCTACTTATTACTTTATCAACTCGGTTGGAGTCCCAATTCCCTCTCTCATCTTCATCCGGTAGGTTTGCAACGAGAGCTAAGACCTTTACCTTTTTCGAGTGAGCAAAACTTATCACGGAAGAATCGTCAGAGGCATAAATATATTTATTTACCGATCCGTCACTTCTGAGCAAATACCAAAAGACTGAAATGTAATCGAAAGAAGCAACGTTCTGCTTGAAGGAAGCAAAGGCCGATTGTTGGTCCCAAAATGGTATCCAGCCCAACACTTTTCTGGTGCTGTTATTTGCAGAAGACGTCGAAAACACTCTGTCTAAAATATTCATCGCTTTGATAGACGCTATGATATTCAAAGCACCTTCCGCTTCCAAATTATTATCTGGAAGCGTTTCTTTATAGGTGTATTTTAGTCCTTTTATCGTGGTAACTTTTATATTACTAATCGAAGTGTTTGATTTGGAATAGAGGCATCCAATTACTAGCAAAGAAGACGTCAATAGCGGTATTGCTACCAACAATAGAATATTCCTAAAAAGCCGATTAATGTAAACCTCCGGCTCTATTATAATACATTTATAAAACCTGTAGTTAAATGTTACAGTTGGGTATTTGGGGTGTTTGGCGAGCGTTGACTTCCTATCCTTTGATGATTTTCACAGCTTCATCTTTCGGGACATTCATAAGAAGATCAATGATTGAGAGGTTTGGTATAAAGCCGACTTGTTTGGTAAACAGTTGTGGGTACTGCCTACATTTCCAATCTTGAACAGTGAGTTTTATTCCGTTTTTTCTGAAAAGTGCTGGGTCCATATAAGCTGTATGAGCTGTTCCGCCGCAATAATCCTCATTTGCGCCAATTTCCTTACAGAGGGCAATTATTTTTTCATTTGGTCCTAGATTTTTACTAGCTTTTAGCGCCTTACTATCTGAAGCTTTTTTGATTTCTTTTAAACGAAATAGTCGTTGATTTTTTAATTTACTGTTGAGAAAGTCTATTGAAAGCTTGCCAGTGGTGATTTTTGGCTCCTCAAGTAGACGAAGAATTCCCCAAAAAATAGTTGCGTTATTTAAATCCGCTAAGTTTTCGTACCTAGCGCTCAAAAGTTCGTTTATTTCTTGATGTAAGCGATGAAAATTTAAAGATTTTCCATGAACAAACTGCAAAGTTTTTTGGTGTTTCTCTAGCCAGGGTTGATCGTAAGATATTTTTGTTTTCGCGAGGGAGTTTTTACCCTCATGTCTGGTTGGGACAGATAAGAGATAAGTACCAAAAGACTGCTTTATTGGAGTGTCCGCCTGGTATGATTTATCTGTCTTGCCGTTTGGGTATTTATGTTTCCGAACAAATTGGACGTCATCGCGAATCATAAATATATCCGCATTTAAAATTCGGGCAAAATAATGCAGACGTGGAAAATATTGGGGTTGGATAGCTGAGTATCTCATGCTCTTAATTTATGGCAATAAAAACCTTCAGCGAAAGCTGCACCGATCATCGATCCGCGGATGACAGCCAATGACTTCAAAACTTGAAGGTTTCTCGGATGACCCTTCCCTCTTACCTGGCTTTGATATAAACTTAAGGCTTTCATTTTACCATCAACCTCTCTTTCATCAAGTTCTATAAAGAAATTAAGCTTAGTTTGGGGCTCAAGGGACCAAGAATCTGTTGGTTCCTCGTAGGCTAGAATTAGATCCGGAACAAATTTTTTAGTCCTTAGAGATGGTCGGCAAGCTGAAAATGCGGCCTTCGCAGTAGCAGAGTGATCTTGATTGTAATCTCCAAAAAACGGTAGAGCAATGATATCTGGTTTGGTAGTTTCCAAAGAAATTTTTTCTCCACGTTCTATTTCATGGATAATTTGTTTTTGGGGGACTTGATCTAATTTTAAATGATAATCATCTCCTGGAAAAGCGATTCGGTAGCCATCGAAATGCAGAGATTTGGCTACTTTTTTGATTTCTTCCTCTCTTTCTACCTCGGTGGAAACTCCCCGAGCAGAGAAATCTTTGGTTGTTCCATTGGTGAGGAACAGAATAAAGACTTTCCCGCCTGCCTCTTTTATTTTGCTAATCAAGCCTCCACAGCCGAGAACTTCATCATCTGGATGTGCGGCGACGACTAAAAGCGTTTTATTTTCTACAGAAATCATAATTTTTCTAAGCGGGCCGAAATATTGATATTATAGGATACAACAAAATAAACTTTTTTTCAAGTTTCATCTCCAATTGACTTTTAAGCCAACTTTGTGCTTGTGAGGAAATTCTTGGGTTGGTGCGAAGTTAGGTCAATGTTTAAACAAATTCTGGAAGGAATTCAGGCAAATTAGCGGTAGTAATCGTAACCTCGTTCAGCTGTCCTTCCACGTACCTTTTTGCTACTTTTCGCAAAATTCCATTGATCGTTCGCTGAAGTGATCTGATATCAATTTCGTAGCCGAAAGGCTTGATAATGGCCGGCCAAACATCATCCGCGAACTTGACCGGCCTGCCTTCCAAACCCACATTTCTTAATTCTTTGGGTAGCAAATAGTCTCGACCGATATGGACTTTGTCGTTATCAGTGTAACGGGGCATAATTATTACTTCGAGACGATCCATCACCGCTCCGGTTAAGTTACCAATTTTATTGGCTGAGCAAATAAATAATACTTCTGAAAGATCAAATGGATGGTCAATGTAGTAATCGGTGAATGTACTATTTTGTTCTGGATCAAGTAGTTCTAACAAAACTCCCATGATGTCGCTTTCAGCTCCTTGAGCAACCGAATCTATCTCGTCCAGTAAGATAACGGGGTTTTTAGTTCCAGCCCGCCGCAAGCCTTTTATAATCATCCCTGGTTCTGCTTCTGGTAGAGATTTTGTTTGACCACGTAGGATAAGTGGCGTACTCATACCTCCCATTGGGATTCGAATAAAGGCTCTGTTTAAACTTTCTGCAATTGAAGCACCCAGCGAGGTTTTACCAGTCCCTGGGAGTCCGACAAAACACAGAACTGGAGAGCGGGAAAGGCGGACTACATTTGACTTTTCTTTTTCAGCCTGGAGTTTTAATACAGCCAAATATTCTAAGACCCTTTCTTTTATTTGGTCCAAACCATAGTGGTTACTGTTTAAAATCTCCTTAGCTTTTGATAGATCTAGATTATCTTCACTTCTTTTGATCCAAGGTACAGAAGCGAGCCATTCAATATATCTAGAAGTTTGTTCAAACTCTGCTTGGTAAAATGAGTGTTGCATGGCCCTGTTTAGCCTGTTTAATGAGTGGTTCAGCTCCTCTTTCAGTTGGGGAGGGAGGTCGGTGCTTTGCACCTGGTTGTGAAGATTTTTAATTTCAGTCAGTAAACTTTCGCCGCCTTCTTCAGAAAAATGGCCGCTATTTATTTGTGGGGGTTGTTGTTTGATTTTGGTTTGGGCAGTCTGCTCCATCTTTGGTAACTTAAGTTTAGCCGCTTCTGAGTCTTTAGTCAAAATATCTGTGCTTAAGAAATTGTGATAACAGATCCCTATTGTTATAATCGTCTTCGATTACATCTCGACGATTGTTTCTCTGGCGAGATATAATTTACATCTATGAAAAAAAACACCCCAGCTCATGTAGCAATAATCATGGACGGTAACCGACGTTGGGCAAAAAGACGAGGTCTCTCACCCACTGAAGGTCATCGGAAAGGTGTGGATGCTTTGATAAAAGTGGTCGAATATGCAGCTGGGGTAGGTATAAAATATCTGACTTTCTATACCCTTTCCACCGAGAATTACAAGAATCGTACTAGAGAAGAAATTGCTGGACTTTTAAATCTAATAGAGGAAGGAATCAAACAGCATATCCCGCGATTAAAGAAAAATGGCGTAAAAGTAAATATTTTTGGAGAAATTGGAGCCTTGCCAGTTGTGACAAGGCTAGCAATAAAAGGAGCAGTAAAACAGCTTTCCGGCGGCAAGCGGGCAACGATAAATCTCGCTATAAACTATGGTGGTAGAGCCGAGATAATACGGGCAGCAAGGAGACTAGCAGAAAAGAATTTACAATTCACGGAAGAAGAATTCGAAAAAGGTCTTTATTCGGCTGACTTACCTGATCCCGAGTTAGTTATTAGAACTGGGGGACGCAGGAGACTTTCTAATTTTCTAATTTGGCAAGCTGCGTATTCAGAGTTATATTTTACAGACACCTTATGGCCAGATTTTGACGGAGGACAATTGCAAAAAGCACTGAAAGATTATGCCAATCAAGTAAGAAATTTTGGTCGTTAGGAAGGGTTGCTTAAAAGGTAAGGCACTTTTTATCTAACCGCCAAAAGGAAGTGCGCCTTGAGTGAAGAGGAATACCCCAATTGCGATAATAATTCCTAGTACTAAAATTACGAATATTACCACGGGGAAGTGGCCTTCACTAGCAGCCTCGCTCTCTTCAAGTGTAGTTTGAGCGCTAGGTTCTTCCGAAGGTGCTTGCCAAGGGAATGAACCTTCAGGGGTCTGTACGCCCGGTGCTACGTCAGCCGTCCCGATATCAGATGCTACTGAATCCTGAGCAGCTCGTACACTTGGATCGGTTCGCATCCAAGGCGGGCCCACTTCGTCAGCACTTAAAGGTTGAGCTTGACCTGGCATCGTTGGTTGTGACTGCGTAGCTAGTGGTGGGGGGCTTGGGTCCACCGGTCCGGCTATTGGTTCCATTGGCGATGTCGATGACTCAGGTTGAGGCTGACTCATTGGTTCAAATGGCGGCTGAGTTGTTGGTTCCGGCAGAGGTGGGCTTACTGGGTCAGGTGGAGGTGGCGGTGGTGCCAATGGTTCTGGTTGTGTTTGCGGCGCCGGAAAAGTAGGCTCAGTCGGGGTTAGTGGAGGTGGATCGGTGCTTGGTTGTGTTGGCGTATCAAACGGAGGTGGTGGCTCAACACTAGGCAATCCTCCTAGAGGAATAGATGTTGCTTGCTCTGGTTGCACTGGTGGTGGTGGCGGGCTTGGGTTTGGTGGCTGTGGTGCGGCACTACTAGGTACTGATGGTATGGTAGGGTCTTGGCCGACGCCTGCAGCCGGTGGAGTTTCCGCTGGTGGAACCGTTCCTCCAGGACTTGCCGGTTCTTGGCTTTTTGTTGGGTCAGTTGGTATATCAGCCATTAGGAATTACCCACAGGAAACTAAGGCAGCCTCCTTCCTTACTAAGGTACCTTTTTTTGTAGTGGTTGTCAAGGGATTTTGACTAGGGAAAAGCAAAAAGTTATAATAGGGTACCGACTTGGCCCCGTAGTCTAGAGGCTTAGGACGCCTGGTTCTCAGCCAGGAGATCGGGGGTTCGAATCCCCCCGGGGTCACCAAACAGGGCACCCCTATGTGACCGGAGTGCCTATATTTGCTTGTAAGGGCTTGTAAATACCCCATTTTATACCTCTCTAATTCGGACCGGAAATGTTTCCTTTTTTCTGAAATTCCGTGCCTGAATGAGGACTATGGATTCGAACCGGCTAAAACCTATGAGATCTCGTTAATCGTTGGTAGAGAGCTACTTGCACCCCATTTTTGAACGCTAATTGCCGCTGCTCTATTGGCAAAATCCAAAGATTCTTCTAAACCTATCCCTTTGTTAATCTGAGTTGCTAATGCACCAACGAAACAATCTCCTGCGGCTGTAGTATCCACAGCGTTGACCTTTATTCCTTCTGTTCTTATAACTCTAGTATCAGTTACAGTTAAAGCGCCTCTTGAGCCAAGCGTCACTGCCACAATATCCGGACCTTTGGTTTTTAACAATTTTGCTGCCTTTTCAATATCTTCAAGACTTTCTAGTACTTTTGCTGATTTCGTTAAGAAGGCTAGTTCTGTTTCATTCAAAACCAAGTAATCTACATTCTTCAGTAGATTGTTTGAAGTACCACGTGCGGGAGCTGGATTTAGGATTGTTGTTTTATTCACCCTTTTTGCTATAAAAAACAACCTTTCTACCGCTTCCACTGGTGTTTCAAATGTGGAAAGTATGAGATTGGATCTTTTGATTAGTTCTGTTTGTTTTTCTATGTCTTTAGCACTCACCTCAGAGTTTGCTCCAGGAGAGTAAACAATTGTGTTATCACCTTTATTATCAACCGATATAACTGCAAGTCCGGATGGTAAAGGACTTTTTGAAATACCCTTTAGATTTAACTTTTCAGAAGTCAAAAACCCAACCAATTCTTCTCCGGAATGGTCATTACCCA
The DNA here is from genome assembly GCA_036382695.1 of Candidatus Nanoarchaeia archaeon. Classification (GTDB taxonomy): domain Bacteria; phylum Patescibacteriota; class Microgenomatia; order Woykebacterales; family RBG-16-39-9b; genus DASVHF01. The sequence goes on along the minus strand of DASVHF010000071.1, from coordinate 6,252 downwards.
CCTTTCCTATCAAAGAAACCTCCGCTCCTAGTCTAGACGCTGCAACGGCTTGATTTGCACCCTTACCTCCAGGGATATATCGAATGGTTTCACCAGTCACAGTTTCTCCTTTTGATGGTAATTTCTTCACCTCCACCACTAGATCCATGTTTATACTACCAACTACTAAAATTGGGTTTTTCATTTCAGTAATTTAAAGAGTCTTTCTTTTTCTTCTTTTGGTAAGTCTTTATAAAGCGGCTTTATGTATACATCTGTCTTTTCGTGCAGTTCATCATCGAATTCTCTTGGATGTAAGTGAAAGTGGAAATGGTTTACATGAGTTCTACTATTCTCTACATAAGGTTTGAAGTTTTGGCGAATGTCACACCCTTTGGGTAACTTTGCCAAAATCTTTTCCTCAAACTCCGTAACAAAATCTAGCACCTCGCCTCTTTCATCTTTTGTCATTTGTGAAAGCCTTTGAATGTGCCTTTTAGACACCACCAACAAGTGTCCAGGCATTAGTCGCGGGTTGCTAAAAATAACAAAGGCATGTTTGCTTTCTTTTAATTTTCTATCTTCATTAAAATCACAAAACGAACAACTATTTTTCATAGTTGTAACTTAGTCTTGTACCTGTTAATCAATTCCTTAACCTCTTTTATAGAAACATCTATTCCAAAATATTTCTTTGACATAATTTTCACGATTGGTAATGAATCTTCTCCAATAGGTCGTGATTGGGATTTAAATGCCTCCACTAGCTTTTTAATAATTGTTTCTTTGGAATCTCCTGGCTTCAAACCAACCATTGATGACATCTTAAAAAGTGTATCAGCCGCCTTTTCTCTAGCTGAAACTACTTTTGGATCAGACTCTGTCTTAAGTTCACTTAACTTATTTAGGTCTAGGGCCCTGTATGGCTTAGCTTTAGTCTCAATCTCGCTAATAACTTCTCTAAGTTTATTTCCATCCCACAACTCAACATTATTACTTTCGGCCAAAGCAATGGCACTTTTGGTAAACTCGTTATCTGTAACCACGATGGCTCCATTCGCTTTATAATACTCCTTGGAGGCCACCACCTCCTGTATTGCGTTATTTGGAACTAGCTTTACGTACTTTTTTGCTTGAATTACTACTCTTTCGTCATTTTTATTGATAACTAAGTCCGCTCCTTGATCTCCACTCAAAGGTAATTCTTCCACTAAGTAACCAAGAGCTTCAAAAAGGTTCTTTAAATAAGTTTGAAACTGAAATCCGTTTAGCCCACTAAAATCACCTAACACCCCTTGTTTCTGGGAACTCATTCCTTCTTTGAAATCTTCTAACTCTATTTCCTCCAATTCCTTACTAACAATTCTTGATACCTCACTCTCGTTTGTTTTGAATCCTAGATGCTCGGTCAGCACCTTTATAAACAATGGATTAGACCCCCCAGCTCTCATTTCTTCCCTAACATCTTTAATTGGACTATCGTGGGTCGTCCGAACTAGGGTTTTCAGGGAGTTTTCCTTGTTAATCCCTTCTCCTAAAAGTTTTTTAACACCATCAGCAAGAATACGGGCTGTTTTGTCTAACTCGTCCTCAAGAAGACCAGTCAAGTGATCAGATATAACCTTCATCAAATTATCAAAATCTGCTTTTACCCCTTCATGCAAAATTAGCTTCCGTAGCTTTTCCAGGTCTTCCAAAAAAATGTGGCCGAGATTTATTTTACTTACCTCAAGTGACTTCCATTTACTAAAAGCAACATTATCCAAACCTTTCTCTGCTTGCAGTCTTTTCAGACTCTCTTTATCGGTTAAATAAAAGTATTCTAGTCCAAGAAGCCTTTTGGGCTTCTCTAAAGAGTCCTTTTTAAATAACCCAAGATCTTTATTAAAAAGCTCAAATACCTTATTTATGCCAGGAAAAAAATCTTTTTTGTTTTTCAGATATAGAGAAACCTTTTCTTCAATAACTTCCCTCTGGATATCTCGAAGGCAACTACTACATACTTCGAGTTCTCGAACTTTACGTCGGTTTAGGAATGTAAGGGATTTACTGCATCTAGAACAATTTTCCATAGTTTGCTGACAAGTTGATTATACCGCTGCCATTCTAGCATTTTTGGTGTAAGATTCAATGCAGCTAGTTTACTAGCAAGAATTATGTCTAAACCTATAAATTTACCCACAACTCCTTTTGTACAATCTCTGAAAAAAGACTGCGAAAGGCTGTTAAAGAAATTCGATAAAAGGTCAAGGGGTAAGAAGGCAACGGCTATTCAAAGGTTCAATGAGTATTTAGTTAAGTTATATTGGCGATATAAAGAATTATCACTAGCTCAAACGGAAATTTCTACCAGAACACCATTTAATTTGAAAAGACCTCTGTCGCATAGCCAACTAGATTTTGTTGATAAACTAGAAATTTTTTATCAAGGGTTATACGCAACAATTTCTGCATTTTCAATGCTTCTGAATCATACCGCTCCCCCTGAATATAGGAAAGATATGCCCATAAGGAGTGCCGAAAGATTTATTAGATTTATGAAGAAAAATAGTTCTAATCTAGACGCTGAGTGGGATTTATTGGAAAAAGCAAGGGATTTTAGGATTAAGTTTATAGATCACATCCAACAACACGTACTTCACGATTGGATGACGTATTCAACCGTAAGAGGAGGGGCTGTTGTTATTTACTTTATTCCGGAGGACTATCCAAACCCAGTTTATTTCACCGAACCTTTAGACCCATTAGACCCTAATTTTATTCCTCCGGTGGGAAATAGAGGTTTTTATGTAAGCCCTCCATATAAGGACGTTTATAAAGCACTCAAGAAAACAGTCAAGAGCCACCTTAAAATAATTTCATCAATTTAAGATTCTAATAAAGAGTGGTAGTTAGCTCCAAATGAAGTATTAGGTTCGATTGGCTCTAGTAGATTTTGTTGTTGCCAATCCCTTAGAACTTGGAATAAGGTGTTCGACGACAAAGTCGTTAGGGTCACCAATTACTTGATTACTTGATAAAACAAGCTTTTTAACAGGATACCCTTTCATATATTGTAATCCTACTTTAATGTTAGAATCTAAATTAGTAAGGTATTGGTAAATAAAATGTTTAATTACAATCCTTTTAGAGACCGTGATAAAATACTAACAGACCTTTTCATTGAGTATATCGAGCCAAAAGAAGAAATAATTGATATTGGTCCAGGCAACGGTGCAATATCACGTCACGTGTTTAACAAAAAGAAGGTTGATGTTGTTTTGGTTGATGTAGTAGATAAGCGAGAAGAGTACGCAGAAGGCTTTAAATTTCTCCTCTACGACGGGAAGAAGCTGCCGTTTTCTGATGAGAGTTTTGATACAAGCTTGTTGATAACAGTACTTCATCACACGCATAATCCTGAACAAGTTCTAAGAGAAGCGATACGTGTTGCAAAAAATAAAGTAATTATTGTAGAAGATGTGTATAACAATTCAATTGAAAAATACCAAACATTTCTTGCTGATAGCCTTGCGAATAACGAATTTTTTGGGCACCCACATACTAATAAGAGTGAAGGCGAGTGGCTTGAATTATTTGGTAAATTGAATCTCAAACTCTTGAGCAAAAAAGAAAACGTGATGTCCTATTACTTTTTCCACTTCAAAAATATGTCATTTGTTCTCAAGAAATCTTAAACACAAAATAAATTAGCATGTGGGTTTCACATCTCAATAACCTCTCGTGCCACCAAAACTGTTACTTAAGATTCTAATAAACTCGAGTAATTAGATTTGTGTTTGTACTTAGACTCAAAGTAAGAAAGAGTAGTGAGGAATTGGCACTGCTTTAGATTCTCTAGTAAGGTGTTCCAAGCCAAATTCGTTTGGTTCACCATGATTGACGACTGCTTGGTACTTGACTTAGTGTCACCTCCCTGTTATTATAAGGTGTAATAATTTTTTACTTGACCCTTCTCGGGTTGGAGTATTGAAGATTGTGTTAATGAGATATACCAATGAAGTCCCCGAGTGATCGGGCTTTTTTATCCCTAAAAATGCCGCAAGGAAACGCAATGGAAAAAGAAATAGTCTACTTAACTAGCGAAGGCCTTAAGAAGATAGAAAAAGAATACGAGCATCTCGTGAATGTTAAAAGAAAAGAGGTGTCTGCTCGTATTGCCAAGGCTAGGGAATATGGGGATATAAGTGAGAATTCGGAATACGATACTGCCAGAGAAGAACAATCGTTCATTGAAGGAAGAATACTTGAGCTAGAAGATATTCTGCGTAATGCTCAGAAGATTGAGTCGGGTAAAAAAAGTGATGTGGTTCAGATTGGCTCCAAAGTGAAAGTGGAAGTGGAGGGAGAAAGAGACGAATTCGTGCTGGTTTCCTCTGTTGAAGCAGATCCAATGCAAGGAAAAATCTCCAATGAGAGCCCCGTAGGAAAAGCTCTACTTGGTGCTAAGGTTGGGGATATAGTTACAGTCTCCTCTACAATTAGGTCTACTTATAAAATTCTCGAAATCAATTAGATTTCTCGAATCTTGCGCTTCGCTAAAAATTCTCGTTATTAATTAATCTAAAGTTTTCTAATCTTGTCTCTCCGACTAATTTAAAAATTGGCATATCCATTTTATAGCTGTATAATGCTCTGGCTGCTTCTCGCAATTATTTCCCTGGTGAGATATAATATCTGGCTAATATGGAAGCGTTTATCCGTTTTTTTATTGATGTAAATAAACTTAAGTTTACCAAGAGACCCGGCTGGGTTTTGCGGGGTATAAAAAATCCGGAATCGGTTGCTTCTCATGCATTTCGTGTTTTAGTTCTAGCCTGGGTTTTTGGCTTGAGTCCAAACCGTAATATAAAGAGGCTGTTAAAACTTGCCTTGGTTCATAGCTTGTCAGCTGCTTATATAGAGTATATCAGTCCTTACGAAAAGCTCCTTAAAGTGAGGGGTAAGCAGGAGTTAATAAAAAAATATCCAGCATTAGTTTTGCGGGGTTCTAAAGAGCAGAAAGAAAAGATTGCAGCTAGGCGTTTTCATGAAGAAGAAACAGCAGTTCGGAAATTAATCCACGGTTTACCAGAGCCACAAAAAAATGAGATATATTCCCTTTGGTTAGATTTTCAGCATAAAAGTTCGCATGGAGCAAAGTTTTTGAAAACTCTTGATCGGGTGGAGAATTCGATTCAGGCTATTGAGTATAGGGGCCAGCTTTCACGGGAGGTTATATACCCATTTCTTTCTCAGATCGATGAAATTACTGATAACAAACGAATTCTAGGTTTTGCAAAAAGTATAGAGGAGTTCTTCACTAAAGGTAGGAATAAGGTTAGGAATAAAAAAAACGCTGCTATGCTTGAATTTCTTTGTGAGCTGGGTAAATTAAAGCAAATTAAAAGAATCGGTTGGATTTATGGGGGAGCCGAGGAAGAAAAAACAGAATCAATTGCTGACCACTCCTTCCGGGTGGCATTAATGTGTTGGGTACTTGCTGCTAGAAGAAGAATGGATCTGGAAAAAGTGCTAAAAATGGCAATCGTTCATGATATTGTGATCATTTTCACAGGCGACATCACCCCCTTTGATGATTTAATAAGCGGGGATCCAAAAAAAGATAAAAAGATACTAGAAGAATGGCCAACACGAAGCAAAAAAGAAAAAGAAAGGCTGACCGTGAAACGTAGGTATAAAGAAAGGGAAGCTTTAGATAAATTACTTAAAGATTTACCTGCCAAACTTCGGGACGAAATACTTTCACTGTGGTTTGAATACGAAGAGGGTTTTTCAAAAGAAGGTCGTTTTGTGAGACAGGTGGACAGAATCGAGAAACTTCTTCAGGCGATAGAATATAAGGCGAAGGGTATTTACAAACCAAAACTTGATCCCTATTGGGCCCAATTAAAATTATTACTTGATGATCCAATTTTAATAGAATTCGTAGAAAATATAGATAAATGGTACTTTTCACAAAGAAAAGGCGCATCTATGTTTGTTGACAAAGAAGCACAAAGCTAGTAAACTACACCCCCAAATATCCCGCAGAAAGGAGGGAGGCCAGATGAAGACCCTATGGGGTTTTCTGTTGGGTGTGCTGGTTTGGCATCTCATTTGGTCTGCCTCCGTGGTGAGATCAAATGGGCGGCCTGCACACAAGCCAACGAGTACCAGTGGCGTAAGAGGATCAGGTCCAAAAACGACGACCATCAAGATGAAAGATTGGGATTGGCCCAACTTCGACGAAGAGGTTTCTGATAGGGAACTCAAAGCACTTCGCGACGGTTT
>DASVHF010000070.1:0-3117 GCA_036382695.1 Candidatus Nanoarchaeia archaeon | reverse complement strand
TGGTGTTAAAGCAAAAATTGCAACCCACCAAAGTTTCATGAAAAATAAAACAGCTATCACAATACCTATTGGTAATATGGCAAACATTGCTGCAAAACCAGCTGCAAAATTTATACCAACTGCCACAATATAAGTAAGAAGCGACTCGCCAAGATATTTTTTTACCAGTCCTCCAGAAAGTCTGATTGAATCAAAAACTCCGGTTTCCTTATGAATTATCATTCTTTGAGCCAGACTTATAATCAAAGACCCGATGGAGGCAATCACAAACATAGCTAATATAAACACTATCACAGCAATAACGGTAAAGATGACGGCTAGCGTAGTGAATCTTGCTAGAAAGAGGAAAACCGCCGGAATGGCGAGAGCTAAAATAAAAGCGAGAATAAATAGCCCAATCACGAGAGCTAAAAGCCAAAACTTCCACCAATATTTCAGCCCAGCTCGTACCCCAACACCAAAAGTAGGCCTTTGAGCATTTCTTTGAAGAATGAGATAAACTAAAGCTGCAGCCGCCCAATTGGCAATAAAAATGCCCAGCAACACGAGTATTAACAAAACCGCTACGATAGCTAAAATTATTAGTATAAAGGTCGGCGACGAAATTAAGCTTGAAGGACTATCACTCACCCCAAGTACTCTACCCACCGCTTGTAGCTGGGAGTCTGAAGGTTCTGGGGTAGAACTTGGAATGGTGAAGTTAAAACCTGATGGGTTTATATAACCCACTGTTCCCACCCCACCAGATAAGAAACCGAATAGCCAGAGTACTCGGTTGTGCCAGGCAATCTCGAATGATTTTTTTATCAAGGCAGAAAAATCCATCTACTAACTTAATTAAAACAAAATTGTGCGAGCGATGCAATCTGAAAAATTGACAAAATCACCCACGGAGTTTATGATTTAAACCATGCCTGATCAAAAAAATAACCCAACCAATACAAGCAATCCTGCTCCTGCTGCTCCTCTAAAAGGTTCCAACACTAAGTTAGTAATTATTATCGTGATTATCGGTGCAGTTTTGGTTGTGTTGGGCGGCGGCGTTTATTTTGCGAACCGATTTTTTACTGAGGAAGCCGCGGAAACAACGATTGAAAAAGCTACTGGCGGTAAAGTTGATATTCAAGATGAAGGTGAAAAAGTCAGCATCGAGACAGATGAAGGCAAGCTCACTATTGGCCAAGATAAAGTGCCAAGCGGCTTCCCTTCTGACATCACAGTCTACTCTGGATCAGAAATTGCCGCTACCGCTGAGACCGATACCGACGTATCACTACAATTAAAGACTCCAGATTCTGTCTCTAAAGTCTTCGAATTTTATAAAGACGATCTAGCCAGCAATGGTTGGACACAGACTTCTACTGCTAGTTATCAAGATTCGGCCATCATCAGCGCTGAAAAGAGCGGTAAACAGGTGATCATCACGGTCGCAGTCAGCGAAGAAGACAACAAAACGCTTATATCAATCATGGTTGGTAAACCCACCAACTAACTCCAGTACTTCCATCTTAAAAAAATCCTAGGCTGTAACAAATTGCCTACTGTTATAGTTGGTGATAGAATCACCCTAGTGAAAATCCACATCTTTAGATTGAAACCAAACACAAATTTAAGAGGTCATCTCCAAACATACGCAAGAAAAAACGGTTTTTCAGCTGGCTTGGTCCTCTCTATCGTCGGGTGTTTGAAGGAAGTAAACTTGCGAATGGCAGCAGCTACACCAACTAAACAAATTGTTAAAACTTACAACGAAGATTTTGAAATCGTCTCCACACAAGGAACTCTATCTGCAAATGATTGCCACATTCACATAAGCGTCTCCAATAAAAAGGGTGGGGTGATTGGTGGTCATTTGAAAGAGGGTGTGGTAGGAACCACTACTGAAGTAGCTTTGTTAGAACTAACAGACAGAAAATTTTTACGTAAATTTGACAAAGAAACAGGTTTCGAGGAACTTATCGTAGAAACGTGTATTTAGTTCAGCAAATGTTTGATCGTCTTTGGTATTTCGTTGACCAAATCAGAAGCGTTGAAATAATACGAAACTTTTTCTTTTAGCCGATCGCCAGATAGTCCGTTGATAAACACTCCCACGCAAGCTGCTAAAAATAAATCGTTTTTACAAGCCAAAGCAGCAATTAAACCAGCCAGCACGTCACCGGTCCCACCTTTGGTCATTCCTGCATTACCTGTTGTATTTACCCGTAATTCCTCGCCATTACTGATGTAATCTTCCACTCCTTTCAACACGATGGTGAAACCGTATTTTTTCGCCATTTCTAAAGCTGCTTTCTTAGAAGCATCCAACCCAAAAAATTCTTTAAATTCTTTTTTGTGCGGCGTAACGACGCAGTTTTTTCCTAGTAAATGTTTGTCCAGGCCTGCAAAGGCATCGGAATCAAGGACGAATTTCTTATTGGGAAATTTTTTAAGAAGATTATTAATTAGCGATTTGGTTTTATCACTTACACCAAGTCCTGGACCGATCAAAATCGCATCGGTTTTGTCAGCGACATCGAGCGCTTCTCCTCTTGGCACAGCAATAAAATCACAAAGTTCGCTTTTCATCTTCTTTATTAATTCGTTGTTTTCCGGCACTGAGGAAAAATAAACTAGATCAACAATTTTTGAGGCGATTTTAGCGGCAAAAAGTGGTGCACCATGAAATCTTTTGCTTCCACCAACAATCAACGCCACCCCATTTTGTCCTTTGTGCGAACCTTTTGGTGGTTTATATAAATCTTTGACAATCGAGGAGTCGATTTTTTCTTCTAACACATTACTTGATAAAATCCTTTAACCAGCCGCCTCTTAATGGGAGGCTCAAGACTTTATTTTTATCCACCCACTTAACATCCAACAGAACTTCTAAATCCGGCTTAAGTTTGCCGCTAACAATATTTCCTTTAAAGAAGGTTATTTCAATTTCCTTACCTTTGTCTTTCTCTCCTCCCTTGTATTCAGTATCAGAAACAATTTTCTTACCTAAGTCACCTATTATTTCAATATCATAACCAGCTTCTTCTTTTACTTCCCGCTTTGCTGCTTCTTCTGTCGTTTCGCCCCCGTCAACATGACCCATCAGTATTGACCACAAACCCCAAGCCTGTCCTTTTT
>DASVHF010000069.1:0-12597 GCA_036382695.1 Candidatus Nanoarchaeia archaeon | reverse complement strand
ATGTAAGTATTTTCGGTGTTTATTCCAGATTTAACGGCGGTCTTCTCTCGACAATTTCCTATCTAATTCTCTATTTTGCTTTAGTAACTTTTTTTGACCATGAGAAACTTTTCCGTATTCTAAAAATATTGCTGCTTTCATCAACCGTCGTGGCAATCTATGCCATTTTGCAACACCCTACTCCACTTTTTCGCAATCCGGACGGAAGTTTCCGTGGAATAGACGCTGGCTATTGGCAGCAAAATGCGCAAGTGCGGGCGTTTTCCACTCTCGGCCACTCAAACTGGCTAGCCGCCTTTATGGCGATGGTCATTCCAATCGGTTTTTTCTTTTTGATAGCTTTAAAAAGATTTTGGGAAAGAGTCCTAATAACCATCCTTTTAATCACCTACTTTTTAGCTTTTACCTTTACCTATTCCCGTGGTGGAACCGTCGGATTTGTGAGTATGCTTCTGGTTTTAATTGCCGGTATAGTGATTGCTTTCCGGGAAGAATTACTCAGTCTGATAAAAGCTGGAAAAATCCGCAAGATTGGCAGTTATCTCCAACCACCAAAAATTGGCTTTTTTATCACCCTTGTAGTCGTCGGCTGGCTGGCCGTCTTATACTTTTTTGGCAATGCTTTTATCTCTCGCGGAGTCAATCTGGCGGCTATAAAAGCTGAAGGAGAGACACAACTTGCAGCTGCCGGACCAGAAACCGGCAAAATACGGTTGATTGTTTGGGCAGGCGCCCTGGAAATTTTTAAGAATTCGCCCTTAGTTGGTTCGGGTGTTGAAACCTTTGCCTTCAGTTACTATCAACACCGACCAGCAGAACATAACCTAACAAGTGAGTGGGATTTTCTTTATAACAAAGCCCACAATGAATTCGTCAATTACCTAGCAACAACTGGCAGCCTAGGCTTCTTTACCTACATACTTCTCATTATCACTTTCGGAATCTTGTTGCTAATATATCTAGTTCGGAAGGGGAGTACCTGGGAAAAAATATTCGTTGTTTCGATTGGCGCCGCTTACGCTGGCTATCACGTTCAAAACTTATTTAGTTTTTCTGTGGTGCCTATCGCACTACTATTTTATTTAACTCCTGCTTTTTTCTTTGTCTCTACGCAGGACCCCCCAGCGGCAAAACTCCCCCTAGCTTTCTTAAAAAGAAAGATTTTTTCTACTACGGCAAAGGTTGTAGTTGTTTTAACTGGATTACTTTTAGTTTTTGCCGTTGGCTCAATGTGGCTAGCTGATTTTTATTACAGCCAAGGTACTAGTAGCGGGAATTACTCGGAGAGTTATCAGAATCTGAAAGTTGCTACGTCGCTGCGGCCTGATGAGCCCTTGTACAAGGCCAATCTTGGTCTGACTACTATGTTTTTAGCCACCAGCGCCAGGGGTAAAGAAAGGCAAGAGAAAATTGCGGAAAGTTTTTCGCTACTTAACCAGGCAACTTCGAGCTCGCCAGCAAATGTCAGCCTTTGGCGGCTTCGTTTGCAGGCAGTATATGAACTAGCAACAAAACAGCCTGAATATAAATCGCAGGTTGTCGAAAGTGCAAAGATTGTTGGTGAACTCGCACCTACTGAAGCAGCGATTCAATATGATGTAGCCTCGATGTATATCTTTGCGGATCAGTATAAGAAGGCTCAAAGGCAGCTGGAAAAAGTGGTAGACTTGAGATTTAATTATCTTGATGCCTGGAGGCTTCTCTTCCAAGTAGATTCCCTGCTTAAAGATGAGGAGGCTCAGAAAAAACATCTTGAGGAATTTAAGAAATATTTTCCGAGTGAAGCGGAGGACGAGGAGTTTCTGCGAGAATATGATCTAATATAATATATCAAAAGTTAACTTTCCGACACATGGAATCGATCAAAAATATTTTAAAACGCGAGATGGAGAAAAAAGGAATCGCGCCTCGCGCCAAGCACGAATTTCAAGAATATGGTATTTGGCTATCCGAGCAACTTCATGACAGGCGCCACAAAACTCTTTATATCAAACTCGCTAAAGAAAAAAAGCGTTCACTTCTTGAAAAAGCCCGCGTCTTTGCTATTGACTACAATACACCCAGCGTAAACCGCGGAAGATTGTTCATGTGGAAGTTAGTCGAGTTAGAAAAAGAAGAAAAATCTAAGAAGAGGTCGGCCCGAGCGAAACCGCACGGGCCTAACGAATAACAGTGCCCTGTCAGCGGAGACTGACCATTGGCCGATCTTGTAAGAATCTGAGCAACCGCCAACAGGCACTAGCAGTCCGCTCTCCTTTCGAAGATATGAAGTAGTTGTCCCCCGCAACGTCCGGCCTCCTAGCCCTCACTATCTCGACGAAGGTTGTAAACACCTCGCCAGGGAAGGTTTTGCGCTGTAGTGCAAGTACCTGATCTCTTTGAAGGCGAATTTTGTATATTTTCGCCACGTACAGACACTGATCTACAGCCCAGTCCCGACATGCCTCGATCTCTTTTACCACTGATATGATGAGTGTTGAAGAAGTGAATGCGACGGCAGTGATACAAAACGCCCTTCTGGCAACACTCTCCTGGAGAACAGACACGAATATCAGTGCCCCGATCATAGCTAAGAAGGCAACGATCAAATACCCCCATTTGTCTGGGTACCCAACCGTGTACATCGTAAGATCTAGCTTTCTCCGCTTGCTCGATGTCTCTCTTTTCATCAGAAAACCCTCCTTGTCTTCTTTCACTAATAATAGCATATTTTGGCTATAAGCTGTGGTATAATATGGCGTATGATTTTGCCGCTTGCAAACCGTTCCGATCCAATCTGGAAACAGAAATTTTCGAATATCTTGACAGTTACCCCAGAAATAAAAAAATTAGCTGCCGATATGAAGGAAACGCTGGAACTTACCAGTGGCGTCGGTTTAGCGGCTCCCCAAGTAAAAGCTCCCTTTCGGTTGTTCGTTGTTAACTACGGTGCACTTAAAGAAGTCTTTATTAACCCCAAAATAATTCGCTATGGAAAGCAGACGGACTTACTGGAAGAAGGTTGTTTATCGGCCCCTGGAACAAGAGGCCAAGTCAGCAGGCCGATAGAAACCGAAATCGAATATCTGGATCTGAAAGGACGTAAAAAGAGGGCGCGACTTACTGGTTACTATGCGCGCATAGTCCAGCATGAATACGATCACCTCTCTTCAACCTTATATCTTGATCGAATACGAGACAAAAGTGAAATACATACTTATAAACCAATCAAAATCGTTTACTTTGGCACACCAATCTTTGGAGCGATAATATTAAAGACTTTATATGGTCAACAACTTGTGGGTGAATACTCTATCCAACTCATTGTTTCCGTACCAGATAAACCTGCCGGACGCGGAAAGCAACTTACCCCCTCACCAGTAAAACAGCTGGCGGAAGAATTTAAATTGCCGGTTGTAACTCCAAATTCTCTAAAGAACCCAAAATTAGCTTCTCAACTAAAGAAACTAGCGCCTGATTTCATTGTTCTTGCCTCTTACGGGAAGATAATTCCAAAGAAAATATTAGACCTACCTAAATATGGGGCAGTTAATATACACCCTTCATTGCTCCCAAAATATCGTGGCGCCTCGCCTATTTCTGCCGCAATCTTAAATGGTGATAAATACACTGGCCTGACAATTATGAAAATGAATGAAAAATTAGATGAGGGTGATATTTTGGCTAGTGTAAGGATAAGAATTTCTAAAAATGAAACGGCGCGGTCACTTTCAATTAAGTTGGCGCATGTTGGTTCAAAATTGATTCATCATGTCCTGCATCTAGTTTATCAAGGTAAAATCAAACCCCAGCCACAAGATCACAAAAAAGCCACTTATACAAAAATTTTGAAGAAAGAAGATGGTTTTATTAATTGGAGAAGACCGCCAAAAAATCTTGAACGAGTAATTCGCGCCTATCATCCATGGCCAGGAGTTTGGACGTATTATCCAAACTCAAAAGCCAAAACGCAAAAGTCAAAAATATTAAAGTTGTTACCACACAATATGGTTCAACTTGAAGGGAAAGAACCAATCACTTTGAAGGAATTTACAGCCGGTCACAAAGATTTCAATTTAAACCGGTAGATTCTCAGTTTCCTTTGCGACGGTTGGTGTTTTGCCAACCTTGGCCTTCTGTTCCTTTTTCACAATCCGTAGGCATTTGGTACAAAGACGCAGGCGAGTGGTAATCCCACCTTTTTTTATTTTTAGGTTATGCAGGTTTGGATAGCTTCTTTTTTTGGTTCGCACGTGAGAATGGGAAACATTCATCCCCACCTGCATACCTTTTCCACAACGATCACAACTTCTCATAAATGTTACAAATAACGAGGATTTAGCCCACGAACTCCGATTTGATCGGAGGAAGTGGTCGCAATCCGCGAGAGTACCCCCGATTCAATCGGGGTTACGGAGCGGATTATATCATAACATCAATAAATGTTATACTGTTATTAGTTATGGTCAACCTAGACACAAGCAACCCAGCAAGCGTTTTCCTTTTAGTCTTATCTTTTTTAATAATCATCAGTCTGGTAATTTCTGTGCACGAGGCTTCCCATGCCTATTTTGCTAATAAACTTGGCGATCCAACTGCAAGACTGCTAGGTAGGATGACCCTAAATCCTGCTGCTCATATTGATCCAATTGGTACAGTTTTGGTGCCACTTGTATTGTTTGTCTTAGGTGGCTTTATCTTTGGTTGGGCTAAACCAACGCCAATTAATCCACTTAACTTTGTCAATCCTCGACGCGACGGCGCCATCGTCGCCTTTGCTGGTCCTGCGTCAAACTTTGCCATAGCAATTTTCTTTTCAATACTATTCCGAATCTTCCCGATTCAAGTATTATTAATTTTAATCAGCATAAACCTAATCTTGGGAATTTTTAACCTTCTACCCATACCTCCGCTTGATGGTTATAAAGTTCTTCTTGGTATCCTACCGAAGGAGGCTGCGCTTCGCCTTTCAGTTTTAGAAAACTACGGACCGATAATCTTGATTGTTTTTCTATTCCTGTTCATTCAGTTCCTAGCGCCAGTGATATTTGCCATACTCAATACGCTTTTGCTACTACTAACCGGTACTACACTTTAGAATCAACCAAGCACCAGCTAGGATCTTGCAAAGAAAGCTTATTTGTGCTTTAATGAAGTTGGCCCAAAAGGCCCCCTGTCAAAGGTAAACAGGCTTACCAGGTTATCTTCCTTGTTTTCCTTTTACGACGGGTTGACCCGGAGTCTCTGATCAGCCTTGGCTATCGGAGCAGGGTTCCCACCTAGCTATCTAGGAGGAATACCGACTAAGCCCCATTGGCAGGGTGGAATAATTTGCGCAGAGGGTAAAAGGACCCCATGATGGGGGTCTTTTTTAATTGATGCTATTAATAAAGTTTGCTATAATCGTCTTCGATTACATCTCGACTATTGTTTCTCTGGCGAGATATAATTAGTGTCGATTTTGATGCCCATGTAGCTCAGCTGGTTAGAGCGTGCCCTTGGTAAGGGTAAGGTCAGCGGTTCGAATCCGCTCATGGGCTCCAGAACGCTGTGCCGGGATGGCAGAGCGGTCAAATGCACCTGTCTGTAAAATAGATCGCTGAAGCGCTCTGCGCCCCAGTTTCATCGGGGCTAAGGCACCCTTATTTTGCCAGGGTAGCGAAGCGGCCAAACGCACCTGTCTGTAAAACAGGCGGCTTTATGCCTTCGGAGGTTCGAATCCTCCCCCTGGCACCAGGAAGGATTTGTGGCTACGTAGTTCGGCGCCAACGAAGTGCGCAGAACGCGAAGCGGGCTGATCCTACTCCCGGCACCATTTCAGTCCGTTCAGTGCAAGCTTATCCTGAGCAGCTTGCAGTGAACTCGCTGTGAACTGAAGCGAACGGGCCGACTTAGCTCAGTGGTTAGAGCAGCTGTTTTGTAAACAGCAGGTCGTCGGTTCGAATCCGACAGTCGGCTCCACCTCGCCCCGACACATTGGGGCTCGGTGTAAACGAGCGATTTTTTATAATTTATCCTGACGAAAGAAGTGAGGAAGGATGGCAAAGAAAGGTCCTAGGATTTTGGTCACACTTGCATGTAGTGGGTGTAAGAGTCAAAATTATATAACTGAAAAAAATAGGCAGAACAATCCGGATCGTCTGGAATTTAAGAAATTCTGTAAAAACTGTCGAAAGGTAACCGCACACAAGGAAGTAAAATAGCAACCTCGTAGCTAATGTCTCTTATCGGAGACTAACTACTGCGGTTGCTGCGTTCAAGCATAGGCTTCGCCTATTTGCTTGAGCCAATGCTCTTTCATTTTTAATTTGTTTATAGGGGTGTCGGTTAATGGTAAACCACGGGTCTCCAAAATCCGGACTGGGAGTTCGATTCTCCCCACCCCTGCCAAAAGAGCAGGATTATCCCTTCCTCGCCCACCGGTAATCCCAAATCTAACACTTAGACAAAATTAATAATAAGTAATATAATCATTATTGATGGGAACCCCTAAAAAGAAAATTCTTTTGATTGATGACGACCCAACCTTCATCGATATATCCGTCAGAGCGTTTAAGGAAGCTGTCATTGATTATTCAACCGCTTTTAACGGCATTGAAGCCGTAGAAAAGGCAAAAAGTGAAAAACCAGCCCTTATCTTGCTTGACATCATGATGCCCGGGATAGACGGTTTCGCCGTTTTAAATAAACTAAAGCAGTACCCTGAAACAAAAAATATCCCCGTCTGGATGATCACTAATCTGCCTGGAGAGATGAATAAGGAACTTGCTACCTCGATGGGAGCTAGTGATTATTTGGTAAAATCTGAAAATCCACCTAGTACGATCTGTGAAAAAATAAATTCCTTCTTAGCTTCGATTTAACTGGAAATTTCAATCTTTTACTCAAAAATCAATCTTGCAATCAGCCTTTACATTTTCGAATCTACTGTGCTAGAATAGCCATCTGCATGTTCAAAATCACACGATTTTTAGGTGAAGTTTGGGAAGAACTTGGCAAGGTCACCTGGCCGACTAGGCAAGAAGCGGTCAAGATGACTCTCACGGTCGTCATTGCCAGCGCCCTGATAGCTACCTTTATTGGCGGTTTGGATTATATATTGGTAAATTTTGTAAGCAGCCTACTAGGTGCTTAACCATGGCTAAACAAAGCAAAAAGGCAAAAGACGAAAATAAAAAAACTGCCGCCAAGGGAGGCACAGAAAAATCTGAGAAAACACAGATGATTGAAACGCCTTCTTCAGAGGAATCGGTGGTTGCAAGAAAAACGTCCAAATCCAAACCAAAATCTGACAAAGCTAAGTCTCAAGAAGGGGCTTCTTGGTATGTTGTGCATACCTACTCTGGCCATGAGAATAAAGTAGCTGCAACGTTGCAACAGAAAATCGCCGCTAGCCACCTGGAAGATCAAATTTTTGAAGTCATGGTACCAACTCAGGAGAAAATTGAAGTCCGTGAAGGAAAACAGCAAACTGTCCGCGAGCGAATCTTCCCTGGTTATGTTTTGGTCAAGATGAAACTGGATAACCAAACCTGGTACGCCGTCCGCTCTACTGCAGGTGTAACTGGTTTTGTCGGAATCGGCAACAAACCCACCCCACTGGATCCAGCCGAGGTAGAAACCATCCAGCGCTTTTCACATCTTGAAGCTCCAACTTATAAAGCCTCGTTCAGCCTTGGAGAGGCGGTTAAAATCATTGACGGCCCATTTTCCGACTTTATTGGTACTGTTGATGAAATAAATGAGGAAAAAGGCAAGATTAAAGTACTCGTCTCGATTTTCGGTCGTGAAACACCGGTTGAGTTAGATTTTTTGCAAGTGAACAAGTTGTAACTAATTTTTAATTTTAAATTTTAAGTTTTTAATCAATTTGTAAGTTTGAAAATTAAGGATTGAAGGTTGTCTTAAACCGATGGCAAAGAGAATTAAAACCATAATAAAATTAAATATTGCTGCTGGTGAGGCTACTGCCGCACCTCCAGTAGGACCGGCTTTGGGACAGCACGGCCTACCAATCATGGATTTCGTCAAGGCCTTCAACGAAAGGACACAGGGCGAAAAAGGCAATGTGCTACCAACTGTAATAACCGCCTTTGAAGACAGAACTTTTTCTTTTCAAACCAAAAAACCGCCTGTTGCTGAAATGATCAAAAAAACTTTGAATTTAGGAAAGGCCTCTGGCGTACCAAATAGAGACAAGGTGGGCAGACTTTCCCGCGAGCAAGTAAGGAAAATAGCCGAGGAGAAAATGCCAGATTTAAATACGCAAAATGTAGAAAGCGCAGAAAAGGTCATTCAAGGAGTGGCCAGAAGCATGGGAGTGGAAATAGAAAAATAATTTATCCTGAGCGACTGAAAGGAGCCGAAGGATGGGTCAAACAAGAACAAAAGTAATCGAAACAGCCATCGAACCAGAAAAGCAAAAAAAGATTGAGGTGCTTGAAAAAAACCTGCCTGCCGGCAGGCAGGGCCAAACCGTAGCAATAGAAACCAAAGAAAAGAAGAAAAAGATTCGCCCACAAAAAGTACGCAGCAGCCGGTATAAGCAATCCCTTTCTTTAATTGATAAATCCAAAGACTATTCTTTGGGTGAAGCAATTGACGTCATACAAAAAACTGCGACAACCAAATTTGATGGATCGGTCGAAGCACATATCAATCTCGGCCTTTCTGCGGATAAACAAGAACATCAAATAAGAACTAGCATTATTCTTCCCCACCCCACTTCGCCAAAGGCTTCGCGAGGCAAGTCAATAAAAATTCTAGTTTTCACGGACAAAAATAAAGAAGCCATTAAAAAACTTGGTGCGGAAGTTGGCTCGGAAGCTACTTTGAAAGAAATCGAAGCCGGCAAGGTAGGTTTTGGCAAAATAATCGCCGACCCAACCTGGATGCCGCGCCTTGCTAAAGTAGCAAAAATCTTGGGGCCAAAGGGCCTTATGCCCAATCCAAAATCAGGCACAACTACTGATGACCCAGCCTCCGCTCTCAAAGAATTTTCGAAGGGTAAGATGGAGTTGCGAACGGAAAAATATCCTATTATCCACGCTCAAATCGGTAAATCAAGTTTCACGCCAAAGCAGCTCCAAGAAAACCTCCAGGCAGTAATTTCAGCTGTAACTACCGCACGGCCTGAAGGGTTTAAGAAGGGATTAATTAAAAGCGTTTACCTGTCTTCCACTATGGGACCATCAGTAAAGGTTGTTCCTGCTAGTATCGGTCAGGCATAAACAAACCTTGACAACGCCCTCCTTACGTTCTATACTAACCCACGTCCGAAGACAGTAGCCCTTCACTTCGTTCAGGATAAACCCCTGAAACGATTTGAGGTTAATTTTTCCAAAGATCGCTAGCAAGTTTAGGCTGAGCTAGGCGAAGCCAAGGAAAGGACTACCGAGGAGACATTGGTTTTAAGATCCAAGATATAAGACTTAAGATATCTTAAATCTGACATCTTACAACTTGCATCTAACAAAACTCCTCGGGAAGAGGAGTTTTTTAGTCCACACAAGTGGTCGCAGGGCGCGAGAGTACTGAGAAACTGCTAAGTTTCGACGTACGGAGCGATCTAATTTATCCTGAGCGAACGAAAGTGAGTCGAAGGACTTGTGGTGAGCGAATTCGAACCATGGCAAAAATATCTCGTGAGGAAAAAGAACAAATAGTTGAAAATTTGAAAGAAAAGCTTGAAAAAGCAGTTAGTTTCGTACTCACAGATTACCACGGCCTCACCGTTCCACAACTGCAAGAGCTCAAGCAAGAACTTAAAGAGGCAGATGCCGAATTTAGTGTGGTTAAGAATACACTACTAACTCGAGCATCCAAGAAAACAACTAAAGAAATAGCACAGGAGAATTTGGAAGGACCAACCGCGGCACTTTTCTCGTTTGGTGATCCGATTGAACCTATAAAGAAGCTAACCACGTTTATTAAAAAATACGAGCTGCCAAATATAAAAGGTGGTCTTTTTGAAAAATCGCTTCTTTCTAAAGAAGATGTAATTGGTCTTTCCAAGATCCCAAGTAAGATCGAGCTTTATGCCAAAGTAGCTGGTAGCTTGAACTCCCCTATTTATGGGTTAGTTGGGGTGCTGAATGCAAATCTAAGAAACTTAGTATATGTTCTGAGTCAAGTATCAAGCGTCAAGCAGTCACAAAACAGACTTGATACCTGATACGTGATACTTGATACCACCTTGAAGGGAGGTGCTTAATATGAACGACGAAGATAAGCCTTCGTCCCGAGCTCAGGCCGAGGGGAAAGAACAAGAGGAGAAACCTAAGACTGAAGAAAATAAGGCTGAAGAAGCCCCCCTGGAGGCCGAGGAAGAAGCGAAAGAACAAACTCCATCTGAACCTAAGGAAGAAGCGAAAGAAGCTCCGCAAGAGGTTAAGGAGGAGGCTAAAGAGGAGCCTTCAGAACAGGCAACCGAGAAGCCTGATCAAAAAGAGGAAGCCAAAGAGGCTCCGAGTGCTTCGCAGCCAAAACAAGAGGAAAAACCCGCCGACAAATCCAAGAAGGAGGTAAAAGTCAGCGGAAAACTAGCCGATATAATTAAGGAAATTGAAGGTTTAACGGTCATCGAGCTTGCAGATCTTGTCAAAGCATTAGAAGATAAATTTGGCGTGAGCGCAACCCCAACTATGGTCGGGGTGGCTGGAGCTGCTCCTGCAGCTGGTGGTGAAGAAGCTGGCCCAGAGGAAGGCCAGACTACCTTTAACGTCGTCCTAGCTGAATCTGGTGCAACTAAAATTTCTGTCATTAAAGCTGTCAGAGAACTAGTACCAACCCTGGGCTTAAAAGAAGCCAAAGATCTTGTGGATAGCGCACCAAAACAAGTTCTTGAAGGAGTAGGCAAAGACGCAGCAAACGAGGCTAAAGCGAAACTAGAAGCAGCCGGTGCAAAGGTAGAACTGAAGTAATTGACAGGAACGTTTTAATCAATGTGCTTGGCTGGGTTTTACTTGACCTTTCCTCTTTTTCCACCAAACTAAGAAGACAGCCGTGAAAGCTATTAGTAGCCCGAGGAAGAAAACTGCGGCATATGTTGCGACACCTTCAATAAGCACTTTACTGCCGGACACACCAGCAACCTTTACCTGAATGTCCTGAGTTTCGTCCGGCTTTTTCGATTCGCTAACTTCAATCTGAGCGGCTAACACTTGCTCCCCGACTTTGACATTGACAGAAAGCTTTCCCGGGGCAATATCGGTGAAGGTCACAAGGCCACTCTCATCAGTAGTTGCTTCTTCCATCCCGGGCACAAGTGTAACTTTTACACCAGCAAGCGGCTTTCCATCAGAACCTAGAATCTTTAGTTTTATTTTGTAGCCTTTTGTCTTGAAGCTAGTAAGTTTACTTTTAGCTTCGTTACCAGCAGCATCTTTACTCTTGACTTGATAGTAAAATTGTGTCCCTGGGAAAAGCAATTTGCTTGATAAAGCAATCTTATGGGTTGTTATTAGCTTAGTACTGGAAGCTATTATACCTAGCTTTTTCGAGGGACCGTATTCAACTATTGAAGTGGCTTTTTCATTTGTTTTCCAGGTAATTGTAGCGGTATCCAACCCGATATTAACTACTTTGACATCGGAGATTTTGGGCGCGGTTTTATCCTTTGGCTTTGGTTTTGGTGGCGGAGGCGGAGTTGTAAACGTATATGTAGCGCCGCTGGTAGCCGAAACGACAACACTCCCTCCTTTAACTGCCTCAGAGCCCGATGTAAAACCAACCCAAGCTGATCCCGAACTAACTTTTGCTTTAAAAGTAATCGTGCCAATTAGCTGGTCGCCGCTTTTTGCCGACAGCGTCCCTCGGCCCATCCGCACACTTCCTCCACCACCAGAACTTTCAGCTTGGATTTCAAAACCAGTTCCACCGTAACCCACACCCAGATAATCAAGCTTATCTGCTGGGTAAGAAACGTTGGCCTGAACAGCGTCAACGCTGCTTCCCCCGGTATTTACTCTCACTGAAACATAAAAAGTCGATCCTTGGGAAACTGATTGCCCACCAGGCGAAAGGTAGATACTCCCGCCAGCTTGGGCGACTGAGGGGTTAAAGATTAGGAATGCTGAAAAAATTAAGCTGGCTATTAAAAATTTGGACAGTAATTTCTTCATTTATAGTATCAGTTAATATAATTATCTACTAGCAAGGCTTTGTCTGTCAACCTACCCACCCCACCGGGATAGAAGGACACTAAGGTCACGAATATTTACCCTTCCGTCACCATTGATATCTGCAGTTGCGTTGGTACTACCCCACCTACTTAATAATATACTAAGGTCACGGATGTTTATTCTACCGTCAAGGTTTAAATCCCCTAGTTTGGCAACCGTTATTGCCACCAAGTCACTTGCACTACCACCTTCTCCCAAGCAGCTAAGAGTGTAGGTCTTTTTAGTTGTTAGCCTACCTGTTGACTTCGATCCACTTACACCTGTCCAACCAGTTGGTGAGACGGAACAGCTGGTAGCATTAGTTGAAGTCCAGCTAATCGTCGCCGAGGTGTTGTAAGTGATGGTGATTGGTCCATTAGAACCGTTTGCCTTGATGTTGGCTGTTGGTGGGGATGGACCACCGGTGTCATTACTCACTGTCACATCTATCGTATCG
>DASVHF010000068.1:0-6209 GCA_036382695.1 Candidatus Nanoarchaeia archaeon | reverse complement strand
AAAAATAGAAGTTTTGGCGAAAAAATCAAAGTTAAAAATTATAGCCGTTCAGTTTACTAACATCCCGCTATCTAAACCAGAAGCGGTTGAATCTTTAAAGAGCCAGAAGCTTGATTATTCTGTAACAGTAGAAGGTAGTTTTCCTAACTTCAGAAAATTTTTGGCCTATTTAGAGAACTTCATTCGAACAAGCGACGTAACTATTGTTGATTTAGCAAAGAATCAGGATGGTGATTTACAAGAAACTGTAGATGTTACTAGCTATTACTTAGGAATAAAATTTGCACCAACCACCACTACACCTACCAAGGAGGATTTGGAGGCAATTGGTGAGTAAGAACTTCGTTCCGATACTACTACTAACCTTTATCACCATCACGGTTTGGGTTGCTTTCCAAATCTTTAAAATTGCTACTTCGTCTACTATACCTGCCCCTACTCAAAACCAGCTTGAAAGACTCGACCCCACGTTGGATAAAAACGTCCTTGAGGACCTTGAAAAGTCCCTAAAATAATCCTGCGACTAAAGCTACAAATTTAGTGGCACCTAGAAAGAAATTGCCCGACTAATAAAAGTAGTAAGGGTAGCTTCGGCTTTTGCGCCTTCTTTCAAAGCCAAATCTACTCCTAATAAATAGATTAGTGCTCTTTTTAAACTAGGCCTGCTCCATAATTTTGCTTGTTCCTGAATCTTTTTCTGGGCAAAAGTTGGCAATTCTGATCCAACCAAAGAATCCACTTTTGCACAATAGACTAAATAAAAACCGCGAGCGATAACCCCAATTATTTTTTCGGTCGGCTCTTTAGTACTAAGCAACTGCGATGCAGTTATTAAAGCCTGCTTTTCCTCCTTAAAAAGGACAGCATCGGAAAGCTTAAAAACCGACGGTTTCTTAATTTGATCAAAAAGAAAGCTCTTCACCCTTAACTGGCTTAGTGGGATTTTCTTAACAGACCATAATATTACATCCACCCCAGCTGGTAATTTTCTAGGAAAAACCTGCCAATTTCCATCAAAATATTCGATCAAAAGAGCTGATCTCCCGCCGAAAAGATGGTGGGAGAGTCCCCTCAGGGTTTTTTGAAATTCTTTGACCGTCAAGTTTTTGCCAGAAATAATCTCAATAT
The DNA here is from genome assembly GCA_036382695.1 of Candidatus Nanoarchaeia archaeon. Lineage (GTDB taxonomy): Bacteria > Patescibacteriota > Microgenomatia > Woykebacterales > RBG-16-39-9b > DASVHF01. The sequence goes on along the minus strand of DASVHF010000068.1, from coordinate 5,081 downwards.
TTTGGTAACCACTTTTTAGCCTTATTAAAAATCGGCGGGAATCGACTTGATTTTGGCCGTGAATCAGGTAGATCATTTTTCCTTTGCGGAGACGGGGTTTAAAAATTCTTTGATTTTGGTTCTCACCTGGCCCCAGCTGTCTTTCGGTACAATCACATAGGCCCCACCATACAGATTTGGGCTTGGGGAATACATCAAACCAGAAGAAGGATCCAACACAAATGTCCTCATCGTCTTGTAATCTATTTCTTTCGCTAGCTTCGCCAATGCCGGCACTGAGGCAATTCCAAAATCGGTTTCAACGGTTTCACCAAAATCTCCAAAGAAGCGGTTTACTTTTATGGGATCTAGAAGATTTTTTATGGAAAAGGCTTTTTTCAACGTGGCTTGAATAACTTTTTGTTGTCGTCGCGCCCGAGCAAAATCACTACCCTCACCATTCGTACCGCTTCTGGAACGGGCGTATCTCAGAGCGGTTGCTCCCCCCATATGAGTCGGGCCGGCGTCAAAATGGATGTGCTCAAACCTGCAATTATACCCACCGCCAAGACAGTTCGTACTCTCCAAACCATCAATAGGATATTTATAGTCATCAAAGGTCTTTTCCACCACAACATCAATCCCACCCAAAGTATCCACTGTCTTTTTAAACCCTTCAAAGTCAATCCTAACGCCATAGTGGATGGGCAGCCCGATATGCTTAGACACCACTTTCTCCGCTAATTTTAGCCCCCCACCTGTATAGCTATAGGTGTCGCCAAGAGAATAAGCTGAGTTAATTTTTCCCTCGCTAGCTGGGAAATTATTCCAAGCCGGAATAGAAACCCAGGTATCTCGAGGTATTGAAATTAGTGAAATCTTTTTGGTATCTAAGTCTATTGAAGCAACAATTATTGTGTCAGACAAAAACCCGTTACGTTCTTGTTTGCCGCTTGGACCGACAAATGTGTACGGAACATTTGACCTTTTATCTATCCCCAATATTAGAAGATTTGTTTTACCATCGGTGGATTTTAACTGACCATTCGGATCACGGAAAAAAGACAAAGCTATACCAGGGTTTTTTATAAGCTGACCAATAAGAGCCGAGAGTGGCCAATAAAAAGCATAACCGGCAACACCAACAATTACAGCTACTAGAAGACCGACTGCTAAAAAAATTATTTTTTTCCGTCTTTTTCTTTGTTTTTCAAGTATTGTCGCTTGCTGGAATCCTAAGTCTACATGTCTCATATGTTACTACCCCGCTCGACCTGGTTTAATACTTAGAATTATCTTTAAAAACGTATCTACCTCTGTGCTTGCTTGGCCAACTAAACCACCATCGATATTTTTTTGTGAAAAGAATAAATGGGCATTTTCTGGATTAATGCTGCCCCCATAAAGTGTTTTCACCTTTTTACCGATTTTTTCACTGATTTTACCAGAATTTAGGCTCGCGTTTTCCGGAGTATCGGGGTGGTACGCGCCCCCTCCACTAATTGCGTTTGGCGGTTCATCAACAAAAACAACTTTTTCAGCATTTTCTATAATTTCTTTCCCTCGAGCAAGATATGAATCCAGCTGCGTGAGATCGCTAACACAAAGTATCGGGGTTATCTTAAATTCAAGAAGCGCTTCTACTTTTTGAATGATATCATCTTCTGTCTCCCCGAAATATCTTCTTCTTTCAGAATGGCCCACAATAGCGTAGTCGGCTAAACCATCTAACATCTCCACTGTCACCTCACCCGTATAAGCACCTTTTTTAAATTTTGATATATCCTGAACACCTACTTTTATCTTCGTTCCTTCGAACAAAGAAACGGCTGTCGGAAGTGAAACAAACGGTGGACAAACTACAATCTCAGCCCAGTCAGCTCTTTCAAGCTCTGTTTTTGCCCTTTTTGCCCATTCGATTGTTTCTTTAATTGTTTTTGTTGCCTTCCAATTAGCAACTATAATTAGGTTTCTATCCATTGTTTGACTTCTCCAGCGCTTCAAGTCCTGGCAGCTTCTTCCCAGCCAAAAAATCTAGCATCGCACCTCCACCCATAGAAACGAAGTTAATTTTATCAAGTAGTCCTAGTTTATTCAAAGCAGCAATCGTATCACCACCACCAACCACTGTATAACCTTTTGATTCTACCACACTGGCTGCAACCTCTTTGGTACCTTCCATATATTTATCTTCTTCAAAAACACCCATTGGGCCGTTCCAAACAATCGTACAAGCGCCGGCTATCAGCTCTTTGAATAATTTTCTAGAATTTGGGCCTATATCTTTCGTCTCAATATCATCATACGCCACCACGACATTTTCAGGGAGAGATCTGATTTCAACTTCGAGCATTAATTTCCCGCCAACCAACACTTTGTCGGCAACCTTCGCTAAATTGTAAATCGCCGGAAGTTTTGTTTCCAATTTTGCACCACCAATAATTGCTACCAAAGGTCGAGCTGGGCTTTCCATAACTTTCTTTAGTTCTTCCACTTCCCGAACAAGATTGAGTCCCGCATATGAAGGTAAAAATTTTGGTAAATATCGCATGGTAGCTCCGTCATGATGAGAGGTGGCAAAACAATCATTTACATAGATTTGTCCTAATTTTGCGATTTCCTGGGCGAATTTCTGATCCACAACCCTTTCCCCTGGCCAGAAGCGTATATTTTCCAACATTGTTAGACCTGTCTGCGGTTGTTTGATTTCTTCCAGAAACTCTATCTCGAATCCAAGGATTTCTCCTAATTTTTCCGCCACTGGTTTAAATGAAAAAGTACTATCCCTGTTTTTTGGACGACCTAGATGTCCAATCATTAATATAGCTGCGTCTTTACTTCGTAAATGACTTAAAGTTTGCGAGGCTGCTTGAAGACGAGTATCGTCAACTACTCTGTTATTCTCAACTGGAACGTCTAAATCTGCCCAAACTATTATCCTTTTTCCAGAAACATCTATTCCTTCTATAGATTTCATCTGCTTAATTCTAACATTGGGAAAAGCTAAAATCACCAAAAATTTGATTCCTAAGTTTTATCCAAATCTAAATTTTAATAATTTCAAATTTCAAATTGAAAATTCAGGAAGAGGTGTGTTTGAAAATTTTGTTTTTTATTACTTCTTTGCTGGTTACACCAACGAAACGCTCAACCTCTTCCCCGTCCTTAATAACCAAGTAAGTTGGGATGCTCATCACTCCGAATTTAGACGCTTCGTCTTGATTTTCATCCACATCGACTTTCTTAATTTCGACTTTACCAGAAAGCTCGTTTTCAAGCTCTTCAACCACTGGCCTCATAGCCACACACGGCCCGCACCAGTCAGCGTAGAAATCAATAAATTGAATAGACATAATACCCTTCTGCGCTTAATAGTATAGCATAAAAATTTCATGGTATTGTTAGCTGCGCCATCCGTTTTTTGTTATTATTAGCAGTATGGGTCTTTTGGCATCCCTAAACCCGGGCCAAAAACAGGCGGTCGGCTTTCTCCATGGCCCGGCAATAGTTCTCTCCGGACCAGGGAGTGGAAAAACGCGAGTTATTACTCACCGAATTGCTCACTTGATTAAAAATCACGGAGTCGATCCAAGAAAAATTCTTGCTGTTACTTTCACCAACAAGGCTGCGAATGAGATGAGAGAGCGAGTAGTAAAGCTGCTTAGCAATCTAGCTATCAAAAAATTAAGTAGTAAGAGCTCGACGGTTCGATCTCTTGATAACTCTACAGCCTTCCCAACAATAGGTACTTTCCATGCGATCTGCGCAAGAATTTTGCGAGAAGACGGATACGAAATTGGACTTGGCAGGAGCTTTGTCATTTTCGATGAAGCAGATTCATTTGCTTTAATAAAGGAGATTATGAAAGAAGCCGATATCGACATCAAACAGTTTTCCCCCGGGAAAATTCGCTGGGCGATCGAGGAAGCAAAAAATGAACTTATTGGACCACGGGAATATGAAACCCTTGCCCAAGGTTTCTTCCAACAAGAAATCGTCGCTAGGGTTTATAAGATTTATCAGCAAAAATTGGAAAAACAACATGGAGTCGATTTTGAGGATCTTTTGTTTAAAACGGTTACTCTTTTCAGAGATCGTCCCGGAGTTTTAAAAAAATATCAAAATCGTTGGGAATTCATCTTGGTCGATGAGTACCAAGACACCAATAAAGCGCAGTACGAACTGACTAAACTACTAACGGGAGGTAAAAGAAACATTTTTATCGTTGGTGATGCGGCTCAAGCAATCTACGGTTGGCGAGGTGCAGATTTTCGCAACATTTTGAATTTCTCGAAAGATTTTCCGGAAAGCTGTGTTTTTAATCTCGAGCAAAACTACCGTAGCACGAAAAAAATATTGGCTGCTGCAACCACTGTGATTTCCCAAAACCGTTCCCACCCAATTTTGCATCTTTGGACAGAAAATCCGCAAGGCTCACCAATAATTACTTACGAGGCAAAAAATGAGCTGGAGGAAGCCGCATTCATCACCCGAGCAATTAATAAATTTGCCAGCAATGACGCACTCTCGTACAATTCTTTCGCCGTTCTTTACAGAACAAATGCCCAATCACGTGTAATAGAAGAAACCTTTTTACATGAAGGAATCCCTTATATCTTAGTGGGTGGCGTACGATTTTATGAGCGCCGCGAAGTGAAAGATGTTCTTTCTTACCTGCGATTAATCGTAAACCCCCAGGATGAGGTTTCTTACAAACGCGTAATTAACGTTCCGCCTAGAGGCATTGGTCCTGCCACAATCAAATCAAAAGGCGAAAAAGTAAGAGAATTTGATAAGCTGCTTGCGAATCTGCACAAAGGGGGTAAAGAAAAGGCTACTATTGAAATTATTGACGCTATTTTAGACGTGACAGGGTACTTAAGCTGGCTTGATGATGGGAGTATTGAAGCTGTGGCTAGAGTAGAAAACGTCAAAGAACTGCGTAGTGTAGCCGCAGAATTTCCTGATATAAATGATTTTTTGGAAAATGTCGCTTTGGTGGAAAGGGAATATGGACCACAAAAACCTTCTTTGGAAAAAGGGGTGATAGATGCCGTGACTTTGATGACAGCCCATGCTGCCAAAGGTTTGGAGTTTCCGGT
>DASVHF010000067.1:0-3997 GCA_036382695.1 Candidatus Nanoarchaeia archaeon | reverse complement strand
ATGAGGCATTTGTATTGGACTGAGTCTGTTGGGATAGTTGAGGATGTAGAAACTTGAACTTTTGCAAGATCCCTGCTGCCACATTGAGGACATTTTATACCATCTGCCATTTTTACCTTTCTTACTTTTCTGAAGCTTCAGCGAAGAAATGCAAAAAGTTATTTCTTTTTATTTTTCTTTGGTTTTTTGGCTTCTCTTTTTTGTTTACCTTGACTGTGAGCCATAGAGTGTAATTATGTGGTTATTAGCACTAAAAGACAAGGGATTTCATGGTTGTTTGAGGAAAGCGTCAAGGAAAGCAAAAGTCCTGTTCAACTTCTGGACAAGATTTTCAAAGTTATCTATAGACTTCGTGTGTACCTATATTGTCAAAAACAACTTTATTACTATTTTCGAAGTGGAACACTATCCTCCACCGATATGAGACAGAGAATGAGTAGAAGTCTGCCAACTCGCCTTTTAATTTGTGAGTCCGCAGTCGCGAATCAAAAGGATCAGATCGAAATATCTCTTCTTTTTCCTCGGCTATGTCTTTAATATTGTCTGGTAGTTTTTTATATTCTTTGGCGAATTTTGTGGAGTAAAATATCTCCATTTAACGAAGGTCTTTGAGGGATCTTAAAACTTTTGCTTTCCCGGCTCTTGCTTCCTCCCTGCTTTCAAGTACTGCAAGTATTGCTTCCATCTCTTCGAGTTTTTTGGCATCGATGATGGCAACCTCCGGCTTGTTGTTCTTCATTACAAATACCGGCTCTTTGCTTTTTTTGGCTTCATCAAAGATTTTTCTATAATTTCTCTGTATATCTCTAGCAGTAGTGGTCTTGGGAAACATGATGTATACATACTACAATATATAAAATCTTATGTCAAGAAATTCTTAAGAATTTGAGAGTAGTCCGCTCGTAGCTTATGCCCCTTCGACAGTCTCAGGGCCAGCTACTGTGCGTCCTGCGACCACTTCGTGGGCTAGATCGACTACGCTTTAACAAAAATTCTCATTTCAGAAAATCCTGTGCTTGTTTAGGATGATGTGTCAAGGAAAGTTATTGAATATGCCAGTAGATCGTTTTCCAGCCATTACTATGTTGGATAACTACTCCCTTGCCTACAGTTCCGGTTAACCAACAAGCCGAAGAATCGGTAGAGAAATAAGCTATACCATCAGATGCGGCGAGAATTGGCGCGCTGTAACCAGCGGTCATATCAATCCCGTTGTGACCCGGTATACCAAAGTTGTTCATATACCACCAATAATTTGCACCGTACCACTGAGTAACCGTTGGGCTATTCTCCGGCCAACGAAGCTGCCCAGAATCTAAATAAGGCTTCGGGTCGATAGCAGCACCGTTTATATAAAGACCAAAGTGCAAATGAGTGCCGGTAGAGCAACCAGTGTTACCTTGGAATGCAATTACGTCACCCCGTTTTACTGGCCCTAAACGAACCCCCGTTGTTATTTGACCAGTTGGGGTCGTCACATCAATCTGGTCTGGCAAACTAGGTTGGCTTGGCAAACCGGGCAAAGTCGGCAAACCAGGTAAGCTTGGCTTTTTGGGAAGTGTCGGTTTGGTCGGTAATGAAGGTAATGATGGCGTACTTGGCTTGGTCTTACTCTTAGCAGACACATCAGCAGGGATCGCGATGGCTAAAAGGAATATGGAGAGTAAGACAAAAGTTATTTTTTTCACTTCTATCAAGGTAAATCAAAAACTTCTGCTTGTCAACTAGCAGAAGTATTTATTCTTAAATTCTCAAGAATTTGAGAATGAAGGGTGTAAAATCCAAAAATCGGGGAATGGGTGTCAAGAAAAGGAAAAGGTGCGTCTCTCTCCTTACCTCCTTTCGAAAGACGCACACTTTACCAGTCAAACCTTGCACCGGCGGCTTTTAGTTCCCGGTAAAGCTTGAGGACTTCCAATACCATCTCCACGAAGCCGCGGATCAGTGTCTTACTTTCCTCATCCGAGAAACTGCTGACGAAGCCAGCGGTTGCGTACGGGTGGACACCGATGAAGATATAGGTCCTCTCCTGCTATGCAAATTATCGTTGTTTGGAAGGGATTTATTCAGGAATAATTTTGTACAAAAATCTCTCAACTTTGTCGTGGACGTAGAAGAGATAGGTAGCAAGGAATTTTGGAAAGGAAAGATTTTCTTTGGGCAGCATAGTTTTTTCAGTTTAATATTAGAAAGCTGGAAATGTCAAGAAAATATTATTCTAATGTTCTCAGGAAGTTACAAGTAGTCTGAGAAGCAAAAGTCCTTTCGTGAGAAGTTTAACTTCTTCAACTTCTGGATAAAGTGTCAACTATTCTGCTTTGGGGGCAGTATAACTAAAGTGTCTGCGGCAAATGAGGCATTTATATTGGACTGAGTCTGTTGGAACAGCTGAGGATGTAGAAACTTGAACTTTTGCAAGATCCCTGCTGCCACATTGAGGACATTTTATACCATCAACCATATTACTTTTTCTTGTTCTTTTTTGGTTTTTTGACTTCTCTTTTCTGTTTGCCTTGACTGTGAGCCATAGAGTGTAATTATATGGCTATTAGCACCAAAAGACAAGGGATTTCATGGTTGTTTGGGAAGGGGCGTCAAGAAAAGCAAAAGTCCTGTTCAACTTCTGGATTTGGAAATGCTCTTTAATAATTTTTTCCTTGGCCTTTTCCAACCGTACGCTTATTTTTAATTAGCCTCTGTCGTTTCTCTTTTGCATATAGCAATCTCTGCAGTAAACCGGTCTGTCTCCAGAAGGTTTAAAGGGGACTTGTGTTTCCTTCCCACAATCAGAACACTTTACGTTATAAAGCTGACGGCCTTGTTGATCAGTTCCTGCTGACTCCACGGCATTTTCTGCTGGGGTAGCTGCATCCTCTGCAGGCTCTTCTGTTTTTGGCTCTTCAGAGGTTGCTTCTTCGGTCCCTTTTTCGTCGGCTTCGTCCTTTGTTTCGGCTTGCTCATCTTTGGTTGGTTCTACAGTTTCATCTTCTTTTGCTTCGTCTTTTACAGTTTTGTCGCTATCTAACATAAATAATCACCCCCTTTGTTATTATTCTACATTAATCCAAGTTTAAAGCAAAAGTCCTGTTCAACTTCTGGATAAATTTTCGTCGGCGGGATTTTATGCCTGTTTGGCTAAAAGTGTCAAGGCGATTTTCTTTACTTCGCCTACTACTTGATCCGCAAACTCTTCCAGATTATCGTAATCTTTCCAGATAGCTACCGCTACACCGGAGTTCTTTGCTTCCTCATTGTAGTCGGGAATAGAGGAGATAGAAATTATTTTGCTAGGATCTATCTTTGAAAAATCCAGGGCGTGGAATGAACCACCCACCTTGTCGTCTCTGTCCAGCAGCACAATATCAAACTCGTGGCTACCGCGGTTTATGTATCCTTCCACCATAGAATATTCGGATAAAACTACCGTAGAGAATGTCTTTGGATTTTCGCCCTCCTCCAGTTCATTCTCAAGTTTGACGAGTTTCTTTAAAAGGATAGAAACCGTTTCCAAATCATCTTCTAAAATAAGCAGGCGGATCGTTCTCATATACTGGAATTCTAAAATCGATTGGCTGAAGTGTCAATCTTGAGCTAAGTTTATAGTGAGCAATGCCGAATTGAAAGGTGTCAAGAAAATTTAATAAACTTTCACTTTCTTATGTCCATTAATGATAATTGTTGCGGTCTTAAGCAATTTCTCATATATCTCAGGCTCTTTAATATCGGAACGTTTAAGTACGATAACCTTTGGTTTTTGTAATAACATTTTTTTGAAGAGGAATAAAATAAATTCTGCTCGAATAATTTTCTCCGAGTTTGCTTTTATTAAAATTGGTAGCTTATTTATATTTTCGCTTTTATTTTGTATTTCATAAATCATAACTGCTTTAGGTTGTGATTTAGAAATAAGCCCATCTTCTCCCTTAATCTCGGCTTCAATGGTTTCTATTACCAAACTTTCATTAGAACTATTAACCAATTTTAAATTTAAACTCCA
>DASVHF010000066.1:0-3914 GCA_036382695.1 Candidatus Nanoarchaeia archaeon | reverse complement strand
TCTCTAAGCCTCTGCTGCAGCATTACAGCCCTCTTAAACTAACAACCCTAACTATCTCCATGGGAACTCCGCTACTGGTTCTGGTTTCGATTCCTTCCCTAGCACAACAAGACTGGAGCGCCGTTTCAACGCAGGGATGGCTAAGCCTAGCTTACTCGTTCTGTCTCGCCATAGCCATCGGATACACAGTATGGTACACAGGAGTAAACAAAATCGGCAACGCCAGAACCTCACTCTACGAAAATCTAGTAACCGTAATAGCCGTAGTCGTCGCTTGGATTATCTTATCTGAAAGCATGACACCAATTCAGATTTTAGGCATGGCTTTTGTTTTCTTAAGCTTATATTTAGCCCAGAGAACTACAAGGGCAAATAAAAATAGTAGATAAAAAATGGAGTTAAGAACGTCTCTTTAGACGTTATTTGGTTGCATTATAGATTTTGATTTCCTTGATAAGAAGAAGAGAACTCCAGCAACAGCAGCGAAAACTATGGTTGTGACAATGAACACGTTCATCATGTTGGTCAAGTATTCACTAATGCTTACTTGCTCTTGATATTGGTGCTTGTACTGTGATTCAACGTGGATTTTTGGCTTAGAGGTCAAGTAATCCGAATTTAGGTAGTCGGAATTTACCCATTTGCTGTCTGAGGCTCGCCATATTTCTGTAGTTGCTTCCACTTTTGGGTTAGTATAACCAGCGGCCATGTTATCGGGTAGATCTATAGAAATTTGATAGGTTGTTGATTGCCCCTGAGGAATTTCATCAGGCAACTCAGTGCCGATAAAAGATTTTTGTAAATACCTTACGCCGTCTGCAGTGTAGTAATCGATGGTTGCGCTTAGTTGAGTAACTTGGATTTTAGCGTTTTTATCATTATAAATTGTAACATAAATTACGCATGTTTCGCCCTGTTGATACAGATCCTTATCGGTAGCGCAAGAAGTCATTGTCGCAGCCTTCGCAACTTGAGGAACAACCATAAAAGCAAGGAAACACAGCAAAGCGATTAACAACCCTTTTTTGTACATTTTTCACTATTCCTCTTTAGTATTGGATTTGATTCTTTAGCAATACAGAAGTAAAAAGAGTTATGAACCGACACTAGACTATAAATTCATATTCCAATGCTCTTTTTCATTCTTTGACGTGGCTGAGCCTGCACAGGCTCGGAATTTTTTCGAAATTTTCTCTTGTACGATTTTGCTTATAGTTTTTCAGCGTTATTCTCAAAGTTTCTTGATCTATTTTACCTAATTTGCGTATTATGATTTTCGCGGTTTGGCTGCCTATAAAGAGGTATTGACATATCGATGTCACGTTGGAAACTCGGCGCTGAACACTGGCGGTTTCAAAATCCACCAAGTGCGCATGGTCGTCTTTGTCCACGATTATGTGCTTTGGAGCTCGACTAAGTTCTCCGTGGTCTAAGCCTGCCTCGTCCAGTCGCCAACACTGCTCCAGAACGTCCCGAAGAACTTGCCGTATTCGGTTCCTTGTTCCTCTTCCATTCAATTTTTCAATCCATTCTGGAAGAAGAGCCCCTTCAACAAACTCCATGAGTAGGAAGTTTTCACTTGAATCAATCAATCTGGGTCCGACTTCAACTTTATTAGCAATTTGGAGCATCTCAGCTTCACGCTGCATTCCAACGCGGTCGGCGTCCACTCGACGAATCTTTAACGCTACTTGTTCGTCATCTACACGCGCTGTAACCACGATGCCGATGCAGCCTTTACCTAAAACAGGTACGTTGAAAACAGTTTTTTCTCCAATAAACTCTAAAGTCTTGACGCCTAGGTGCTTCAGCTCTCTGATTCGTTTTGAAGCTTCTTTCTGATCATATTTAGGATAACATAGAACAGGGGCATAGGTCTCCTCTCGAAGTCGGTTTAAAGGGATGATTTCACTGGTTCGCAAATACCTACCCAACTAATCATAAGGCTCATCAACGAAATAAAAGGAACTGACAAAAAACGGGAAAGCGTTATTCATGAACATGTCTAAAACGAACATTATTTTCATCGCCGAGAAAAGCCGCAAAAATGGCTTCCATGTACGCAACACTTATATCTCAAATTATGCCTTCACGGTAGTTGGCGAACAAAATTGACGCCATAAAAGCTCCACTCATAGATGCAATCCTTAAGCCAAAGTGCTTCAAGGATGAAGGGTGGAGTGAGCCTTTTGCTCACAATGAACACCATGCAGACACCATCGACAACGCCCACTTGACAAAAGTGCAGTTCCTCGAACGTCAATCAGGCGTTTGATCCGAATATAAGTAAGCCCGATACGTTACGCCGTCTGGGGGATGGCTTGGCTTGAGACGCCGAAGAAGGGCGCGGCAAGCGGCGATATGCCTCGGGTAAGCGCACGCAGCTTTAGAACCGAGGATTCCCTAATGAGACTTCTTACTGTGGATTCTTCGGAATTCATAGTGCTCCGTCGGGAGCGGGAACCCGCCGAACTGAAACATCTTATTAGGCGGAGGAAAAGAAAACAATCGTGATTTCCTAATTAGCAGCGAGCGAAAGGGAAACAGTCCAAACCGAATCCGGATGGGAAACCATTCGGAGATGTAGAGTTGTGGACCCGGCCTCCTCTTCGCTGGTTAAGTTGAAGTGGCCTGAAACGGCCTGCCAAAGAGGGTGAAAGCCCCGTAAACGTAAGCCAGAAAGAGTTGGGCTGGAGTTCTTGAGTACCATACCACGGCTTTGGTGTGGGAAACTGGGAGTCATCAACTCCTAAGACTAAATACGCCTCAAGACCGATAGCGCACTAGTACGGTGACGGAAAACTGAAAAGTATCCCGGAAGGGAGGCGAAAAGTGCCTGAAACCAGACGGTAATAGACGTGTGCGGCCTGGAAGGGTAGACTCCTCTCAAAGGAACCCGTGGCAACACGGCAGTACGAGAGAGGACGACCAGGGTTGCACGCTCCGTCTAGAAACACGGGCCGGGGAGTTCACGGTTGTGGCAAGCTTAAAGGCTCTAACCAGCCTGCAAGCAAAGGGAAACCAAAAAGCGCGCAGCAGGCGCAAGTCTGTCAGGCGCTGGGTCTGAAAGGGCCTGGAGTCACAACAGTGAAACTAGAATCCGGGCGATCTAGCCTTGGGCAGGCCGAAGCCAGGCGAAAGCTTGGTGGAGGGCCGAAGGGGTGCTGATGTGCAATTCGCTCCTTTGACCTGGGGTTAGGGGCTAAAGACCAATCTAGCCCGGTTATAGCTAGTTCCCTCCGAAGTGGGTCGCAGCCCAGCCTCGAGTGAGGCGGTCAATGGGGTAGAGCACTGATTGAAAAGTAAGGAGTCGAAAGGCTCCACTTTTTTTTCAAACTCCGAATCCATTGTCGCCGTAGACCTCGGGAGACGGGCCACAGGGGGTAAGCTCCTGTGCCAAGAGGGGAACAACCCAGACTGGGGTTAAGGCCCCAAAGTGCTGGCTAAACGTCAAACCGAAAGGCGTCGTCAGCCCCAGACAGCGGGGAGGTAGGCTTAGAAGCAGCCACCCTTCAAAGAAAGCGTAACAGCTCACCCGCCGAGGCTGACGGCCCTGAAAATGGACGGGACTAAGCCAGCCGCCGAGACCCCAGGGCATGGTTTTTCAACCATGATCCGGTAGGAGGGCGTCCTGACTGGGCAGAAGCCAGGCCGTGAGGTCTGGTGGACCGGTTCAGGATTGAAAATCCCGGTGTTAGTAACAGCTTAGAGAAGTGAGAATCTTCTCCGCCGAAAGGGCCAGGGTTCCCCAGCAACGCGTCGTCAGCTGGGGGTAAGTCGATCCTAAGGCTAGGCTCAATCGACCAAGCCGAAAGGGAAACCGGTTAAAATTCCGGTACCACGAAGGTACACGCGGCGACGCAAGCCTAACATCTGACGCTTCAGGGTAAGTTGAGCAGGGTTGTCGCCTTGTT
>DASVHF010000065.1:0-3623 GCA_036382695.1 Candidatus Nanoarchaeia archaeon | reverse complement strand
CCAACATTTAATTAGTACCGTCGCCGGATCTCTCATGGTAGGGGCGGGAAGGCTCTCCACCACAGCCTCTAGGCTTGCCCATCTTCTCCTCTCAGTAGGAAGTTTTCTGTGGCTTTTAGCACACTGGACTAGCACCGCTTTGGACGACGCCGAGTTGAGCGGTGGTGCGCCAGCGTTAAGGGTTAGGAGTAGGGTTAGGACGAACCCTAGCTAGGGTGCCACCCCAGCAAACCCTCGCGGCATCCGCACTAGAAGCCTTCCCTAACTCAGATATAAGTACCCTCGTGACCCCTACGGTCAAGGAGCTTGGACTTATGGTAGTGACTTCGCCTAGCTTATATCTGAGCTGATTAGTAAATAGCGGATTTCTGCGGGAAAGTCAAGCGAAAGATTGCTAGTTTATTTATTTTTCCAGCCAAGATCAATTCCGACAAAATACATGATTTAAATATTTCTTGACAGAACAACCTATGACAAGGAGTCACCCTGTCAGTTCTCCGGTCAGTTACGCTTTACCTCGACTCTATCGCCTATCTTTATGCTGTGTTTTTTCGCGAATCCCGCGTTGACTTCGAGGACATGGGTCGCTGGCTGGGTTGGCGTAAAACTGGGAATGTTATCATCGGGGGTTGGCGCTTCCTCTACTATGTAGACTATCCCGCCATTATCTATCCAAATAATATCCAGCGGAAATTTCATATCTTTCATCCAAAAAGATGCTATTTTCCTTTTCCCGAGGACAAAATACATTCCAGAGTTTTCGCCTAAAGAAGTCCTTCCTGACAGCCCTTTGACGATCTTCCCTGGCTCATCGGCAATTTCTGCTGATATTTCAACGTCCTTTATTACTAATTTTGTCGTTTTTGGTAGCTTTGGTTGATTTAGTTCTACATCGGCAACCTGTTCTTTGTTTGAAACGAAAATAAAAAAACCAACAATTATTACCAAAGCGATGAGGAGTAAGACTATTACGATTGTCCTGTGGTTTAGTTTGTCAAACACATAGTTATTCTCACACAATTTGCAAAACTGATCAACAAATTTTATAATTGTCAATCAAAGAAGGGAGAGATTGCTGTGGCTAATATTCGAATTGTAACGGATACTGCGCATAACCTGCCGGAGGATATTGCACGCGAGATTCCGATGGTCGAGGTTCCGTTCAAAGTCAGGGTCGGTGAGGATGAGTACGACGACAACGATCTGACTTTAGCTGATCTAGCAAGGCTGCTTGAAAGGCGTAAAGGGCGATACCCATCGACTTCAGCGCCTCCTCCGTACGACTTTCAGCAGATCTTCAGAGCCTCTAAGAATTTCGACGGAGTGGTGGTGATCACGATAGGCTCAGCTTACTCGGCTGCCTGCAACAACGCCCTTCAGGCGGTAGAGACGTTTCGCGATCAGACAAAAAGTAAGCTTCCGATTGAGGTAGTCGATTCACGTGGAGGAACGATGAACCAGGGTTTCCTGGTAATGGAAGCAAATGAGTTACTAGTTTCTGGGCGATCGCTGCGAGAGACAGCCGAAAAACTGCGAGAATCAGCTGACAAAGATAAGCTTGTGTTCGCTCTAAAAGAGACAACTTATCTTTACCGTAGTGGTAGAGCGAAAAGGGTCCAACATCTTCTCGCATCTATTCTCCGGGTCAAGCCTGTTTTGGCTCTCAACAACGGAGAACTTGCTCTTTTGGATCGAATAAGGGGAGACATCCGTAAGGCATATCAAAGAGTCGTAGAGGAGGTTTTGACCCGCTCCAACGGCGTGATTGAGAAACTTGCCATTATTGGTGGCCTCGGGACTGAAGAAGGCGAAGAATATCTGCTGGGCGAGATTCTCTCGCGGCTTTCCGTCCAACCAAGGGAAATCTTACATGCTAAAATGTGCCCCGCCATTATGGTGCATGTTGGGCCTCACGGCGTGGGCGCGGCGTGGGTGTGAAGCAAGGTGTGGAAATCGAAGCGGTGGGATGAAAGGGTTTCCCCTTTCGCACATCCCACCGCTTTTCTGATCCCTCTCTTGGTTTGGGCCTCTGGTTTAGCCTTTAGCCCTAACTGTCGATCTCTCAATCGTGTATCGCGTGTTCTCGCCTTCCAATTCAGCTGGTAGTAGATCGAGCACCCTTCCGCGGATAAAATCCAAATCTGCATCACGTTGTCTCCGAGCTTCGGCAGGTGGTAGAGGTGCTAGCTGGAACGGTTCACCAAAGCGTATCGTTGGCTTGTTCTCAGCTTGGGCTCCCCTGTGTAGATTGCGGACGACGGTTCCGACCCCCAGGCCTTCGGCATGGGTTATGCCGAACGGTACGATCTGTACCCCTTCGGTGCTTCGAGCAAGACCAACTACTCCGGGGTGAAATCCGCCAACCTTTATTGTGCGGTGAGCCGATGGAAACATACAGATCGCCCCGCCTCTTCTAAGAACTTTTCGGGCCTTTCGAAGTGCTCCGTAGTCGCTACTATTTCTATTGATGGTGAACATGTCTGCCAGAAAACTCAACAGGAACAGCGCCAGTGGGTTTTCGTTGTCAGACTTGACTATGGTTCTGGTCCTTCTACGAATACCCCAGAGCACCAAGATCCCATCAAACTCTTTCTGGTGGTTTCCAACGGCAATGATCGGTCCCGACCTAGGAATGTTTTCCACCCCTTGGGCTACCGCTCCAAACCTCAAGGCAAGATAGGTAGCAAGGGGTTTTGCTACTGCATAGTAGGCAAGCAGCATTACGCCCTCCCATGCTTCCTTTGATTTTCTCCCTTTGGTTGCTGGAAATTATACTGCCTACTCGTCTATTTGACAATATAGACAGCTCGTTTTAAATTGGGCTTGATGAGACGTAAATTTTTAACCGCGGTAGCATTTGTATTTATTTTTGTAGTTGCTTTTGCGTTGCTTTCTTATAATCCAGCTGATACTGAAAAAGAACAACATACCAAGAAAAACGATTCATCAGGTTTATCACCCTCTTTAATTACTGAAAATGAAAAAGACCAGCCGTCCAACAAAGACGAGGTTGAACTAAAAGGCGTTTTTGTCACCCGAGTAATAGATGGTGACACTATCGAAATTGAGGGTGGCCAGAAGGTTCGTTACATTGGTATCGATACTCCAGAAACGGTTGATCCGAGAACTTCTGTGCAATGCTACGGCAAAGAAGCATCAGCGAAAAATAAAAAGTTAGTTGAGGGTAAACGCGTTCACCTGGAAAAAGATGTTTCAGAAACTGATAAATATGGAAGGTTGCTTCGTTACGTTTTCGTTCCTTCAACAGGCTCAGGACAAGCTTTGTTTGTAAATGAGACTCTGGTGAAAGAAGGTTACGCTTTCTCTTCTTCCTATCCTCCAGATATAAAATATCAAGATATTTTTACAAAAGCGGAAAAAGAAGCGCAAGAAGCAGACCGAGGTCTTTGGGGCTCGTGTGGATTTGTTGCTGGGGAAAAAACTACTGCGCCAGAAACAGACTGTGTAATCAAAGGAAATATTTCCTCTTCCGGCGAGAAAATTTATCACACGCCAGGTCAGCGTTATTACAACCAAACAGTAATTAGTGAAAGTAAAGGCGAGCGTTGGTTTTGCACAGAGGAAGAAGCGCAAAGATCCGGTTGGCGTAAATCTAAGTTGTA
>DASVHF010000064.1:0-12013 GCA_036382695.1 Candidatus Nanoarchaeia archaeon | reverse complement strand
CTTCAAGTTCGAGGATCTCAACGGGAACGGTAGGTTCGATGCTGGAGAGCCAGGCCTTCCTGGATTTGAGTTCCGGATCATCGGCGAAGGTGAGGACTTCACTGTCACCACCGGCGCCGGCGGAGTCTGGATCTCTGGTGAGCTGAAAGCCGGCACCTACAAAGTCGAGGAAATCAACATCCCTTCGGTGTGGGTACCAACGACAGATACCACCCAAACCGTCGAGGTGAAGGATGGCGAACTGTCAGAGGTCAAGTTCGGCAACCGATACCAGGAAGGAAAAATCAAGATCTTCAAGTATGAGGACCTTGACGCCGACGGCAGGTTCGACGCTGGTGAGCCTGGAGTACCGGGCTTCAAGTTCCGCATCATCGGCGAAGGTGAGGACTTCACCGTCACTACCGGCGCCGGCGGGGTTTGGATCTCTGATGAGCTCTCAGTCGGCGATTATGAAGTTCGGGAGATAAACATCCCGGATGGATGGGAACCGACGACACCTACCACTCAGAGCGTTGAGGTGGGGTGTGACGAGCTGACAGAGGTCAAGTTCGGCAACAAGCAGATCCCGCCTCCACCGCTGGTTACCATCTTCGGCAGGAAGGTGGAGTTGGTAGGCGACAGCCAGTTCCCGCCGCGAGAACCGTTCACCTTTGAGCTCGTCGGTTTGGGTCTCCAGGACGTGACAGATGCGGAGGGTAACTTCCGCTTCGATGGTCTCGACCTGTTCGGCGACAACGACTTTGCACAGGTGGAGGTCACGATCTGCGAGGTCCTTCCTCCTAGTGGGATCTGGGAGCCGGTTGACCCGTCTGACGGTTGCAAGACCTTCTGGATTTCCAGGGGTACCACGTCTAAGGACTTCGGTATCTGGAAGAACCGGACGGTCAAAGAGCCGCCTCCAGAGCCAACACCGCCACCGGAGCTGGTATGCGAAGTCGCAATCATCAACCTGGAGAAGCTCAGCGCCCACGATGGGCACGCACATATGCAGGCTTCCCTTCAGTGGGACCTGTATCCCAACTTCGACTTCTATGTCGAATGGTGGATGAAGGGGGAGCTTGTCAGCGAAGGTCAGGTGGCCAATTTCGACGCCCCGCTCAACGAGTGGTTGACCGTAACAGCCTTCGTGCTACATGGTTCTGAATCGGTCTGCAAAGACGCAGCTGAGTTTATTGAGGGTTCCGATCCACCAGGACCTGGCGACCCACCGGGGACGCAGACTGATCCGCCGGAAGCCTCGACACCAGCCCCTCCAATAGGCAGCGACCAGAACGACGGAGCGCCTTAGGGATCATCAGAATCAACGGAAAGAAGTAGAGAGGGATGGGAGTGAGTAAGACATGCAAACCAGCTGTTCTTACCCACTCCCACCACTTCTATAGTTTGTAAATTTAAGCTATTTGCTACCTGTAGAAGTGGGACGTGTAATAAAGGCTTGACAAGACCTATAGAGTGTGTTATTATTCGCGACAATCAATTATGATTACTAGAACAGCTCTAAAAACTGCATCAATTTTCACTTTTGCCCTAGCTTTCCTGCTGGGTTCTGTAGCGTTACCATTTATCAATAGCGCAGGCGCAGATGCCCAGATTGATTTCATCAAAGAAGTTAAACAAGAAGGCGATAGCGCCTACAAGTCAGAAATCACTCTTACTGATACCTCTAAGCCTGTAATATTTCGTATATACGTATACAATCCAACCGATACTACTTACACCGAAGGCCTTTTACGGGATGAGTTTCCTTTTGATCAAACTGGCAGTGTAAAAAACCGGGCTTTACTTAAAACCAGCCACACTCCTTTGTACCACTCTGATGCTATGATTAATTTGCCAGAGGGTAAGAAATTAGTTTATCGAGCTGGTAGTACCCAAGTCTTTGGCTACAATATGCCTGGCACCGCTATTCCGGATGTAAATGGTGTCTCACCCTTAATTACTCCAAAAGGAATGACAATCAATAAAATCCGTGGTGGCGATAAACAATACAAGCATTGGTACGTATTTTATGCCGATATTGTTGATGAAGAAGTTCCGACCCCAAAGCCCGAGCCAGGTATGGACACTGAAAAGGTAGTCAACAATATTACTGAAAATACTGGTTATGACGATTCTGTTACAGCTAGCAAGGGTGATATTCTTGAGTTTAGAATTTGGGCACATAACAATATAACTGGTAGTGAAGCTGAAAATGTGGTAGTGAAAGACGACCTACCAATTGCCGAAGGTGAGAAATTTGTTAACAAAGCCTTTGTTTCTGGTAGCAACTTTGATACTTTAACTGATACTGCTACTGTTACCACCTCTTTCTTAGGTCGCTTGGAATATATTCCTGGTACTACACGCACTTACGTTCACGCTGATGACAGCGGTGGTAAGTTGGTACCGGATGAGGCCGGTCAAAGTAAGCTCTTTACTAGCGGTGTGTCACTTGGGACAATTGATGGTTGTTTTGAATTTGAGCGATTTGTAACCTTTAGGGTTAAAGTCATTAAACCTGAAGTTTTAGTTGAAGCCCAGCCGCTTATTAAGCAGCTACCTGATACCGGTCCAGGTTTGGGACTCGTCTTGCTATTTGCTGGTATGCCAGCAGGTTTGGTCCTTAGAACATTGAGAAGAAAGATATAAGTTCTAAGTTATAAGTTGTAGGTATATTTTGTTTTTGACTTCTTAAATCTTAGATCTTAAAACTTAAGCCAGCTTGACAAAGCTGTTAGCTTGTGTTTAAATAGGGCTGAAATTTAATGCCTCGGCCCCGACAGATCGGGGCATCGCAGCGTAATGTTTCCCGATAGAGCATGCAAAATTAATCTTTAGTGCAAATTAAGGAACCAATTAATTATTTAGCTAACTAACTTTTTCTTATGCCAAGAGCAAAATCAACTCAAAGCACTCCCACCAAAAAAGAATCGATAGAAGAAAAAGCTGAAGCCACGCAGCCGGTTGCTGATGTGGAAAAAGAAGAAATCCAAGTGAAGACCCCTATCGTTGAGTCTTCTATGCCTACCAGATACGAGGAGAAAACCACGCAAGTCAAAAAAGGTATATTGGAAGTGATGTCAGAAGGCTACGGTTTCTTGAGAGCCAACGGTTTGATGCCTGGCTCAGATGACATCTACATCTCTCAGTCGCAAATTCGCCGTTTCGATATTCGGCCTGGTGATGAGGTTGAGGGGGAAGTACGTCCACCAAAGGAAACCGAACGCTACTGGGGTATGCTCAAAGTTGAAAAACTAAACGGTATCTCTATCGAACAGGCTACAAAACGTCCTCGGTTCGAAACTATGACACCAATCTACCCAAACCACCAAATTAAGCTCGAAGTCGGTAAAAGCCCACTTTCCACCCGAATCATTGACGTTTTGGCACCAATCGGTTTTGGGCAGCGGGGAATGATTGTTTCGCCACCAAAAGCCGGTAAGACAACGATATTAAAAGAAATTGCTAACGGTGTGAGCACAAACTTTCCAAAAGTTCACCTAATGGCAACGCTTATTGGAGAGCGACCTGAGGAAGTAACCGATATCACCAGAAGTATTAAAGGGGAAGTTCTCTCTTCCAACTTCGACGATCCACCAGAGCATCAAACCAGAGTCGCCGAGCTTTCACTCGAGCGAGCAAAGAGACTGGTTGAAGCTGGCAAAGACGTCTTTATTTTACTTGACTCGATAACTCGACTTGGTCGGGCCTACAACTTAGCTTTGCCACCTTCGGGACGAACACTGACCGGTGGTTTTGATCCAGCCGCCCTTTACCCACCCAAACGTTTCTTTGGGGCTGCTAGAAATTTTGAAGATGGCGGCTCACTGACGATTATTGCTACGGCACTTATCGAGACAGGTAGTAGGATGGACGACCTTATTTACGAAGAGTTTAAAGGCACGGGTAATATGGAACTTCATTTAGAGCGAGGTTTGTCTGAGCGAAGAATTTTCCCGGCAATTGATGTATCACGTTCAGGTACTAGAAACGAGGAGCTACTAATGCCTGAAAAAACCTTACAAAAGGTTTGGCGTCTGCGTCGAATGCTTGAGACATTGAACGACGTCGAGAGAACTGAGCTATTTGTTGAAAGACTTGGTAAAACGGCGAGTAATGAAGATTTCCTTGAAAGTTTGCATAAGGAAGTCAGCTAGATGCTAGACTGAAGATTCTAGTTCTAGATTCTTTAAGTTAACATAACTTGCATCTTACGACTAGAAACTAGTATCTAGCAATTTGACAAGCAAGCGTATTTTGTGCTAAATTGGATAGTGAGCTTAAGAACAACAACCATCGGGTTTTTTCTTAAGCTTTGATAGTTTTTAGCCCCGCCGGGCAGGCGGGATGGAGGGCGTAAGCCTAATGTTAAACTCGGAAGAGTCGGAAAGCGGATTATCCTTTTCTACCACAAGCTATACATACGAACTAGATTTCGTCCAAGACGATTTTACTGTCTCCGCCCCCTGGTTTTCTATTCCTTTGCGAATACTCAAAAGGTTTTTATTGCAAGCTAGGGCTATTTCTCTTGTTGGTCTGAGGGTTGGTTGGGAGAGTTTTTCGTTTTCATTCTTCTACCTACTGTATATTCAAAAAAGAATTGTTGCTTTTATCTATGCCCTTGAAGACACCAAAGACGCTTTGGTAAAAATCCTAATGTGGCGCAGAGGCCTGCTCTTCCGGCCAACCATTCACGGTGGTGTTTTGGTCCTTGCCTCAGTGGCCTTTATCGTTGGGAGTCTATTTAGGAGTGGAGTTGCACCAGAGGACTTTTCTCGTGACCAAGTGCTAGCAGCCGCCAATACACCCCAGACTATTATTCCTGAAGGCCGTCCTCGTTCAGAAATGGTCGTTTATACAGTGAATAAAGGCGACAGTGTTTCCACGATTGCTGCCGAATTTAAAGTTTCGGTGAGTACAATAAAATGGGCCAATACTCTCACTAGCGTTGATTCTATCAAGCCAGGTGACACGCTGAAAATTCCACCAATTACCGGGATGGTTCACAAGGTGAATAAAGGCGACACTATTGCTTCAGTGGCTAAAAAATATAAAGCAGATGCTCAGACTGTTGCGGTTTACCCATTTAACTATATTGACGATTCAATGGAACTGCGAGTGGGGCAGACACTTTTTGTTCCTGGTGGAAAGATGCCACCACCAACTCCGATTCCTTCTTACTACGCTCCTACCTCTGTCCCCCAAAGCTACTTTACCGCTGGTGGGAATGGAATTTTCGCTTGGCCGGCTCCTGGTGGTATAAACCAGTATCCAAGCTGGTTCCACCCGGCAATCGATATCGGTGCTGCTTATGGTACAGGTGTGCAGGCAGCAGCTGCCGGTACTGTCACCACTGCCTCTTATTTATCAGGTGGGTTCGGTAACGCCGTTTTTGTTAGTCATGGCAACGGTTACACAACTGCTTACGCTCATTTGGGCTCAATTAACGTAGGAGTGGGTCAAACGGTTAGCAAAGGTCAATTAATCGGGGCTGTTGGTTGCACAGGCTTTTGTACTGGTCCGCATCTTCACTTCGAAGTTCGCCACGGCGGTAGTTACATAAATCCTCTCTCAGTTTTACCTTAGACGCTAGTTACTAGATGCAAGATACTAGTTTCCAGATGCCGAATAATTTACTAGAATCCAGTAACTAATATCTAAAGTCTAAAGAATGCTTGATGCAACGTTTACAAAATTAGAAGTTTGGCAAAAATCCCATAAATTTGTTCTCCAGATCTACAAAGTAACTAATAAATTTCCCTCTGGCGAAAAATACAGATTGGTGAGTCAACTATGCCGGTCTGTTAGTTCAGTGCCAACCAACATAGTCGAAGGAAATAGCAGAGCTTCAAAGAAAGAATATTTAAGATTTCTAATAACGAGTAAGGGATCCCTAGAAGAAACAAAATATCATTTACTGTTAGCAAGAGATTTGGGATATTTAAAACCTACAGAATTCGAAGACCTTAGCGAACAAGCAAATGAAATTGGAAGAATGCTTTCCGGACTAATTAAATCCCTAAAATAACCAGCTCCAAACATCTAGAATCTAGCATCTAGAATCTAGCATCTTATTCCCGATTAACAATCAGCCAATTGAACTTAATCGCCTTTGTCGCTGAAGCTGTAGCCTCGCGTGGTTTGTCGCCGGCGCTTCTTTCTAGTGCAACCATAAAGCCTTCGGACGGCTTTTGTTCTTTTAGGTAAAAGGTAAGTCCGTCGGTTTTCGTGGTCGAGGTTATGTAAATTAGCGAATCTTCAGTGACTTTTTCAGACTCAACGAATATTTCTGTTTCGCCTTCCTTGATTTTTGCTTCTCCTGCTGCCTGAGAATCGGCTTTGACTGCTAATTCACCAAAGACTAGTTTACCAAAATCTCCCACGAGAGCTGTTACTTTCTGGAAAAACGCAGCTCCAGTGTCTGATATCCAGGCAAAGGTTTCGCCAAGGGAATTTTCCCAGATAAACTTACTACCTTCTGATATAGAAGTAAATAGATTGTTGTACTTATCAACTCTCAATTTTTCTAGCGCCGCAGCCTTTTCTTTATTTCCTAAGCTCCAGTCAAAGGTGGAGCTTAGACTACCGTTTTTATCAAGCCTGGCTGGATCGACATAGTGGGTGTTAACAAAGGTGAGCACCGATCCAATTCCGTCGCCAGAAAAAGCGGTTAGCGCCCGACCGATTACGTAGCCAGCACGTGTCGCCCGCATGCCCACCCCGGGGGTGGATGAGCTGGTTAAAAGATCCCCAGGAGCAATTGGTCCATTTTCAGTTGAAACTTTCACTGGTACTCTTCCCGTTAAGGCCAAAAACACGGGCGAGCCACTCACCTGCGAATTGTCACCAAGTACTTGCGCGGGTTTGGTCGAAACCACGCCGGCTAAGCTTGGGTCGTAGGAGCGGCTTGATTTTTTCACCCCGGTATTTATAGACGGATCAAAACTGACTACGGTTCCCGGAGCTAAAGCTGGCTCTTTAGAATAATAAACCTCGGCAAGGTCGGCGCCGGATATTTTGTAAGCCTTTATATAGCTTCCGGCATAAATGGTCGAGGTACCACTCGGCCCAGCAGCTTGTCCGAACTGCAGTTGGGCAGTATCCGTATCGGTATCATTAACAATGACTCCGTTTACAATATGAGACTCATCAGTACCATCTGTAGCTAAGGTACCAGAAGTGGTGTTACAGCCAATATTGGAAATTACCTGGGCCCCTGATTCTATCTGGGTGAACACAAGGTCGCAGGAGGTT
This sequence comes from Candidatus Nanoarchaeia archaeon, assembly GCA_036382695.1. Taxonomy (GTDB): domain Bacteria; phylum Patescibacteriota; class Microgenomatia; order Woykebacterales; family RBG-16-39-9b; genus DASVHF01. The sequence continues at coordinate 4,780 of DASVHF010000064.1, read as the reverse complement.
GCATCCGTGATCGTAACTTGTAACTTGCTATCCGCAGCCGTAGGAGAAATAGACTGAAGCCACATCTCGAATACCCACGTTTCGTCTGGGCCAATAGTAAAAGATATGCCAGGTACGTCTGTAAAAGAAGTGGTGGCGTTGGTGTAATTGCTGGAGGTAACATTTGTGTAGGTTGCCCGATCGCTGCCGCAGGAAAAATTATTGGTGCCAGAGTTCCAAAGCAGCTTACTGCCGGAGCCATCGCAATCGGTCAGTCCTGCGCCGCTGATTCCATTTGTATTCAAATTAAACACACTGCTACTAAATGTATACTCGTCACTGCCGTTTACTTGGAGATTGATTGTTTTGCCGGTAAGAGCGTTGAGGTTCAAATCGCCAGCATTGTCGCGGTATAAAGCGACTTCGGTCCCAGCTGGGGCGCTGGTTGTTTCTCTAAATTGGATATTGGAAAGATCGGTAAGATCATAACCATCCGCGTCAATGTCGCTGGTCCAAGGTGTTTGTGAGCCACCACCACAGGCTTGCCACTGAAAAAGGGCACCACCGCCACCTTCGTAGGTAAGACACCACTCATCAGTCAATGTTCCTTGGGCATTAAGGTCTGCTTCAACGATGGTATCATCAGTAATTTCAGTGCCAGAAATTGAGCCGTCCGGAAGTATCACCTCGGCGTTACCCGTGCTGTCTGTGGTAACTGTCAGAGACTGCAGAGAACCATTACCAATGGTCAAAGTACCAGCACCCGAGGGGATAATTGACTGACCAGCCAGGATAGTAATACCACCAACATCTGTTGTCAGACTATCGACGGTTACAGCATCTTGAATATCGACCGAGCCGCCTGAATTGATAGTTAGGCTACTTGAGGATGCTAGGTTATTTCCTGATAGGTTTAGAGTGCCTGCGATATCGTTTGTACCAGAACCATTGAAGTCAATATTGTCGGAAGAGACGAAAGCACCGGCGGAGTTGATGGTTAAATCGCCTGAACCGGTTGTAATAGAAGCAGCGCCGCCAAAGGCGAGGTTTCCAGACCCATCCAATATTGGTACTTGGTTTGCACCAGGGGATTGGGAACCGTGAAAACCTTCCAGAGCGTCGGAGTTGAGAGCGTAGGAGACAGAGGCGATTCTTTGCCGGGGGGTCATTTCAGAATCACCACCAGCAGTTACACCAAGATATAAAGCAGCGTTGTCTGAAAATAAGGTAGAAGGGATGGCCGTATCAGCGCCACCACCTAGTAAACAATCATCGCTAGCGTCTTGTCCGCCGAGACAAACCGAGAAAATACCGTTTTGGTCAGGGGTAACCGACCAGGTTCTACTTGTCCATAGAGCGCTACCTCCAGTCCGGACACTGTAGATTTTAAAGACAATATTGGTTGCAATGCTGATAGGCGTATCATCGTTATCTGTCAGCCTGCCTTGAAAAGAAAGGATGCGGGGTGGGGTAGCGGCGGCTAGGACATCACCAAGTTCTTCTGCAAACTGATCACGGGTTTGTTCCAGTTGGGGACGGATAATCTCGGTATAAACAAACAAAGACACTACGGTGATGGCAAAGAGGACCATTATTACAGTGTGTAAAGTACTCGCCCAATCCCGTTGGTGGTAGCGATGATACCAACCAGGTCGAGTATTTTTGATGTGGCGGATTACCTTTTGATGTATTTTGTACGTAGATAAATCGGCTGGTTGCGCAGGGACTGTTGCTGGTGGTTGCGAAGGTGAAACTAATTGGATTGGAGAGGGGAAGACTGCTTCTGCTTTAGATTCTTCCAGTACTTTCTCAGCAGACTTAACCAACTCCTGCGTGACAAATCCTTTGCCGGCTGCCCAGGAGAGGAATTTGCGTAGGGAAGAGAGGCGCCTAGCTGAAATCGAAGGCTTGCTTCTGAATTTCTCTTTCAGATAGCTGCGGTATGCACGTAGGTTTTTTTCAGTAATGGTAGTGAACTGAAACTGACCAACATTCTGAGTGACCCAAACAAGAAGGTGGCGCAGGTCTGTCAGGTAGTTTTTGACGGTGGCTGTTGTGAAACCAGAGGATTTTAGAAACCCCCGAAAATCCGATATTAAATCAGTCGGCAGGTATTTATCCTTTTCAGAAGCGAACATAGGCAGGTTCTAGTTACAAGGTATAATTATACGCCTTTTATACCTTAATTTTAGCCTCCTACCACCTTTCTTGTCAAGCCAAAAACTGTACACACCGGGAGTGGACAATTGTTGTATAATGGGTTAATGCCAAAAAGGAATCCGACGCTGGAAACAAATGAGATATATCATGTATTTAACAGAGGAGTAGAAAAGAGAAAGGTCTTCCTAACTGATAGGGGTTACAGACATTTCCTTGAGACTATCGAGCACTATTTAGCACCCACCACTAAACTATCAAGAAAATTAAGAAAGGGGATAAAACACCCGTCAGATGTTTCTCTGGTAGAAATTCTTTGTTATGTTCTAATGCCGAACCATTTCCATTTTTTAATTCGACAAAAATACAATGACGGTATTTCTACTTTCATGAGAAAGGCGTCAAATAGCTTTACAAGATATTTCAATGTCAAAAACGAAAGGATAGGCCCGCTTTTCCAAGGACGCTTTAAAGCAATCCGGATTGAAACCGATGAGCAACTACTACATGTAAGTCGGTATATTCATTTGAACCCAGTGGTTTCGGACATAGTGGGCGATTTGGAGGATCACCAGTGGTCTTCCTACCCTGTATATATTGGGTTGGTAGAGTCGCAAAATATTTCGATAAATCCTCAAGACATTTTATCCCATTTTTCCTCAAATGAGGATTATAAAAAGTTTGTCACCGACCAAACTGATTATGCGAAGAATCTCGAGGAAATAAAGCACCACCTGCTCGACTAAGCTGATGATAAAAAATGTACACACCGGGAGTGGACATGAATTGTTGTCGGATAAATTGTTGTATTTTGATCCTTATTTATAAGGAAAGGTGGTATAAAGATGGGGTAGGCGGACTGCTCTCTAGGACGTTTCAGCTTCTTGGCCTACGAATCAAGTTGATGGATGTATACCTTTTAGGGGGGGGGTGCGATCGTTTCTAGTTGACGATGAGCCAGCTAAATGAGGAATCAGATGTTACTGGCTGGTCAAGATGGACGGTAAAACTCTCGCCTTTCTTCATCGTCACCCAAAAACGAGTAGCAGGGGAATAGTCAGAAATAAAGGTAACCAAAACCTTGCTTGTCTCGTCAACTTTGTCATTCTCAATCGTTACTTCCTTTTGACCAGCCTTTACAATATGAGAACCTGAGGTTTCCTTACTTATCACAAGCTCGTCTGTTGTTACTTTAGAGGCAACCAAGTTTCCGTTAATTTCCACATCGCCATTTATCTTAAGAGCACCACTTGTTGCCACTGATATCTCGACATCTCCGACCAGTAATACTTGAGTATTGATGGTGCCAGCTGTAAGAGTTTCTAGGTTGATATTGCTTAAATCGTTTAGGTTATTATCCTGACCAACGCTGGCTACATACCACCCAGTGGATACAAACACCATTATCTTGCCTACTCCCGAGCCTCCGTAGGCTTCCAGGGCTTTACCTATGATGGGACCTGACTTTGTAGCCTTCATGGCCACTCCCGGAGCGGACGAACTTGTTAGAGCATCTCCAGGCTCTATGTCTCCATTCTCAGCGGAAACCTTAGTTGGTACTCGACCGGTAAGTGCTACCCAAGGCTTATTTGGATTAAATTCACTAGGATTTACACCAACCTTAAATGCGCCTTGATCTACCAAAGCTGCGGGATGATAGGAAACTACACCGATTATTCCTTGATCATATGGGGTTGAGGTCCTTTTTACGCTTTGGTTACCAGCAGCCGACACTAACTCTCCCTGACTGACAGGTTGAGTTGCGTGATATACTTCCGCTACATCAAAGACGTCACCTGGATCATCCACGCTTCCGCCGGCAGTGTCTACTTGCAGGCCACCCGTAGCTACGTTCGGACAAGCAGTGGCATCACGAATACAAAGACCGCCTTGTATTAAAACATCTGCGTTTGCACCTTGAGCTTGTAATATAAGCTGTGATGCACCTGTAACAATATCTCCACCGTTAACCGTGAGGTCGCCTATTAGTTGGGCGTCTCCATCATCATAAAAGGAAGCGACAACAGCACTTGAATTGTTTAGAATTGAAAGTTTGTAGCTAGGGGTAGTATCATCCACTATTGTTAGCAGCTGCATATTAATATTAGTGGATGCAGAGCCATTCCAATAAGCCCCTTGTAAAATTACTCTATCCGAATTCCGCGTTGTGATAACCACATTTGCATTTCCAGCCCGCGTTATTGTCAAATAATCACCACTAGTATTACCATCACCAATCGTTACAGCATCATTGAAAGTAGCAAGACCGCTCGTAGTTATAGTGCCAATATTTGCTAAATTACCGCTATTATCCAATCTTACACTGCCTCCAGTGCTTAAGGAATTCGCTGTCAGATCTCCACTCACAGTAGCACTAAATACTGTTGATCCGAAAACATTTTGAAGATCGAACATCTTAGTCCCTCCAGGCACACCCGACGATGGCTTTATTACGATAGGTGTTCCAGTTGTGGAAGAAAAGGTCCAGTTACCAGAAATGTTTTCGTTTTCAGAAAGTATGGCAAAAGCAGTAGAATCCAGCAAATCCAAAGTATCGGCATTGGCGACAGTTCCGGTGACGGAGAAAGTGACTAAGTCGGAGGCAGAGTCGGTGGTAATAGCCAAGTTGGAGCCGGCGATAAAA
>DASVHF010000063.1:0-6699 GCA_036382695.1 Candidatus Nanoarchaeia archaeon | reverse complement strand
TGGCGAAACGGCCGAGATGCTGGATATCTACCAGGAGGGCAGGGGGGAGGTGATCTTTTGGATTGCCGCCGAAGCAGAAAAATACCAGCCCCCTTCTTGGGAAGAGGCCGAGCGCTTTCATGTCGTTTCGGTCGATGGGGTAGGAACTAAGTCGATTCTTGCTTTGGAGAGCGGCTTGGTAGGAGCGCTTCCCCGCGACTTGGTGCACCATTGCGTAAACGATCTGCTGTGCACTGGCGCGGTGCCATTCGGTTTCGATGCTTATCTTGGAGTGCATTCTTCGGTGAGCGAATCAACGATCCAAATTCTACAGGAAGGTCTGATAGCTGCTTGTCAAGAGCAGGACGTTCCCTTTATGGGGTGTTTTGTCGAGAAGAGAGACGATATCTACCAACCGGGGAGGATCGATCTCATTGGTATGATTTGCGGCGAGGTGCCGAAAGAAGAAGTCGTCACCGGGTCATCGATAAAGCCTGGTGATGTTCTGATCGGTCTACCCTCGAGTGGACTTCATACCAGTGGCTACTCGCTCGCGCGGGACATAATCAGTTGGTCAAAACTTGGGCTGTTGCAGACTGTAGAGTCAATCTCCGGGACAATCGCGGAAGTGTTTCTGCGGCCGCATCGTTCCTACCGAGAAGCGATCCAAAAGGTGAAGGGTGAGGTGAAGGCAGTCGCCCACATTACTGGTGGTGGTCTTTACGACAACATTGAAAGGCTGTTGCCGGTGGGCTGCAAGGCGGTGATCAAAGCCCGTAACAAGAATGGACGGTGGCTCTGGCCGCGACCAGCCGAGTTTGCCTTTATCGACAGAATCGTCGAAGAGCAAGGTAAGAGTCTGTATCGGTTTGATGCGCAGGGGAGGATCGAGGCTTTTCGGGTGTTCAACCAGGGAATTGGTTTGGTACTCGTAGTTTCGCCTGAGAATCTTCGGAAAGTCGGCCGAAAACTCCCCGAGCATTACCGTATTGGGAAGATCGTGGAGGCTAAAGGAAGGGAGGTGGATGTAGTCTACTGGCCTTCTTGAGTTTCTAAGCTTGGCCCTCCCGTCTTTGTTGGACGTGGAGGGCTAATTTTTCTATTGCTAGCAAACTAGCAAATTGTTAAACTAACATATCCAAATGAACACTCCTTTTAAACTTGCTTACAATACGGCGGTTCAGCTAATTGGTAAGGCAATTACCACTCTTTCGACGGCAATTATTATCTATCTATTGGTTATACCTAAATTTTCGGTAGGGGAGTTTGGGATTTTTAACACAATTTTAAGTTACACCGCTCTCTTTTATGTTTTCACAGATTTTGGTTTGAATGCTATCTTTGTTCGTGAAATCGGTGCCGATCCTGAAAAACAAAAAGAGTACTTCAAAAAACTTTTTGGGTTAAGGTTGATCGTCTCGATTTTAGTAGCTTTTATCGCCACGGCCGTTTTGGCATTTACCGATTATCCGGTAGTGGCGAAATTGGGGATTATTATTGGGCTAGGTTTGATATTTGCCCAAACGCTTGCTGCTACTAGTCTAGCTTTGTTCCAAGCTAGAATTCGTTACGATCAGGCGGTGATTGCCGACACAATTGGTGCAGTTGCCAACCTAATTCTGGTTTTCTTAGCGGTGAGGGGCTTTGATAGCATTTTGTTTGTTATTGCGGCTTTGGTAGCCGGTGGTGTAATAAGAGTCCTGGTAGCGTTTTATTTGGTTCGTTTCCAGCTAGGGGAAATCTCCCCGGTCTTCGATCTTAACTTCGCCCGAAAAATAGCTTTTGCGGCTTTTCCAATTGGTTTAGTACTGATCTTTAGCCAATTTAACGCTCAAATTGATAAACAGATTGTGTTGTTAGCAGACTATAAGTCTTCGTTAAACCTTACTGGTGTAACCGCCGCCGGTTTTTACGGATTTGCCTATAAAATTTTCGAGTTGGCGATTTACCTACCAGCTTTTGTAATGAATGTTGGTTATCCGATTATGGTTCAGAAAAAGGAGGCGGGTATCGGTTCGTTGATCAGCTTTACAAAAAAGCTGGCGATTGCTTTGGTTTTCCTCGGCGTCTTTGGGTTAATTCTAGGCTGGGTGGCTGCGCCTTTCATATTCGGTATCCTGATCTTTCAAAAGTTTTCGCCAGCCCTTTTGGCAACCAGGATCTTGTTTCTTGGCTTTCCGTTATTTTTCATCACGCCGCTTACTCTGTGGCTAGCAATTACTTTGGGCAAAACAAAGGAAATGCTGTTTATTTACGGCTTCGCCGCTGCCGTTAACTTGGTAGCTAACCTAGTATTAGTGCCACGATTTGGGTACAACGCCGCGGCTATTGTTACTATCGCTAGTGAGCTATTGATACTAGGATTAAGTATTGGGGTTTTGTTTATTGCCTTTAGGACCGAGAAGAGATGAGAGTCACCCAGATTATAACGACCAGTACACTTATATCTTTACCGCTCTATGTAGTTCGGTGTAGTAATTTTGCTTGGTGTGTCTCACCTATCCCCCTCACCTTGTTGGAAGTATTAATTTTAGGCTCTTTTTTGTCATGGTTCGTATGGCGTGTATCACAGATCAAAAGAGGCGATATCAGCATTCAACGGCTCTTTGAGAGGCTTAGAGGGCCGTTTTTTTGGCCTTTAGTAATATTTCTAGTTGTTAGTATCTTTTCGGTATTTATCTCACCAAATTTACAAGCAGCCGCTGGGGTTTGGAAAGCATATTTTATTGAACCAGCGCTACTTTTTATTGTTATTTTAGACTTGTCGCTAGCGAAAAAATCAGTTAATTGGGTCGTCCTTCCACTCATTCTTTCCGGACTCTGGCTTTCTGTACTTGCAATCGGGGAATCTATATTCAAAGTTGATCCGTTTTCTCCAGAGTCTATTGCAATTGATCGAGTAACTGGTGTGTTTAACAACCCAAATGCTTTAGGTCTTTATCTCGGGCCTCTTTTCGCAGTAGGATTGGGATTTTTAGCTGAGACAATCAAAAATAAGAAATCCAGCTTGCAGAAAAGGAGTTTAATTTTGTTTCTGATTGTCGCTCTAGCATCGTTCTTAGCCACGATCTACCTTTCTAAAAGTCGCGGGGCTAGTGCTGGCTTGGTTTTATTGTTATTGTTTTTTGGTGCGCTAACAATTTTCACCCATTTACCAGAAATTCTTAAAAGATTAAGTAGATGGTTGTTTTTTCTTTTATTGGCCTTTTTCCTAATAATTTCATTACTGGGTTTTGTTAACATTGATAGATTTGTGCTGAAAAAACATGCTGGTTTTGGAGAGAGTGTTGGTTCAAGACTTTGTATTTGGCAAGCGACAAGGCAAATGCTTTTTGATAAGCCAATACTTGGGGCTGGGCTTTCTGGTTTTCCAGAGATTTATCCTTCTTACACCACTTGCGAGCCATATTCATATCAATATCCTCACAACATCTTCCTAAATTTCTGGACAGAGTTGGGAATAGGAGGTTTGTTGGTCTTTTTCTGGGTAGTCTCTAGGTATTGGAGTGTGTTGGTGGGGCGCCGGGACAATTTTCTAGCGGTCGGTTTACTGGCGGTAATGGTTTACACTTTCATTCACGGTTTGGTGGATGTTCCGTACTTCAAGAACGATCTGAGTAGTCAATTTTGGGTGTTTTTAGCAGTAGCGGCGTGGTTTGCTAGTTTACAGCCCAAAAGGGCCAAAACTTCTTAGTCTCCTACGGTAATAGATAGTTTTTCGATATTGGAATTGCCGGCTTTGTCGGTAGATTTAACTTCAATTTTATTCTTTCCAACAGTAACCGACAGAGTATAAGCGAAGTTGCCGTCTTGATCAAGAGTGCCTTGGATTGAATTAATAAGTACTGTAGAGTCTGGCTCGGTCACGCCCTTTATGGTGATCGTATCCGTATCTTTTGGGAATGATTGACCATTGGTAGGTGAGGTGATTTTCAGTTCTGGTTTGATTTTGTCGAGAGTGATTAAAACTCTTTCTTCCTGGTTATCTCCAGCAGCATTGGAAGCGATTACTTTTATTAAGTTAAGACCCTCTTTTAAGGAAACATCGATGAAAGAAAAATTTCCGCTGGTGTCAGCGATAGTTCTACTTATTTGTGTTCCATTAACGTAAAGAACTAGACTTGCTTCGCTTGTTGTCGTACCTGATATAGTTATTTCGTCTTTGTTAGTAAACTCAGGGACAGAAGTGAGAGACGGTTTTTGGAGAGGTATCTCAAAGCTAATTCGCGTTGTTTCATCTTCACCTTTTGTTCCTAACCGCCCGATGATACTTATAAAAGTCACTCCCCAAAACGCGAGCGCTATTAGTAGAATGATAGTTATACCGCCAATTATCGCCAACCTGCGATAAAGCGTCTTTTCTTCTGTTTTGTCTTGCCGATAAGTATAATGGGGCACACCGACCCTCTGGCTTTTCTTCATATTTGGAGCCGAAGGTGGGACTCGAACCCACGACCTACCGCTTACGAAGCGGCCGCTCTGACCACTGAGCTACTTCGGCACGTTAGAAAGAACCAATTCCGGTATTGTATATTATTGTATTAATTTGGGATAATGTCTAGTCTTTGTTCAGCCAAGAGATTGCATCAGGTTTGTTATCAAACCATTGGATACGGAGGCCTTTGCCTGTACTAGTCATAAGAAAATTAGTCACTAGTTTGTAAAATATATTCGCGCCCACGACGGCGACTCTAAGTAATTGCGGATGTTTTGAGAGTGTAGTATACACATTCCGTGATCTGTCCGTAAAAAATGAAGGTAAGGATTCTAACTTGGTGAGATCAATTATTAGGTTGAAACTCTTTTGCGGGTTTTTACTAAAAATTGCCATAATTGTAGCGACGACTTCTTCTGCTTGGTGATTACTTTCTTCCTCCGACAATATTTTCGTGAAAGTAAGTATGATGGTCTTTTCACCTTCTTGAGTTATTGTGTATGTTTGTTGGTTTTCTGAATCCGTAGCCATAAATAGATTTATTTATGAAATTATATTTAATCTTAGAAGAAATGCAAAGTCCGCAAGTTTAACTTGGAGCAGCTGAGGGGATTCGAACCCCCGATCTCCTCCTTGGGAAGGAGGCATGTTGCCGCTACACCACAGCTGCTTGTGATGGTTTAAGTATATACTAATTACCAGCTGGTGTCATGGGATCGCTAAAACTTGCCCGGGTATTATGAGAGAATTGCCGTTGGGTAGGGTGCCAATTTTGCCTGGATTGGCATTGGCTATTTTTGTCCATTCAAAACCTGAGCCGTAAAAGTCTTGCGCAATATCCCAAAGAGTATCACCTTTTACCACTGTGTGAGTACGAGCGTTTATCTTTGTATCTTCTTTGGGTATGGTTAAGATATTTCCAGCATGAATAATGTCTGGATTGGCCAATTTGTTTTCCGCTGCTATCAACGTCCAATTAAGCCCAGTATTGTAGAATTGAGTCGATATTTTCCAGAGATGATCACCACGTACGACTGTATATGTCGCTGGCAAGGTTATTTTTCCGTCTTTTGATTCCTCTTTGTCCTTTTTGTCTTTCTCTTCTTTTATTTGTTCTTGCTTTTTCTCTTCAGTATCTTTCGTTGACTCATTTGCTGGTAGAGCGTTGAATACGATAAACAAACCCGCGATTACTGCAATAGCAATAACAGCTGAAATTATTGTTGATCTTTGCGAGGTCCAAAACGCTTTTAAGATAACTAACACCTCCTTTATGGAATAATTAACGAGGAGCAGATAATCCTAACAATTTCGTCCCTCTTAGCTTCAGGCAGTAGGAAATAAAAAAGAGTTTCGTCTCTCGACCCTTCGTTTTGCTAGGGAAGTACTTAGTTCGTCTTCCGAACGCAGAATGCGAAGCACACTTAGCCTTCTAGGCGCAGTAGCCAAGAGTACTGAGAAACCTTGTGTTTCGAAGTACGGAGGATACTATAGCAATATATTAAAGGCTGGTCAATTGATACTAATTACTCTTAAATAGATCAAACGGTATCTCTGACAGAAATGGGTTTGATCGTGGAATGGATGGCTGGCGGGCCGGACGGGATTCGAACCCGCGACATCCTCTTCGACAGAGAGGCACTCTAACCGCTGAGCTACCGGCCCAACTTGTTTCGTTGTGTAAGTTTACCAAATTAGCCTACCCTCGTCAAACTATAGTGAGTGAGGCCTAAATTTTTGACTTTTACCTTTTGATTTCTAACTTTCCTAGTTGACGTCTCATAGTTTCTTTACTTATACTTTGTGCTATTGCACACAAAGTTACCCATATCATTGGGAGGAGCTTGTCGTGCCAAGCATCATGGTTGCTGGGTCAGCGTTCGGTTACACCAAGTTGCAGGTTGGTCTCGCACGAAGACTAGGACGAGCGATTGCTGATGCTGGCTGTACTTTGGTAAATGGTGCGGCCACTGGTTTACCATACGTGGCTGCGGAAGCTGCAAGGAGTGTCGGTGGCCAAATCATCGCTGTTTCGCCAGCCAGCAGTCTTGAGGAGCACCTTTACTATTTTGGCTTTCCTGATTATCCAGGAGAGGTGATCCTCTTTGCTGGAAACTGGGCGAATCAGACATGGTATCACTGCGTTTATCACCGTCTTACTGATCGGCAGTTCGAGAAGATTCGAGATCTAAAGAAGCAGTTCATGCTCAAATTCCGCAACACGATCTCGGTTGCCATCTCTAGTGCTGTGATCGCGATTGGAGGACGTATCGGGACAATAAACG
>DASVHF010000062.1:0-13932 GCA_036382695.1 Candidatus Nanoarchaeia archaeon | reverse complement strand
AGTAATTAGAATTGTTGGCGTATTTCTTACATTCATCAGTAGTTCTAGATCCGAATGGTTCCTTACTGCTATAGCTACATACGATTTCTTTTTCTCCAGCATTACATTTTTTTGTTAAAAAATCTGGGTTCATCAGATCGGCATGGGCAGAAGAGGCAAAAAGAATATATCCTGACAAAATAATCGCTGTTACTGCAAGTAAATTTATGATTTTCTTCATAGTTTTAAATTAAAAATTAAGTATAAAATTATTTTAACAATTCTTCAATTGAAACACCGAGTGCTTTAGCAATTTTCGCCGAAGTTACCTCCAGAAAGATTGGCTTTTGAAGTCGGAGCAAGAACAGCTTCGACAGACATTTCGGTAATAGTTCCAGTATTCGGCGCTGTAGCCGCCATAGCTATAGCCGTTGCGTCTGCAACCTTCAGCATAACAGTTGGAACAGCCTACAAAGTAATATAATTGTTTTGTAGTTTGCGGGGTAGTTGTCTGCTGACTTTGGTTTGAAGTGCTTTGGTTTTGTGAGGTCGATTGCGGTTGCGAAGTTGTAGTTGTTGACGATTCGGAATCGGAGTCGTACTTATCTAAATAATCTGATACGGTAGGACCAAAGCGAAAAAAGGCAACAAGGAGGATGAGTACTACTAAACAGCCACTTACAGCATCTATAACTTTAGGTAGAATTCTGTGGGAATTTACGAACTTTACCTTACTTCTAACGATTGCCAGAACCACAACTACTGCTATTAAAATCCAGATAGCATCCCTGTTGTTAACCAAAAATCTCAAGACGGAAATAGCTGCGGGGTACAGCCGATCAGAATAAAATTGATGTAAGAAGTCAAATATTTTCTTGGCCGTGTCCTCTATCATACAGGTGTAATTAAATTATATAAGATTAATATACATTGTCACCCCGTCTGTATCCCACGAAGTTTCCAATAGCATCTAAATCAACCCGGATTTCGTAATTACCGGTCTGACAATGATTCGTACAATAATAATGCTCGACGTAGTAATTTAGACTAGCGCCATTTTCTGGATTCAACAAATCCTGGTTGTAAAGGCAGACATCAGCCCTTAAATGCTCGTAAGTCGTAACCTTTTTTTCTTGCATCAACTGGTTCATAAAAGCAGCAAATTGTTTATTTTGTTCTGGTCGATAATCCTTAATTTTGCCGAAAAAGGCACCACTGCTAAACGACTGGAAGAAATCTAATTTTAATATCTCCGGGTCACCAGAATAGCTCACACTCTTCTCAACTCTAAATTTTGAAAGACATTTGTGGTTCCCTAGACTCCCCTCGCTTTGTGAACTACTGATTTCGTTATTGCTGTTTATGTTTTGGGTGACGTTGTTATTGCTGGTAGTGTTATTGGTATTATTTTTTGGATGGTAGAGCTTGGCAACAACCACACAAACCAAAACAACTAAAACAATTAAAACTAGTGCGATTATTATAATTTTCTTAGTCATGGTTAATTAATTTAATTATACCCTCTTCACAAGAGGTGGGTTAAAAATGATTTTTTTTGATCGGCTATTAGTTGCATTCATATCATTTCATTTATTTATAATCCGGTTTAAAACTGGTATAAGTATTGCTCCCAAGCTTATACTGGATAGTTTTCCCGGATTTTGAGCTACCAAAATCCAAAAGCGGGTCTATTGAGGAATGGTGGTAGATGTGGCTGTTTGTTTCGACACTGATATCAAAACTAATATCACTGTTCGGTAAAACATGAAGGTTTGCGAGCGGAAATGCCGCCATCAAAAAATCTTTGCCAACTCCACCGTATACCTTTCCCTTATCACTCCCAAGAGAATAAATTGTTTCACCATGTTTATCTATTTCGCTTGTCGGCGAAGCAATGCTGGTCACATGAAGACGAGGCGTAATAATGTTGAATCCAGCTGATTCATCTTTTGAATCTTTACCTTTTGATTCAGCATAAGTTAGCCCAATCTGCCACATCCCCTCATTTGTCGTTCCGTCTGTTGATGTGAATTTCGAAAGTCCTACATTACCACCAATACCTCTAATATCATCCCCTTCTGTAGTGACCATTGAATTTGGAAACATTCCGTAAAAATCATAACGGATGTAAAAATTTTCGTTATCTGCTCCAAAAGTGACTTTTTTTATATCGTTCCAACCTAAAGAATATGGTTTTTGATTATCGGACTTGCCATCAGCATCTACCCCAACCGGCGGGATCGCAAAATCATTTGCTGGATCGTCTATAGAAACGCCGTTTTTTAGAGCCAAACTTGCTTTTGCGAGTTCTGCTTCTGTCATTGTCGGTTCAATATATTTATAGCCCTGATTTTCTTTAGCCCGTTCCTTATTGATCTGCGCTTGTTTTTGCTGTTCTTTTTCCGCATTCCTTTTTTTCTCAGTCTGATTTAAGGAGACCAAAAAACCGACTAAACTAATGAGCAAGATAAGACAAATCAATCCTGCCCACCAAAAGCGCTTGAAAAATACTCGCTTTGGTTTTTGTTGTTCTGGTTCCATCTCTTTTTCTATTATATCAATGTCACAACTTTTCCCTTCCTCGGAAAGCAAATCTGATTTAAATGGGGCTAGTTTGTGGAATTTTACTCTTTGGCGGCAGATTCTTTTTCCCAATAATCAAGGTTAGTACTCCTTTAGTTGTTCCAGCGCCTTTTTTACAAACCCTCCAAAGCGGCGGTCTTTTCTCCTTTTTTCAAGTTCTGTCATACCATAATATTCAGCTTCCTTTTTTAACTTAACATAGTTTAAATATTTATTTTCATCTAACTTTTTGGATTTGACCGCGTTCAAGACGGCGCAACCCGGCTCGTACGTATGCTTACAGTCAACATATTTACAATCTTTTGATAAAGTGGTTACTTCACTAAATACATTTTCTATTCCGGCACTCGAATCCGCCATACCAACTTCTCTCATTCCCGGGTTATCAATTACGATCCCTCCGTTTTCCAAAAAATATATTTCTCTGCTTGTAGTAGCGTGCTTACCTCTTCCGGTACGGTGGCTTACTTCTCTAATTTTTATTGTGTTTCTTCCAAGTAACTTGTTTATCAAAGATGATTTTCCCACCCCAGACGAACCAAGAAAACAATATGTTTTCCCCTTTATTATGTGTCTCATTAATTTAGCTAACCCCCGCTCAGTTATTGTGCTGGTTGGAATAATATCAACATCATTAAATCTGTCTTTTATTTGGCCTATTTTTAGGTTTAACTCTGCGTCAGAAATCAAATCAATTTTATTTAATATAATAGCCGGCTTAATATTCCCGTCGTTTGCTAAAACAAAATACCTTTCAAAACGATTGAGATTATAATCTCTGTCAACAGACCCGATAACGAACGCAACATCAATATTTGTCGCAATAATCTGACTTTCGTGTTTATTGCTATATTTTTTTCTTAATATAGTTTTCCTCGGCAATATGCTACGAATCACGGCCCGTTCCTTATCAGGTTCGGTTATGACCACCCAATCACCCACGGCTGGATAGTCTTCCCTTGATGGGGAATTGACCATTTGTTTTCCGGTTATTTTTGCTAAATATTCCCCGGTTACGCTTCTTACTCTATACGCCTCTCTATATTCAGCAATAACTCGTGCAACTAAATACCTATCCAACTCTAATTTTTTCAGATTGGATTCAAAAAATGCGCCGTAGCCTAAATCTTCAAGTTTAATTTTTTTGGGAATAATTATTTAATACACCCCTTCTTGTTTGGCGGTAAATTCTTTGTCTAAGAAATTTTGCTTCCTAGATTTCTACACCCAAGAGACCAACAGCGAGTAGAGCAAGGCTGACTAAGGCCAAAGTGTAGTAGTAAAGCCAAGGCTGTTTAGTGCGATAAAGATAGTACAAAACACCAATAAAAAATAAACCACCAAGCGGATAAGAAATTACCGGCCATTGGCCCAAAAACATTCCTATTGTTGCGAGAACCACCGCCAGTGGCACGGTCATATAAATTGTTTTGTAAAGCG
The DNA here is from genome assembly GCA_036382695.1 of Candidatus Nanoarchaeia archaeon. Lineage (GTDB taxonomy): Bacteria > Patescibacteriota > Microgenomatia > Woykebacterales > RBG-16-39-9b > DASVHF01. The sequence goes on along the minus strand of DASVHF010000062.1, from coordinate 9,930 downwards.
TGCCTAGTTTTGACCGAAAAACAAACCAGGAGATAATGCCGATAATAACAACAAACATAGCGTGCTTTACTGGTGGAAACCAGGACCAGGCCATATTGAAATCAACTTGCGTGAAGGGTCTAACGAGTGCATCGACCAAACTTTGGAAGAGAAAGTCGAAGAGAAATGTAAGGTTCAACAATATAAAGCCAAAGCCTGCCACAGCCACGGCCGATAAAATATTCTTGGCGACTGGACTTTTTAATACACTAGACGTCATAAGTAAATTTTACTTTTTCCTTCCTCGGAAAGAAAGTCTGTTTACCGTAGCCTCAATCCCGGGGTTTGCATTCGGAGGGGTTGGATTCAGAATTTACAAATCAAAACTGCCGGGTTACTTTCCAACCGATCTGTTCCTTTTCCACCATTTCCATTCTTTCTTCGTTTTGACCTACCAAAAAATGGTTTTCATCAAGACCAACGTCTTTATTTCTCCCCAAATTTTTCTCGCCCGGCAAACCATAAATTATTCCAACCCGAGTGACGCTTTTCCCTTCTCGCTCAACCATGTACAAAACCCCATCGCCCTTCTTCAAATCAGAAAAGTCAGTAATTTTTTCTGCTAGAAGGACGCGTCCTCCTTGATAAGGCCCGACATTTTGCCCGGCCATCCGAAAGATTCGTGTCTCCGTCGAAATTCTTGTGAAATACAAGCCAGCCCCAACAACCGCTAAAACGATTAACACAATTATTACTGATAAAACTGCAAATAATTTTTTCATAGTTTGATAACCTCCTATTAATAAGGATCAGTCAAAGTCTCACTTGGTTTGTCGGGGTTACGATACCCACCAATAGTTGGATCGTATGAAGTCAAAGGCAAGGTATATGTTTGTCCGGTCGAAGGGGAAATCAAATCACTTTCTTGACCCATAATCGCATCGGAAAACTCATGAGAAGTTTTTTCTTGCACACTGTTTCGGTAGTTCCAAGAATCCATTAGCGGCGAGGAGTCATTCGCCAAATCAGCAGCGGTTGGCAAGCGGACTTTATCAATTCCACCGGCTTGAACTGGATTAATAATCGTGATCGATTGTGCAACTCTCTCAAGAGTCGGCGCCCATTTTCCCCATTTACCAGGAGTGGTTTGAAAAGCAACAATCATCCCCATGAATTGTCCATAACCGTTTAATACTCCAGCACTGGCTTTGGCTTTAAGCTGTATGCCGTCCTTTTTAAAAGTAAAGGTCTTTGTTTTCATTTCCCAAACCAAACCGCTGGTTGGATCTTTGATCGATTCTTCAGATGATTGGTTTACATACTTCACATCTGTAGCACCAATTGCCTGCAACATAAAGCTAATAAAGCCATCTGGTGTTTGATAGCCGTACCAACCGATAGCTACTGCTCCAGCAGCTCCAGTATTAGAATCAGATGGATCCATAATATCTATTCCACTTTCGTTGTCTGTCACCTTCCAACCTTTCGGTATTTTGGCACCGAAAACCTGTCCCTTATAAGCAACCAAGGTGTAGGCAAAGGATTGTGGTTTGGTTTGTTTGCTAGATTCAGTTGCGGACGGGGACCCGGATTGTGCCTCTTTTTTATCAGAATCTTGGCTAGAATCAGGGGATTTACCAAAATTTAAAACTGCCCAGCCGCCAACCGCGAGAGCGAGGATAATAATCAAAATAGCGGGAACAGAAACAAGTGGTTTACTTAGAATTTTTCGAAGTTTACCCACAATTAAATTCTAGGCCTTCCGCCAGATCTTTTGCAAGAAACCCAAAACTTGCGGTGGTGTATAGTGTTTGAATCTTGGTCTAGATTATAATCGCGAGATTATATCTCGCGCTTGTTTCTCTAGCGAGATATAATTAAATATAATTGTGGCTACACGCAGCAATAGTCCGCAACAATTCCCAGAAAACTCAAATACTTTTGAGAAACTCGGACTTCTATTAATAATAGCCGTGGCTGCAATTATTCGCCTACAAATCAATTTCAGCACCCAACTAATGCCTGGTATAAACGCGCCCTACTACCTCGTACAAGTTCGTTCTATTCTCGAAAATGGGACACTTGGATTTCCAGATCTACCCCTCGTTTTTTATACCGAGGCCTTTTTTGCAAAACTTCTTAACTTCGCTGGTCTTTGTGATTTTTCAGGATGTATTATGATTTCTTCAAAAATTATCGATGCCCTACTCTATCCACTAATTGCGATACCTTTGTTTCTCTTAGCAAATTCCGTTGCGAAAGATATAAAAGCTCCCAGATGGATCCCCCTCTTAACTGTCGTATTGGTAACCATGTCTACCCCAGCAATTGTGATGATAGGTGAGCTTCAAAAGAACTCAATTGGGCTTGTCTGGGCGATGTTTTACATTTACTTTCTATACAAGGGTGTAGGAAGAGGTAGACCGCTCGATTATCTTTGGGCGGGAGCCTTCTTCGTATTGACAGGCTTAACCCACTTAGGGGCGTTGGGCTTTTGTTTAGCTTTTTCAGCCAGCTTCCTCTTTTTCTCTATTACCCTTAAACACGGGAGAAAAATTGATTTAATAAAGATGCCTGTTTTACTGCTTTTAACTACCGCTTCTATCTCTGCTTTTTTACTTTTCTTTGACCCAGAACGGCTAGGAAAACTAGTAAGCGTAATACTTTTCCCGATCAAAATGTTTGAGCGGCCAATAATTTTTGCTGTTTTGAACGGTGCAACTAATTCCCCGCTGCAATATTTAACTACCATCCCCATCGTCACCAGCGCTAACTTGTTAGCGATTCTTGGCTTAGTCTTGTTTGTTAGAAAAAGAGGGAAGATTGTCTCCAAAGAAAAAATATTATTATTGACTTCTCTAACTGTTACAATTTTTATGGCATCACCGCTTCTTGGTGCTGAATGGGCAGGCAGACTTTACCTGATGGCTTATATACCCGTGACTATCGTTTCTATTTTTCTTCTAAAATATACCTTAACTACATGGAAGAGGCTGTGCCTCGTTGTCTTGATGCTTCCATTAATGATTGCTCCAGTCCAGGTAGTGTTGGGTGTAAAACCCGCAACGTCAATCACAAATGAAGCGTACAACGATCTTTTTAAACTAAAAAACGTGATTGGTGATCCCGAGAGAACATTGATTATTACAAGACATGGGTTAGAGTGGTGGGCAGCTTGGACACTCCGTGTGAATGTTAGCCAGGGATGGAACTTAACAAAAGAAAGTTTCAAAAATTACGATAACATCTACTATTTAAGGCAAAAAACTGACCAGGGTAATTTTGGACTACTCGACTCAGACGGACTTTCTTTTCCCGAAGTCGTAATCCCGCCGAACGCAGAAATTGTATACGAGGATGAATTGTATATTTTAGCTAAGACTCAACCCGGACCCCAACAATTTTATTACGAACAGGAACCGTAACTAACAATAATTCAACTGAATTTATTCAAACTTAAAAGAGTCGAATATTTTACTTATTTCACCACGCACTTGACCGTAATCATCCTTTTTTGCTTGTCCAACTAAATAATAGACTTTATTTTCAAACAAAGTAATAACCATCTCCTGGTGGGCGACGTAACTTCCAGTGTTAGTCTCCTCTTCGTATTCATACTCGTACCTTAAACAATCTCGTGAATCAATTTTTTCTTGACTTACCTTTATTTCTCTGAATCCTTCAGTCTTTTTCGTGAAGGAAGCCTTCAACTCTTTAGGTAACTGTGTGAAATCTATACTTTCAGCGCCGGAAAGAGTTCGGACGTGAAAGGTTACGAATGGGTCTTCTCGGCTGATCCTAACCACCAACAACTGGTCTAAATCTCTTTCCCCTAAATCATCTTGAGTCCAATTACTCGGCGCCTGAAAAGAAAAATCTTCGGTGGAAACCTTAATTTCCTTCTCCGGCTGATACAAAAATTTAACCCTGTCCCCCATAGACAAGCTCACCAACCCTACACCCAGCAAAACGATTATCGCAACAAGAATCAAAATTAGCCTATTTTTTTGTAACATTGTCCTCGGATTATATCTCGCTAGAGAAACAAGCGCGAGATGTAATCTTGTGATTAGATCTTGAGATTATAACCACATTGTGTATTCATCATCTACCTAACCTCTATTGTCGGTTGAACCTTTTCGGTATCAGAAACTAGCCTTGATTTATCAGGCGATTGGATTGTTAAGTAATAGGCATCGTCATCCAAAGGGATGATAAAAAAGTTAACATAAACTGTAGTTTTGTTGTCGGTTTCTGTATAACTAAATGACATAAAACTAACATCACGCTCAGATATTTTGATACGCTCGGTTTTTTGTTTTTGATAACTATCATAAACGATTGGAAATTTCCTTTCTGCGTTTCTTTCAAGAAAATCCAAGAAATTTGTCTTTAGTAAATTCGCTCCTCTGATCGCATTTTTTTCTTCGGCGAGTATGATAAAACACACGGGATCAACTGATTTTAATTTGATGAGGTTTTTAGCTTGGTTTTTAGCAGGGTCTAGTTTTGGTTGTTCTTGGTAGTATTTTGGGTATTTAAACGAGATTCTTGGCGAGTTGAATTCCGCCGAAGTTTTAGTTTTTTGTTGAAAAATTAGGGTAGTAGCGACAACATATAAAATTACAACTAAAACACCTACCAGCAATTTCCTGTTTTTTATAGTATCTCTAAGGATAGTGAAGATAACAGACAATACCATCCGTATGAAGCTAGTAGGTTTTGGTTGTGACACCCTCGTCTTATCCCCGACTAGTTATTGGACCGGGAAAGCTCCACCCAACGATCAAACTCGTAAAGGAGTGTTAGCGTGTCCCACTCACCAGCGGCGAAGGCTCCAGCTAGCTCTGATACATCAGCAGTATCGGCAAAGTTGGCTGTGTTGGTTGAAGCATTCACAATTGCCAAAATGTCGCCGTCAGATGCATTAGTTTCGCCTAAAGTAACATCACACCCGTCAGGATCGTCGCATTGCACTTGGGTGAAGGATGTACCTATTTCTAAGGTGCCGGTCGCTGGGCTAGATCCAACACCGTCGTCTTCGATCCACAATAAGTCGTAACCAAGGCTGAAAATCCCACTTACATCGACATCCCATAGATTGGTATAGCTTAGAAATGTTACACCATCCCAAGCCGTTATTGACATGAAAACAGCGTCGTTTGGAGTGGTTAGCCCGATTGGTGTATCGCCTATCGTACCTCCATAAATTGACAGCGCATCGACAATCTTGGCGTCGGTAACAGCATTATTAGCTAAGTCCTCCGCTTTTAATTGCCCATTAGCAATATGCCTAGCGCCCACTGAGTTCAAACCCATATCCGCACCTGTGATGCTTCCATTAGCAATTTTGGCGCTAGTGACTGCACCGTTTGCTATTTGACTAGTGGTTACGAGAGCGAAGGCTGGAGTGGCAAAACCCAGTAAAAAAAGCGCGCTTAAGCCTAAGGACAGGATTTTTTTCATTCATTCACCCCCTTTCGTATCTTTAATTTAATGTCCAGTTTTTAAAAAGAACAACCGCCTGATTGAAAACCCTCACTAAAATTATGGCATGTCCCAGCCAACCGTGTCAACAAAGTGTGCTGGATCTATACATCACGTAGCACTGGCTCTTAAATTACTTCTAACATATTCTAGTGGAGTTTTGAAGTTTGAGTCGTGTGATGCTTACTCTGAAGGCAACTTTCTAAACACAGATCTGCTCTTTACCGATAGCCCAAGAATTACTACGGAGAGTGCAAGATAGAAAAGGTCAGCATAGCCCACTTCATCCATAATGGTTAGGAGTACGTTCGCGACGACGAAGATAAGACCCACCCAGTAAGCCCACAGTTTTCTTTTGTAAACAAAAAAAGTAAGCAGGCTAAATACCACTGCAGCAATAAGGGCGGGCATGGCCATCCCTTCTATGGCGGCAGGCCTGAAAGCCAAAGCGTAAATAGCATACGCAAACCAAAACAAAGCTGTCACGACAAGCAAAGCTACAGTTAGGTTAAAACTTTTGGGCGTTTTTTTAATTATCGGTTGGTTATTTTCCATAATAAATTCCCCTTGTAAAAAACGGTTACCCCCAAGCCAAACAAAATCTTTTTATTCTAGAAAAGTAAGAACAATAATGATGCACCGCTACCGATAAGTAATCCAGTAACTAGATCTGCCACTAACAGCATAAAGACAAATACAATTACCCGCCCAGTTTCAACTAGTATTTCCCGAAATATAATATATTCGATAATCCCAGCCTTATTCGCTTTATCGTAAGATAATGCATCTAGCGGTACTGTCACAAATGCCCGGACAACTCCGTGAAATGAATCAATGACGTATACCTGCAAGGGAGTTGTTATAAAAGTTTTTAAAAGCCAAATAAACGCTGTGGCCAACGCTCCAACCTTCAGCACCAAACTCCTCTTGATGTTTGAAAAAACACCGGTAAGAGCAATAGCAACCGCAGAAAAAAATAAAGATAAGGTTGACACAAAACCTAGAGCGGTAAAACTGCCAAGAATTGAAAAGAAAATAAAAATTGGCCATACCACCAAACTTACCCCTGTTTCTATTCCCCTACCTATAAAAACCAGACCCTCTTTTATCATTGAATAAGTGAAAATTTTATCAGTCGAGATATATATAGGCTCGTGCACATCTTTTGATAAAAATAATGGCGTGATAGATATAAAAAGTAGAATAATAATCAAAATAAATAACATTTTAAAATCAAAGATTGTGAGGAAAATTCCCCCAGCTAAAGGACCCAGAAAATGAGACCCGAAAAATAACATCCTGGCAAATCCAACTTCACGCCACCTATTTTCTTTATCACTAAATTTTGAAAAATCGATATGATAACCCATCCAAAATAAAGCGCGGTTAATCCCAAAAGCGACCGCAAGTAAAGGCAGAGGCCAATGAAAAGTCCCAAGCGAGTAAAGCAATAGGTAAAGAGAAACTAGGAAGGGAACGCTTAGAAAAATAGAGTGTTTAAACCCATATTTTGCGGAAAATCCTGCAGCTGGAATGATAAATAGTGCGTTTACTCCAAACGCGACTGCATAAAAAAGGAAGACCGAGTCCAAAGAATAACCAAGCTTTAATAGATAGATCGGAATAAATATCCCAATCATTCCCATAGCAAAAGATCTTATTGCTAAACTGGCATATAGCTCATCCAGTTCCCTGTTTTTTAGAAAATGTAGGAAAGAGTCGTGATTTTGCATTATTTAATTAGCACTTCAACTAAACAAATCGTATTCGCAGCTATCAAAACAGGTGCAATCAAATCAAAAAACTGAGGGACTACTCCGTAGCAGGTAGCCCTTTTGCTTGCCACTCAACCATTCCACCGGTCATGTTATAAACTTTTTTGAAACCAAGGTTTTTCATTATCTCCAAAGCCGCACTACTCCGACGGCCGCTTTGGCAATGGATGAGGTAGGTCTTGTTTTTATCAAGATTTTCAAGTTCGTCGCGAAAAGTATCGGAATAATAATCTAAATTAGTTGCGCCCTCAATATGCCCACTTGCATATTCGTCAGGTGTTCGAAGATCAACGATCACAAAATCACCGCTCTCTTTATTATCGCTAATCAAACTGTGGGCTTCTTTTGGAGTAATGTCTTCTATTACTTGGGCCTGATTCCTCACATCTGGAGTTTCGTCTTCAACATTCTCACTTCCACTTATTAAGAAAAATCCGCCCACTAAGGCTATCAACACAACTATCAGTAATATACCTAATTTTTTCGAGTCCATGTCATTTTAAGTATTAGCTGGTGAGATTTTATTAGCATTCAACTGCTTTTTCAATCAGCCTCTTATTCTCGGCTAGAAATGTGCTTCTTAAACCAATTAGCCGCTAGGCGTGATACTTCTTCTAACGCTCCAGGTTCTTCGAATAAATGTGTCGCGCCGGGAATGACCTTTAAATCCTTTTCTGCTTTTATCTGCTCGTATGCTTCCTGGTTCAGCTCAAGAACAACATCGTCTTCCCCACCAACAATTAGTAGAGTTGGTGTCGCCAGTTCCCCCAAAGCTTGTTTTGCTAAGTCAGGCCTTCCACCACGCGAAACAACCGCACCGATGCTGGCACCAGACTCCGCCGCGGTTATAATCGCCGCTGCTGCTCCTGTACTTGCGCCAAAATAGCCAAGACTAAGCTTTCGGGCCAGAGGTTGATCGCGCAACCACCCAGTTGCAGTTTTCAACCGGCTAGTTAATAATGTGAGATCGAAGCGATTTTCATAGACCATGTCTTCTTCCTCAGTAAGTAAGTCGAAAAGGAATGTGCCCAACCCAGCGTCGTTTAGAACCTGCGCTACGAAATTATTTCTTGGGCTAAGACGAGAACTACCTGCACCATGAACAAAGATGACGATTGCTTTTGCTCCTTGAGGAATAACCAGAGTACCTTCAAGATCTACAGAATCCGCGGGGATGCGAACCAACTTTTGAGAGCTTTTAATCTCCATCGTCGTAGCTTTTCAAACCTAATTAGACTTTCGGCACTCCAATTTTCACACAAACTTTAAACTGTGGCAAGAAGTAATCCAGATCAGAAGTTGAAAGGCGTGGGAAAACCATTCTAGGGATAATCTAAGCCGCTTTTTATGTAAGAATAGTATTAGCTTCGGGCTTCCTTGACTTTCAATTTGCTTCTGGGCTACACTTTATCTAGAAAACAGATAAAGTCTGAACCTATTTTACTATGGGGGGTAAACGAAACGTCGCTACAATAAATAATAGGTTATCTAAACTTGGCGAACAGTCGGTAAAGGCACATACTGGTATTTTCCAGGAAGGTGTCAAACCAAGTCTTGAAGCCTATCAACAAGCCATTCGAGAACTTACTCAAGCCAACCTCAGACTTAGACAACTAGATAAGGCAAAGGATGAGTTTATTTCGATTGCTTCTCACGAACTCCGCAACCCAATGGCCATTATTAAAGGTAATATTAGTATAATTCTAGCTGGAGATGTAGGTAAACTAAACGCTGAAGTGAAAGAGGTTTTAACTGACGTCATGATAGCGGTAGAAAGACAGATCCGCTTGGTAAATGAGTTGCTTGATATTTCAAGGATAGAAGCCGGTGTGATAAACTTCAACTTACATCCTTCCATTCAGATGGATCAAGTAGCTCAGCTACTGGTAAATTCACTTAGAAGTGTCGCTACCAATCAAGATGTCGAAATGAAAGCAGTACCGCCCGAGAAACCCCTACCCGCAGTACAAGCAGACCATGACAAAATAAGTCAGGTGCTTATTAACCTGGTTACAAATGCCATGAGATTTACTAAGAAAGGTACAGTAACCATTAAAACTGCCCACCACGGCGACTATGTGCACACATGTGTTACTGACACTGGACCTGGTATTCCACTAAAGCAGCAAGATTTGCTGTTTAAAAAATTTTCAAAGCCATCTGCTCCTTCACCTGGCACGATTTCTGCAGGAAGTGGCTTGGGTCTTTATATTTCTAAGAAATATATTGAAAGGCAAGGAGGTGACATATGGCTCGAGAGATCTGAACCTGGAGTTGGATCGACATTTTGTTTTTCCCTACCAATCTCTGGTTCCGCGAAAGCAAAAGAAATAGCCGAAGAGATAAAATCATTACAACCAATAAGAGAGGTCCATTTAAAATCTTAAAGGAGGTGTAAAATGAGCAAGATATTGTTGATAGAAGACGATGCTCTCTTTGTAAAAATGTACCAGAAAAAGTTTGCCCATGAAGGTCTTAATCTGGTTGCAGCTTATGATGGTGAAGAAGGAGTTAAAAAAACAAAATCGGAAAAGCCGGACGTTGTAATCTTAGATCTAATGTTGCCAAGAATGGCTGGTAGTGAGGTTCTGAAAAAAATAAAAGAAGATCCGGAAACAAATGCAATACCAGTAATAATTCTAACCAACCTCAGTACTAGCGCAGATGAGGTAAACAGGTGTATCCAGTT
>DASVHF010000061.1:0-21538 GCA_036382695.1 Candidatus Nanoarchaeia archaeon | reverse complement strand
AGGTAGCCCAGGGAATACTAAATCTTCGTGAAGAAGATCTAATCAATAAGCGGTTTGACGATGTGATGATAGCTATCAACACGCAAAACAATAAACGGGTTAAAGGGACTCAAATTTGTCCGTTAGAGGTGGTTACCGAGGATAAAATAATGTTTGGACCTGCCGATTTAAATATAAAAACTAACAAAGGTGGCGAAGTTTGGGTTCGCTTTACTTCAAGCGGAATAAAGGAAGGAACCGATGTTGATATTGGGTGTATCTGCACCTTTCAGGATGCGAGTAAGGAAAAAGAACTGGAAGAGATGAAACTTGATTTTGTCGCTATGGCCGCTCATGAGCTTCGTACTCCTCTAACAGCTGTACGCGGCTATCTTTCAATTTTAATGGAGGAAATGGAAAATAAACTTAGTCCGGAGGAGCAAGGATGGGTCAAAAAGGCATTTGTCTCAAGCGGTAATCTAGCAGCACTAGTGGAGAACCTACTCTCAATATCACGAATTGAAAGGCGAGATCTTAAAATGGAGTTTGTTGAATCCGATTGGCAAGAAATTTTACGGGGTGTAGCAGATAACTTTAAACCTCAAGCCGATCAAAAGGAGATAGAGATTACTCTTTGCGTAAAAGAGAAGTTACCAAAAGTCACTGTCGATAGATTCCGTATAAGTGAAGTGCTATCAAATCTGCTTGCTAATGCAGTTACTTATTCCAAGCCCGGGAGTAAGATAGAAGTTGGTTCTTTAGTTGAAGGTAATCAGTTAATAACTTCAGTTAAAGATACAGGTGAAGGAATTCCAGAAAAAGCTACCCCTCGTCTTTTTACTAAATTCTTCCGTGTATCTGGTGCTCTTGAACAAGGTTCAAAAGGAACAGGCCTGGGGCTTTACATCTCAAAAGCCATCGTAGAAATGCACAATGGCAAAATTTGGGTCAAGAGTAAGCTTGGGGTTGGTAGTACTTTTAGCTTTAGTTTACCGATAAGGCAAAAACAGACTGACAAGAAAGAAACAGTTGGTAAGACCGAAGCTACAGCTTGACACTCTCCTTAGAAGATTTTATGCTCAATATAGAGTAAAAAAATGATAGCATTTACTGCTCAACCGGCTATTTTATTTGATTTTGTATTTAATCCATATGCGATACTTTCATACCTGGCGTTGGTAACCAACAGCATTGTAATCTATTTAATTGCCTCTCGTGGGTTGCAGGTTTCAGCCAATCGTTGGTTTGTCTTTACTGTTCTAGCCCTTATTCCTTGGTCTATTTCCGAAACCCTATTTCGGCTTAGCGCCAATCCTACTGCTGCAGGTTTTTGGGAGTCGCTTGGTGTTATCGGATGGATATTTGTGTCACCGATTTTTTTAAGTTTCACTTTAGCTTATATAGGGAAAGAAAACTTACTTTCCAGGCTTTCTACCCAGGCTCTTCTATTTGGTCCAGCTATTGTATTTTTATTTCTTGGTTGGACTACTGATTTGATTAGTAATAATGTGCCTAGCGAGTATTACAGAGTGCCTTGGGGTTGGGAGTCTCCCTCAGCGCCTTTATTTTGGTTAGCGATTTTGTGGTTGGATGTTCTGTTTATTATTTCTCTTGGCCTGCTCATCCATTATCGGAAGAAGTTAAAAGACTCTGCTAGACGTAGACAAACACTTCTTGTCCTCATTGGGGTACTTGTGCCGATTGTCGGAGGATCAATCACGAATGGTTTGCTACCGATTCTTGGTATAGAAGTCTTTCAAGCCGCAGTTGTTCTAACCACAATAATGAGTCTTATAGTTACTTACGCCATAATTAAGTATAAATTATTTGTCTTCAATCCTGCAACTATAGCTGCCAACATTGTAGAAACTATGAATGAAATTTTACTGGTGTTCAATCCAAGTAACACCATTGAGTTTGTCAACAACGCGGTTGAAAAGGCTCTGGGCTATAAAAGAAATTATTTAGTCGGCCAGCACTTCAAAGATCTGCTTGCTGGAGATTGGGAATATTTTTACAACAAAATCCTGAAACCCGTTTATGCTGGGGAAACTGTTTCTGGGGTCGAAGTAGAACTCCTATCCTCTTTTGGTGAAAAAATACCAGTCAGTTTCTCTGCTTCTCCTCTACGTGATAAAGAAGGTGGGACTTTTGGGGTGCTTGGTGTAGCTACGGATATTAGGAAGATACGCGATCTTTTTACCGATGTAACCGCGGAGAGAAATAAGCTTAATGCAACTATTGAATCGATCGCGGATGGTGTTTTGGCGTTGGATTTTGCTGGTAATGTAATTATGATTAACCCAGCGGCTTTAACTATGCTGGGTTTATCTGAAAACGATGTAGTTGAGAAGGATCTAGATAGTCTGGTCGCTGTAACTAAAAGAGATAGAAAAATCCAGTTTAAGAGTCTGATACCTAAAAAAAAGTTTCCTAAGGATACGATTATCGCCCACGAAGAAAACCTTAAATTAACTACTGCTTTTGGTAAACAAATTTATGTTAGCTTAACTAGCTCGGCTATTAAAGAAGGTAGTGAAGCTGGTTTAGGCGCAATAATTACCTTGAATGATGTATCAAGGGAAAAAGAGCTAGAAGAGATGAAGCTTGACTTCGTGTCAATGGCTGCACATGAATTGCGAACCCCCCTTACCGCAATAAGAGGTTATCTATCGGTTTTGCAGGAGGAGGTGGCTGGAGCGCTTTCTAACGAACAAAAATCGTTCCTAGACAAAGCCTTTATTTCTTCCTCACAACTAGCTTCTTTAGTAGAAAACTTGCTTTCGGTTTCTAGAATTGAACGAGGGGCGATGAAGCTCGAAGAGGAGTCACAGAACTGGAAAGGGATTTTAGAGGAGGTTGTCACAAACTATAGCCCATTGGCTAAAGAGAAAAATATCAATTTTGTACTGAACTGCCCTTACAGCCTTCCAATAGTTTTTGTTGATAAATTTAGAATGAGTGAGGTTATTTCGAATTTAGTTGGGAATGCCCTCAATTATACTAATTCAGGCGGTAGGGTCGAGTTATCAGCAGAGTTTGGTGAAAAGGAAAACAAAGTCATTACTCATGTAAAAGACACTGGGCAGGGTATACCGGCTTCTGCCCTCCCCCATCTATTTACTAAGTTCTTTCGGGTTTCTGGTGTGCTGGAGCAGGGTTCAAAAGGGACAGGCCTGGGACTTTACATTTCAAAAGCAATTGTTAATATGCACGGTGGGGACATTTGGGCTGAGTCCGATGTCGGTAAGGGTAGTACATTCAGTTTCAGTATTCCAGTAGCAGTAATGGAAGATAGGACTAAAAAACCACCTTCAATTGGGGAGGCACCTACGAGAGTATTTAGTAGGAAGGTTAAACCGACCAAAAAGGTAACAGCGTAACTTATTAGTCAAGCTACAAATGGATTGATTGAAAACCTGAGTGGTTGAAGCTACTTTGATGTGGCTTCACGGGCGTATTTTATACTTGAAGCGGCTGCAACTATGTCTCCTCTTTCCGCAAGCCTTATTAAAATCACACCTTGTGTTTGCCGGGTTAGAATGGGAATATCTTTCATTGGAAGTTTGATTACCTGGCCGAGTCTACTGGTGATAATCAGGTGCTTGTCGTTCTTGCCGATCATCTGGCCTGCTACTAAGTTTCCGTTTCTACTTGTGACCTCTGCTGCTTTTACACCAAGTCCCGCACGACCTTGAATCGGCCAATCTGAAATTTTGCTTCTTTTTCCAAAGCCATGTTCTGTTACCACCACTAACTCACCTTTTTCTACGGCCTTGCCCATCGTTATTATACTGCTATCTTTCTTTAGTCTAATACCTATCACGCCAGCAGTCGGTCGGCCCATGGCTCTGACATCTTTTTCAGAGAATTTAATTGACATGCCATCGCTAGCTACCATAATGATAGTGTCGTTGCCGCTGGTGAGTTTTACCCAGGAAAGTTCATCTTGCGCAGATAATTTTATGGCAACCATGCCACTTTTTCTGATATGCTCAAATTCCCTGATGGCTGTCTTTTTGACTATCCCGCATTTTGTGGCCATGAATAAAAATCCTAAAGTTTCTTTTGCGCTCTTAGGTACCGGCAAAATTGAGGTTACGGCCTCATTCTGCTCGAGATTAATTAAGTTGATTATTGCTGCTCCCTTTGAATATCTGCTTCCCTCGGGAAGCTCGTGGACTTTTATTTGGAATACCTTACCAGTATTCGTGAAAAACATCAGAGAGTCATGTGTATTGGCTGAAAAAATATCAGCAACCGTGTCTTCCTCCCTCATCGTCACCCCAGATACACCTTTACCGCCCCGTCCTTGAGTTCGGAAGAGGGAGATTGAACCTCGCTTTATGTAACCGCCTTTTGTGATAGTTACGATTACTTGTTCGGCTGGTATGAGATCTTCTTCAGCGAACTCGCCTATTGGATTTGGGTAAACTCTTGTGCGTCGAGGCTCGCCATATTTCTTCTTCAACTCATCTAGTTCTTTTTCTATAACAGCTAAAATCTTTTTTGGTGAGGCTAGCAATTCTTCTAAATAGGCAATCGTTTTTAGAGTTTGGCTGTATTCATCCTCAATCTTCTTTCGCTCTAAGGCTGCTAGGCGCCTTAGCTGCATGTCCAAAATAGCTGTTGCTTGAATCTCCGTGAGCTTGAAGCGTTCCATCAAGTTCTTCTTGGCAGCATCAGCGTCTTTGGATTTTTTTATTGTCTCAATCACCGCATCTAAATGATCAAGGGCGATTTTTAGACCTTCTAAAATATGAGCTCTTGTTTTGGCAGCTTCCAGGTCAAATTGAGCTCTTTTCGTAACGACTTTTTGTCGGTGACGAATATACTCAGTTAAAATCTGCTTAAGGGTTAGGGTGAGCGGAACGCCATCAACCAAAGCGACCGTGTTGACATTAAATGCAAGTTGCATGGCCGTATATTTGTAGAGGTTGTTTAGGATACTTTTAGGTCTGCCGTCTCTTTTTAGTTCAATAACAATTCTCATTCCGCTTCTATCTGATTCGTCACGGAGGTCGGAAATTCCTTCTAACCTCTTTTCTTTAACCAGTTCTGCGATACGGGCAATCAAGTTGGCTTTATTTGCTTGGTAAGGAATCTCTGAAACAATAATGTTAAATCTCCCACCCTCTGCTTCTTCGATTTCGGCTTTTGCTCGCATGACAATCCTACCCTTGCCGGTTGCATAAGCCGCTCTAATTTCTTTAATATCAAAAATAGCACCACCGGTCGGGAAATCAGGCCCCTTAATAAATTTCATAAGAGCCTCAACAGCTGCTTCGGGATTGTTAATCAAATGGGTTATCGCATCACAGACTTCATCTAGATTATGCGGAGGAATATTGGTGGCCATTCCCACCGCTATGCCTGACGAACCATTAATTAAAAGATTTGGTAGCTTTGAAGGTAAGATCTGTGGTTCTTTTCGTGTTCCATCGAAGTTGTCGCTAAGGGGTACTGTATTTTTTTCAATATCTGCTAGCATTTCAGCCGAGATTTTTGCCATTTTACATTCCGTGTAACGCATCGCTGCTGGAGGATCACCGTCTATTGAACCAAAGTTTCCTTGGCCGGCTACTAGAGGAATTCTCATGGCAAAATCTTGTGCCAACCTTACTAACGCGTCGTATACTGGAGCATCTCCGTGGGGATGGTATTTTCCTAATACCTCCCCGACTACAGTCGCGCTCTTGCGGTATTTTGACTCAAAATTTAGACCAAGTTCGTGCATTGCGTAGAGAATTCTTCGGTGAACTGGTTTGAGGCCATCCCTAACATCTGGAAGTGCCCGAGAAACAATTACACTCATCGCGTAGTCGAGGTATGAGCGCTGCATTTCTTCGGTAATTTCAATCGGCTCAACTTTACCGAAATTTTTTTTAATTATCTCACCATTTCCTTCATTCATTAGTTTTAAGACTTAAGATATAAGACCTAAGAGACGAGTGATAATAGACAACGACAAAGATTCTTAAGTCTTATATCTGATATCAGACATCTAATGTAGCATAGCGGGCGTGAGTTTGGATAAATTTTTTTCTTGGTGGTACTTCCTCCCCCATTAGCATGTTGAAAACTCGATCAGCAGCTGCAGCGTCTTCCACAGATATTTGCTTCAAAATTCTTTTCCCCGGGTCCATGGTTGTTTCCCATAGCTGTTCTGGATTCATTTCACCAAGGCCTTTATAGCGCTGAATACTTACTGATCCGCGTGCTCTTCGCGCCGCCTCTCCGTCAGGCTTCTTTTCTTTCTCGGCACGTCGACCGCTGCCGCCTTTTGTTATCTCATCTTTTTCCTCGTCACTGTAAGCATAAAAAGCTTCTTTGCCGATGGTTATTTTATACAGAGGAGGTGTAGCAATATAAAGATATCCCCTTTCGATAACCTGTGGCGTATAACGGAACAAGAAGGTAAGCAACAGGGTTCGGATGTGTTCGCCGTCAACGTCGGCATCGGTCATTAGAATTATTCTGTGGTAGCGGATTTTATCAATGTTAAAAGTATCGCCAATACCTGCACCTAGCGCTATGATTAAATCTTTGATTTCTTCGAATCCGATTATTTTGTCTAGCCGGGCTCTTTCGGTATTTAAAATTTTGCCTCCCAGGGGTAGGATTGCTTGGAAGCGGCGGTCTCTTCCCTGCTTCGCGCTTCCACCGGCGCTATCACCTTCAACAATATAAAGTTCGGAGGCGGCTGGATCCCTTTCTTGACAATCAGCTAGTTTTCCTGGCAGGGTCATTCCTTCAAGTGCACCTTTTCTTATCACTGCCTCCTTAGCCGCTTTAGCAGCTAGACGGGCTTTTGCAGCCAGAAGTACTTTTTCGATAATTTTGCGAGCATCTCCCGGGTTTTCTTCGAAAAAAGTATCCAAGCCTTCTTTGACTATAGTCTGCACCAGGGGTTGAACTTCTGCATTGCCAAGTTTTGTTTTGGTTTGGCCTTCAAATTCAAGCTTTTCGGAATTCATCTTTATAGCTACAACTGCAGTTAGTCCCTCACGGACATCTTCGCCGCTCAAACCCCCCTCGATGTCTTTGACAGCTCCAATCCGGCGGGAATAGTCATTGATTGCTCGTGTCAGGGCAATACGGAATCCAGTTAGATGGGTGCCTCCCTCAGTAGTATTTATTACGTTGGCAAAGGATTCAACCGTTTCGGTGAAAGAATCGTTATACTGAACAGCCGCTTCTACGCCGATATTTTCTGTATCTTTTTTAATAAATACTGGCGCATGTTGGGGAGTTTTGTTTTTATTCAGATCTTCAACTAAACTTTTTATCCCGCCGTCAAAATAAAAATTTCTTTCAGTGTCAGACCGTTCATCTTTAAAATGAAAGAACAAACCAGCTACCAAGTAGGCTCGCTCCCGCAACTGCTTTTCCAGGGTTTTAAAATCTAGAGATAGTGTTGTAAAAATCTTCTTATCGGGAACAAAGTAAGTTGCCGTACCGCTCTTTACCTTTTCCCAGATTTCCTTTGCAGTGGCTGGAAGATTTGTTTCAGCTGTAGATAGTACCTTCGTGGCTGGTTTACCGATTTTGTATTCTTGAGCAAACAACTTCCCGTTCCTTTTTACCTCAACACGCATCTGCTCACTAAGTGCATTGACTGCGGAGGCTCCAACTCCGTGGAGACCACCGGATATTTTATAGCCACCCCCGCCAAATTTACCCCCCGCATGAAGGTAAGTCATCGCTACCTCCAGAGCCGATTTACCCGTTTTAGGGTGTTCTTCTACAGGTATACCTCTTCCATCATCGATGACTGTAACCCGCTCATCTTTGTGGATAAAAACCCAAACATTTTTAGCGTGGCCGGCAAGGACTTCATCGACAGAATTATCAATAATTTCAGCAACAAGATGATGGAGGCCGTGAACATCTGTCGATCCAATATACATTCCTGGGCGGCGGCGGACTGGTTCTAAGCCTTCCAGTACTTGAATATCTTTTGCGGTGTATTTATCCATCTATACCCTCTTAAAGCTACTTTATTTTACTTTGTTAGAGGTTCAAATGCAAGCTAATTAATTATTAGTCACCAACCATCAGTGATTGGTAATTTGCGATTGGCGAAGTAAAAAAAACAGCAATAACTCATTACTAAACTAATAACTAATTACTATTTACTAACAGGGGTGGGGTTTCAAGAAGGATGATGGTTTTAATTAATTTGCTTGAAGCTTTTCTTTTTTGAAGAGACTTCAACTTAGTGATTAATTTGATGTAAGCAAGTATTTTTTGCTGGTTTGCTTGGATAGGGATTTTTTTGGTATCAGCGACAAATAAATTTAAAAGAATCTGCCGCCAAGCCGAGATCCAAGAATCAAGGTCCAATCTATCAGCCAATTTGTATCTCTCGTAGAAACTGACATTTAGATAGGTTTGCAGTAAATTTAAATCAAAGGTGTTTTCTTTGTCTGGAGCTAGCTGCCAAGTTTGGCATCTACTGGTTATGGTTGAAAGTAAGCTTTCAGCTGTTGGAGCAGTAAGGATTATTTTACTGCTAGATGGGGTTTCCTCTAAAGTCTTCAAAAGAGCGTTTTGGGCCTCTTGGGTGAGATTTTGTGCTTCAAGCAAACAAAAGGTTTGAAACGAAGATTCAAACGGACGCCGAGAAAATTTATAAATTAAGTCTCGAACATCAGCTATACCCGAAGTTTCCTTTGCATCCAGCACGGTCGTGTCAAATGTAGAAGAATTTTGGCTGGCTTCCTGGAAAGCTTTCTCCTTTCGAGAGGGGGCTTCACCTCCGATAATCAAAAGCGGTAGGTTCATAATTGACATTGTAACAGGCGAGTAGATAAAATGTAAGTAGTTCCGCCAGCCGGTGGATTAGAGGATCTGCCCGATGCAACAAGTCACTGAAAAAGGTATAGAAGACATTCTATTCGAAGCTGGTAAGCTCACCAACGATAGGCTTTCAATGGTGAAAACTGAGGCCATCAAAACTGGTAAGCAAGTTGAAGAGGTTCTACTTGAGCGCAACTTCGCTAGCTTAGAAGATATTGCCCAGGCACGTGCTGCTATTTTGGGTATTGATTTTGAGGATCCAACCGGCAAGCCGATTCCCACCGACATCTTAGGTAAAATTCCAGAACCGGTTGCGCGCCGCTACACTCTCATTCCGTTTCAATATAACAAGCAGCTTAATACCCTTTCAGTTGCTATGGCTGATCCGCTAGATTTGCAAATAGTTGAATTCATCGAAAGAAAAAGCGGCGCAAAAATTAAACCCTATATTTCTACGCCAAACTTAATAAACCAGGCGATTACCGATCAGTACTCACAAAGTCTTACCACCCAAGTCTCAGCCGCCTTGGAAGAAGTAAGCGGTACTCTCGAAGCTAAGGAAGAAATCACCGACCTTGAAAAGATTGGCGAGGTTATCAAAGAGGCTCCGGTAGCAAAAATAGTCTCAACCCTAATTGAATATGCTATGAAAGCTCGGGCCAGTGATATTCATGCTGAGCCGCTGGAGGATCGTACCCGGGTACGGTATCGTATTGATGGTATTTTGCAGGAGAGAGTTGTTTTACCCAGAAAAGTACATGAGGCACTCGTCTCCCGGATAAAGATACTAGCCAACTTAAAAATTGATGAGAAAAGAATCCCTCAAGACGGCCGTTTTACCTTCAAACTTGCCGAGAGCGTAGTGGATCTTCGTATTGCTACCCTGCCTACCGTGCATGGCGAAAAGGTAGTGATGAGGTTGCTCCCCAAAGCTGCTTCACCCCCAACTTTGGCAGACCTAGGTTTACGAGGAACTGCCCTGAAAGCTTTTGAAGACAATATTATCAGGCCACACGGAATAATATTAATTACTGGACCGACAGGTTCTGGTAAGACGACTACGCTATTTTCAACTTTGTCAAAAATAAATTCGCCAAAGGTAAATATTGTAACAATCGAAGATCCAGTCGAGTATCAAATCCCTGGTGTGAATCAGGTTCAATTAAACCCCACCGCCGGTTTGACTTTTGCTTCGGGACTGCGAAGTTTCCTTCGACAAGATCCTAATATAATTATGGTGGGAGAGGTTCGAGATGGTGAAACCGCTGGTTTGGCTATCCAAGCTTCACTAACTGGCCACTTAGTTTTTTCGACTCTTCATACTAATTCTTCGGCCGGTGCACTGCCTCGACTTTTAGACATGGGCGCTGAGACCTTTTTACTGGCTTCTTCGATGAATTGTGTGGCAGCTCAACGAGTGGTACGGAAAATTTGCGAAGACTGCAAGCAAAAATACGACCCTCCGGTCCAATTAGTCGACGACATCAAAAAAACTTTAGGCAACCTTCTTAATGAAAAACATGTCCAACTTTCTTCACAGGAGGAAAAGGATTTAAAAGAGCTTGAAGGAACGCGTAAGTTTAAGTTGTTTAAAGGTAAAGGTTGCGATAAGTGTGGTGATTCAGGCTACAAAGGGCGAATTGCTATTTTTGAAGTCATGCCCATTACCGATAAAATTGGCCGTCTAATTTTAGAGAGGTCGCCGGCAGGAAAGATTGAGGAACAAGCTGTTGAGGAAGGAATGGTCAAACTTATCCAAGATGGTTATTTAAAGGCACTAGAAGGAATTACGACTATCGAAGAAATACTTCGAGTAAGCAGGGACTGAGCCACTGGAAACTAGCTACTAGCGGCTAAAGTCTTAAGCTTGGCTAACCTAAAGGAGGTGTCAAGTGTCAAGGTGTCAAGTGTCGGCAAATTTATAACATGATACTTGATACATGACGCGCGATACGTTTTGACATGGAAATTCAACAAATTTTAGAGGAAGCGCTGCGACGCGGTGCTAGCGATGTTCATCTGATGGCTGGCGTTTACCCTACCTTGCGTATTGATGGTAAACTCACCCCTATCACGAAAGGGTCTACGCCAACTCCAGATTATATTGAAAAATTAGTTTTATCACTTTGCCTGCCCGAACAAAAAGAACTCCTGCTTACCAACAAAGAACTCGACTTTTCGTTTGCCCTAGGTGAAGTAGCTCGTTTTAGGGTAAATGCTTTTTACCAAAAAGGTTACTTATCAGCTGCTCTTCGTCTGATCCCCAATAAAATACCAGCACTTGAGGAGCTTCACTTGCCAAAGATGCTTGGTAATCTTACACAGCTACGTCAAGGCCTTATCTTGGTCACCGGGCCTACTGGTCATGGTAAGTCGACTACCATCTCCTCATTGATAAACGTGATCAATAGTGAGAGAGGCGAGCATATTGTTACCGTCGAAGATCCGATTGAATATGTTTACCCAAGCCGCAAATCCTTGATTGCTCAAAGAGAAATGCACCTAGACACTCACTCTTGGGAGATTTCCCTTCGCAGCGTCCTGAGGGAGGACCCAGATGTCGTACTAATCGGAGAAATGCGCGATTATGAAACTATCGAGTCGGTTCTTACAATCGCCGAAACTGGTCATTTAGTTTTTGCCACCTTACATACAAACAACGCGGCCCAAACGCTTGACCGTGTGGTTGGGGTTTTTCCAGAAAATCAGCAAGATCAAGTCCGAATGCAGCTTTCCAACGTGCTGGAGGCAGTCATTTCTATGCGACTTATACCCTCAATGAAGGGGGGTCGTTACCCAGCAGTCGAGATTTTGCTGGCGACGCCAGCAGTAAGGAACGTGATTCGTGAAGGGAAAACACACCTTGTTGACAACATTATCCAAACTTCTTCCAGTCTTGGGATGCAGACTCTAGAAACGTCACTAGCTTCTTTGGTCAAGATGGGCCGTCTTAGCTTGGAAACTGCCCTTTCCTACAGTTTGAGGCCACAAGAGCTGATGCGCGAGGTGAAACACGCCGGTCCCAGGGTGAAGGAATAATATTATGCAAGAATTTAATTATGTAGTTACAGATAAAAAAGGACAGACCCACAAAGGCATAATTGAAGCTGTAAACTCCAAGCAGGCAGCGACTATTTTGCATGGAAAAGATTTCACGATTATTAGCATTGAACCAAAAAAGAAGGCGATGGAAATCAACCTCTTTAAGGGTGTGGGTATCGCAGCACTTGCTCAATTCACCCGGCAGCTGTCAACGATGATTACTTCCGGCTTGCCTCTTGCCGATTCGCTGGTTGTCCTGCAAAAACAAACCGAAAATAAAAGTCTTCAGGAAGTAGTTAAGCAAATCTCCGAAGATATCGAGGGGGGGAGTAGCTTTGCCAGCGCTCTCTCTAAACACCGATCAGTCTATTCAGCTGCTTATATAAACGTGATAAAAGCAGGCGAAGCTTCTGGTACGCTCGATAAAGTCCTGATGAAACTCGCCGATACATTAGAAAAAGACCGCGAATTTCAAAGTAAGATAAAAGGGGCGATGGTTTACCCAGCTATTATCACTATAGCGATGATTTTGGTGGCTAGTATTATTCTTATATTTGTCGTGCCTAAGCTGTCCGAAGTTTACGTCGATTTGGATATTGTCCTACCCCTGCCAACAAGGGTCTTGATAGCAGTGAGCCACTTTATGGTTCGTTTCTGGTGGTTGGTGCTCCTGGCGATGATTGGTGGTAACATTGCCCTGCGCCGATACAGGAAAACACCTGAAGGTGCTTTGCTAATTGATAAATTACTCTTAAAATTGCCGGTGGTTGGTAAGCTAAATCGCGACACTTCCTTGACTGAGTTCACCCGAACTCTAGGTGCTTTAGTTTCGGCCGGTGTACCGATACTTGATTCTTTGAAGATTTCTGGTGAAACAGCTACCAATGCGACTCACAGGCAAGCTGTTGGTAATATAATAACTAAAGTGGAAAAAGGAACGACTCTCTCCAATGCTTTGGCCAGTGAAGAAGTTTTCCCGCCACTGATTTCGCAAATGGCTAGTGTCGGTGAAGAGACCGGAAAAATGGATGAGGTACTGACCAAGGTCTCTCAATTTTTTGAATTAGAAGTTGAACAGCAAGTGAAAAACCTTACTACCGCGCTGGAACCAATCATCATGGTTGCTTTGGGGGTAATGGTTGGTATGTTAATGATCTCAATTGTCCTGCCAATTTACAACATCACCAGCGCATTCTAGCAATGTGTCGCGTGTCACGAGTCACGCGTCAGGGGAACAACTTGATACATGACTCTTGACGCATGATACATTTTTTACTTTTACTTTTCTTCATCTTTGGTTTAGCCGTCGGTTCGTTCTTGAACGTTATTGCTTACCGTTCAATTCATGGCGGTTCGATTTTTTTCGATCACTCTCGCTGTCCAGACTGCAAGCACGGGTTGGCACCGGCAGATTTAGCTCCAATTGCAAGTTTTTTATGGCTGAGAGGGCGTTGTCGTTATTGCGGCGCTAAAATTTCTGCCCAGTATCCTTTGGTAGAAGCCGCTACCGGGCTCTTGTTTACTTTTACTTTTTACTACTGGGCAGCAAATGTATCAAGTGTTAACTTCCTTGGTTGGCTGCAACTAATCTATTTGCTGTTCGTGGTGAGCACCTTAATAGTATTGTTCATTACTGATCTGAAAGACGGGTTATTACCAAACAGCGTGGTTTTGCCCGCAATTGGCGTTGTCGGAGCCTACAAACTCATCTTATTACTCTTAAACTTTGATTTGGCCTCGGTTTTTCTGATTGATATTGCCGCTGCTGCCGTAGCCGCACTAGCCTTTTTTGCCATCGTTTATGTTTCCGGCGAGAAAGCTATGGGCGGAGGCGACGCTAAGCTGGTGTTTTTAATCGGAGTAGCTGTCGGTTGGCCGTCTGTATTAGTGGCTATCTTTCTAGGCTTCTTGACAGGTGCGTTTGTGGCTGTTATGCTTATGTTGATAGGTAGAAAACGGTTCGGGCAGACAGTACCCTTCGGGCCGTTTTTGACTATCGGGGCGTTTATCGCCGCTTTCTGGGGGCAGGCACTTATTGATTTATACTTAAGGACGATAACTGGATGAAACTGCCTAATATCGAAACCTCATACCTTTATCTAAATACTATATTTTTATTCGCAATTCCTATTAATATTCGAAGGGAGGTGAGAAATAAGTGATTGAAAAACTTAGATCTCATCTAAGAAAAGAAAAAGGCTTCACGCTTATTGAGCTGTTAGTTGTGATCGCGATTATTGCGATCTTAGTTTTGATCGTAATCGTGGTAATTGATCCGGCAGCCCGAATCCGTGCCGCTAACGATTCTACGGCAGAGTCTGATGTAAGGAGTGTGGCTAGTGGACTTGGTGCTTGTATAACATCTGTTTTAGCAGGTGACATTGCCGGTGCAACAGATCCTTACGATGCTGCTACTTGTGGTGATACTAGTGAGCCTGGTTTCTTGACAACCAACGATTTCCTAGAAAACATTCCAGATAATGTCACGATTGCGGCAGGGACTGCTGGTACTCAGGTTTGTGCTTATAACGACAATACTGGTGGGAATGGGAATGCCCGTTGGCAATCAAGTACTGGCGAGCTTGAAGGTGCCGACGTAAATCCTGCTCTTGCGTGTCCATAGGACAACTTCAGCTAGAAAAAACCTGGCCAGGTGCAAGTTGGTTTTGTTGTAAAACAGGGTTTTATTGATGAAATTGAATCCTTCACGGATGGGATTTACCCTGATAGAGCTCTTAGTTGTAGTTGCGCTGTTAGCAATTTTGGTGCTGGTCGTGCTTATGGTGATTGATCCGGCTGCGCGGATAGACGATAGTCGTGACGCAAAGGCAAATTCGGATGTTCGTAACACGGCTAGCAGTGTTCAGTCATGTATAGTGGTGGAGATGTCTAAAAATCCGCCGGTAAATCCCTATGATGCGAATACTTGTGCTAAAAAAGATTACTTGACAGACAACAAATTTGCCGAAAACGTGCCAGATGGAGCGGAGTTGTTAGTTGATAGTGACCGTGTTTGTGTTTATGCCGAAGGTAGGGGCGGTAAGTATGCAAGTTGGCAATCAAAGACCGGAAAAATTATCAGCTCGCCTTACGGAGTGGCTACTTGTCACTAAGATATGAAAATAACAAGCATAAAAAACAAAGGTTTTACATTGATAGAGCTAATCGTAGTGATTGCTATAATTTCAATTTTGGTGGGGATCGTAGTATTTGTCATCGATCCAGAAGGGATGATTGACAGGTCAAATGATACCAAAGATAGAACCGAGTTGAACCAAGTAAAAACTTCCCTAGAACTTTACTATAATGACCATGATGAGTATCCTGCTGACTCAGGTGATTTAGAGCCAACTTATATGAAGCAAGTACCTAGTGGTATTGATTATGGCGTATCAGGTGACGGGCAAGACTACGATGCTGGTATTTCTATAAGGAGGTCGGGGCAGGTAGATGCAGATTCAGTTAGTAAATGCGGAACCGAGCTGGCGAGCGGAGAGTACATGATCTGCCCAGATTGATATGTTCCTCCCCCTTCATAAAGCTATCAAATCTTCAAAAGGTATCTCGGTAATCTCAGTAATTATTCTAGCAGCTATGGTATTCGCAGCGTTGAATGTTTACGCATATTTTAACCCTGATTTTTCGCTAAGAAAATATAGTTTAGTTCGTTATCTAACTTCAATCAATGACAACCAAAGAAAAGCGGATCTGAGAAAATTGCAGGCGGCGATTGAAGATTATTATGAGCGAGAGGGAGAGTATCCTGCCTATGATGGTTGGTGCGGTCGAATCTTCACCTTTATGCATCCAGAGGTAAAGGAGGCGATATCCGATTATTTTAGCGGCGAAGGTATTCCTCAAGACCCTTCTTTTGCTGGAACAAAAAAAGATTACTTTTATTGGCGGGAGGATAAAAATAAGTATATTCTAATGGCAGTGCTGGAAAGACCACCGGCAGGCTCGCCTACTTACAACTACGAAGGTTGTCATGATTGGCCTGGTGATGACGTTTATAATTATCAAATCGTAGTTTCACGTTAAAATAAAGCTAATAACATTTGCATCAGGATCAATTGTTTGCTACATTTAAATTAATGCCTACGCCCATAATTCATAATTCAAAATTCACATCTCAGAATTTTAACCACTTCTCCACTATCTTCAGGATGCGATTCATCAACAAGCGTGGGTTCACATTGGTTGAGCTTTTGGTTGTCCTGGCGATTATTGGTATTTTAAGCACAATAATCTTGGCAAATTATCGAAATTTCGGTCGGAACCAGGACGTGAGGAACGCAGCTTCCGAGCTCAAAACAGAATTGCGCAAATATCAAAATTTTGCCATCTCCGGCCAAAAAAACCCAGATCCGAGTAATCCAGTTTGTGTAAGCCCACCTCCTGGAAACGAATTAAGTTATTATTGGGTCTTAATAAGTCAGACAGAGTATTGGTCAGTACTGAGGTGTCTACCGAGGCAGATAATTCTATCGCATGCTCCTCCAGATGAGTTTCCTTGGTCAGGTAATGTTCGCGTTCGCGAGGTTGGCTATAACACATCAACCGCTTGCCCAACTCAATTAATTCAGATTAGGTTTAGACCGGTGAATCAAGAATTGAGTTTGATGTGCTGGTTCAATGAGGTGAGAACTGTTTATGGTGGGGACCGAATTTATATTGAGTTGGAGGATCCAGATAGCTCTGTTAGATATAAAGTGTTTGTAACATATGCTGGTGAAATTTATGATGAGAGGCAATAGATCGCTACAAAAACAAAACGGCCAAACTTTGATTGAAGCGCTTGTTACTCTGGGAGTAGCAGTAATAATAATTACATCAATAGTGACATTGGCAAATAAAAGTAATGCTCGGGCGACCAATGCCCGGCAGGCTACTCAAGCCTCCAAACTTGCCCAAGAAGGTCTGGAAATTATTAGAAATATTAGGGACGTCAATCATAATCAAGTTGTACGGGCGGGGCGAAGGGCAAATCCCAACAGTAACTGCTCAACTGCCCCCAATTATTGTGCATTTTACGATTTATATTCGCGGACTCAAATCAATCCGGTTACAGCCCACCTTTCTCATGGCTGCGTTGCAGGCCAATGGTGTTTGCTTGCTGG
Organism: Candidatus Nanoarchaeia archaeon; assembly: GCA_036382695.1. Lineage (GTDB taxonomy): Bacteria > Patescibacteriota > Microgenomatia > Woykebacterales > RBG-16-39-9b > DASVHF01. Next base: position 4,595 of record DASVHF010000061.1, on the reverse strand, counting down.
CACCCCAGCTTCGCCTGATCCTGAAGCAGGGTTACTGGGGATTTTTACTCGGACTGTTGAACTAAGGGATGATGATCTGGCCACCGGACACATTTGTGGCGATCTTGATCTAGGCTTTGACGAAATAAAAAGAGTGACAGTGATAGTTACATGGGGTTCACCGCTTGGAACACAAAATAAAACAGCCACCAGCTGTCTGACGAATCTGTAAAGATGAAAAGAAACGATTTTCTCGGAAAACAACTGGGATATAAAAACAAAGGCTTTACTTTGATTGAGCTCTTGGTATCCACGGCAATAATCGGAATCCTGGCTGTAGTGAGTGCTGTAGTTGTCACAAATATTCTGCGGTCTCAAAACAAAAATACGGTCATAAACGAAATACGCCAAAACGGAGATTTCGTAATTGCAAAATTTGAGCGGGATGTAAAAGCAGCTAGTCGAATTGAGTGCCTCGGAGTCCCACCACCCTGTAGTGGTGTGGGTGTTACTCTGATCAATGATGACGGAGGGACGGTTTCGTGGAGTCTTTCCGGGACAAGTATTACCCGAGACGACGGGACTGGGGCTGAAAGTGTAACTAGCACCGATCCAGCTCGTGGTGTTGAAGTTACTAGTTGCCTTTTTACTGTCACAGAAGGGCCACCTTCACTTGTTACGTGGGAATTTGACCTGCAACAAGGTGCCAACGCTCCTGGGAAAACCGAGTTTCAAGTGGATGAGCCATTTCGAGTAAGTGTGGGCACAAGAAGGTTTTAATAGGCTTTGGCTTGACAGGTGGCTTTTTATAAATGTACACTAATAAATGAGGGTAGTTATTTATGAGCCTGCCTAGGAAATTTCAGAACAAAATAAAAAGCAGCCGAGGCCAGATATTAATTGTTTTCCTCTTGATTTTAGTTTTAGGTACGGCGGTCGTTCTCTCCGTCGCTTCTCGGACTGTTAGTGATGTTCGGATTACCACTACTAGCGACGAAAGTAATCGAGCCTATTTTGCCGCTGAAGCCGGTATCGAAGAAGCGCTTAAACAGCTTCAATCTGATATAAGTCCAACTACCCCGGTTTCACTTGATTTTGAGGAGATAAATACTGATGCCACAGTAACAATAGCAGATACTGCTACAGCGACTCGTTTCGTTTATCCCGATGAGATGGAGAAAGACGATGTAGCCCAGGTAGTCCTGTTAACTGATTTTAGTAATATTGACAGCGCCGCCTGGGGAGGTTCGAATCTCACATTTTATTGGAATCATACAGGTACACCAGCTATTGAAATTTCGGTTATTTACGCCACAAAAGTAGGTGCAAGTTGGGTTATTCAACAAGGTGATATAAGTAAAATCGCATTTGATACCAATGGTGCGAGGGCAGCAATAAATGGTTTTTGCTCAAATATTACAACAGGCGCGTGGACGTTTGGAGGAAAACAATTTACTCGCAGCGCAAGTGTAAATGTTTATCAGGGCGCGGGTAATGAAAATTGTAACGGTTTGGATCTCGCTAATGCCGCTACGACTAAACCACTGTTTGCTCGAGTAAAAATGCTTTACAACTCGAGTCCTCTTGCTGTTCAGTCTAATGTGGGGAATCTTCCAGCTCAAGGTCATGAAGTTGAATCAAGCGGTCAGACAGTTTCCGGTGTAACTAGGAAACTACAAGCTATTCGACTCTACCCCGCACTGCCAGGTCTGTACGACTACGTTTTATTCAACGCCGGCAGCAAACTGGAAAAATGAACTACCATGGGTAAACCCATGGTTATCCTCAGGCTCCGCCCTCGGCAAGTACGTAATTGTTCAATTACCTACGGGAAAACCCATGGTACCCTTGAACAATTATATCTCGCTAGAGAAACAAGCGCGAGATGTAATCTTGCGATTATAAACCGCAGATCCTTCGACCCAACTACATTTTAATTAATTGAATGTCGAACTTAGGTCTTGTCAGCTCAACTTTACGTATGCTACTATAAATTTTAGACCCCATGCAGTGCTTACCCCGATTAAATCGGGGGCGAATGTACGGGGCGAGGGATTTTTATGCCTGCCCTAAATCATTTCGGATTAGACATAGGTAGCCATAGTATAAAAGCCGTACAGCTTTCTGGGACGATTGAATCGCCTGTTTTTGTTGCCGCAGGCCAAATTGAAACACCTGCGGAAGCGCTAAATCGCGCCGCGAGTATGGAGGATGATGAGGCGGCAGAATCAATCGCAAATTCAATTAAAGTACTCCACAAAGAAGCCCATTTTAGCACAGACAAAGTAATTACTGCGCTTCCCGAGTCACAAATCTTTACTAGAGTAGTAGAACTGCCCTCTCTAAAACAAAAGGAGATTAAGAATGCTATTGTCTGGGAGGCAGAACAATACGTGCCTGTGCCAATGAATGAGGTAAAGCTCGATTGGCAAGTTTTGGGCAATGTTCCAAAGACTGATAAACTAGAAGTGCTTTTGGTAGCAGCACCAATTACACTTATCGAACACTACCTAAAAATTATAAGAGGGGCTAATTTAACTCCCCTGAGTTTGGAAACAGAGATTACGTCAGTTGTTCGCTCCCTGGTCCAAAGAGTAGAAGGGGCACCGACAACAATGATAGTAAGTATTGGCGCTTCAACGACAGATTTAAGTATTGTTAGCACAGGCAGAATTAGTTTTACCCGTTCTATTGGTACTGGCGGGCATGCACTGGCTCGTGGCGTTGCCCAAGAACTTGGGTTTGAACTGGATCAAGCAACTGAGTATATGAAGACTTACGGTTTAGATCCCACCTCTCTCGAAGGTAAAATTATGCAGGCTATCAAGCCTATTTTTGATGTGATAGTCAATGAGATCAGGCGTGTACTAGCATATTACTCTACTAAGCACCCTGAATTGCCGGTGAAACGGGTAGTAGTTACCGGAGGGGCAGCGAAATTACCTGGTTTGGTTGTCTACTTAGCCGAGGCATTGGGGTTGGAGGTACAAATAGGTAATCCTTGGGAAGGTATTTCACTTCCTAGCCAAGTATCAAAAAAATTAATTTCCGAATCAACTTCATATGCTGTAGCTGTGGGGTTAGCTCTGAAACAAGGTATTAAGTGATATGGCTCAAGGAATAGAACTCCTGCCAGAAATTGCTGTAGGGGAAACGGAAAAAGGCGTTTATAAACGTTCGGTAAACATAGTTGCAATCGTGGCTTTACTAATTGCGGCGGCGATACTATTTGGATTGTTTGGCTATCAGTTCTTTCTTACTTCTACTGTGAAGAGAATCGAGACTCAGACGCGGGCCGCAGAAAAAAAGATTTTGTCAGCAAGCCGAAAAGAAATCACCCACCGACTACTCGTCGACAAATTGGATAAGGCAGAAGAATTTCTCTCATCGCAACTTCCCCACTCCGAGGGTTTTAAGGAGCTGATTAATGTTCTAAAAAGTTCTGGTGCGATACTTACCGAAAGTAAATTTGAAAACAATGGTACTTTGACAATAACTGGCGAGGCGGTTAATTCAAAAATTCTTAGTAAGTTAGTGGCTGGTTTGACAAATGAGGACGTAGCAGACACTTTTGGTGACGTTAAACTAGTAAGTCTGACTAAGGAAAAGGTATCAAAAGGTTGCAAAGAAAAGCCTAAAGAGGCTCTTCCTTACATCTTCACCATCGATGTTAAGTTTCTTAAGAAAGGGATTCAGGAGGCAACGTCTAGTGCCCAGAGCAGAAAGCTATGAAAGAATCTAACCCTTCACCTTTTAGAGTTTATATAGTTCCCTTGATGGTCCTTTTGACCATTGTTCTTTTAGTGCCATTTGTTTTGATGCCTCAAATTTCAGCAATAAAAGAAAAAAATCTGGAGATTAAGAAAGGGACCGAGCGACTGAAAGCATTGGAAGATAAAATTGAGGCGCTCCAAGCAATTGATGAAAATAGCGAGAGTCTGAAGCTGATCGAAATGGAGAAAATTGTACCAAGCGGTAAAGACCTAGCCCAGCTGGTAGTTGGGGTGCGAAGTTTAGCCGCCGTCTCCGAGTTAAAAGTAGCGGATATGGTTTTTGAACCAGGTAAGGTGGCAACAGGAGCAGCGACAGTTTCTGCATCAAAGAAAGCCAAAGCCGAAGAGGGCAAAGCAAAAAAGGAAGAACCAAAAGATAAAATTACATTCACCCTTTCTCTCGAAGGTAAATTGACAGGCTTCAAGACATTTTTGGAAAAAATTGAGAGAGCAAAAAGGCTTTTGGGAATCTCTTTAATTGAGTTAAAGAAAGAAGAGGATGAGAAATACTACACATTTGACCTTAATGTATTGGCGCCATTTAAAGGAGTCACAAGACAAAAAGATACAATCTCGTCTCCCCTGCCGGTACTTACCAAAAAACATTTAGAAATCTACGATTTTATAACAAATTTTATCAATTACACCAACGTTTCTATACCGCTGGTTCCAAAGGGATTAAAAGATCCGTTTAGATAAGAGGAGATCTGGGCGTCTTTTTTTGGTTTTCTCTATTTGCTTTGAAAGTCTCCACTTAGTTATTTGTGAGTGGTTGCCTGAAAGTAGTATTTTGGGCACCTTTTTACCAGCAAAAGTCTCTGGCCTCGTGTAGACTGGGTAATC
>DASVHF010000060.1:0-6492 GCA_036382695.1 Candidatus Nanoarchaeia archaeon | reverse complement strand
GCCTTAAAGAAGCTTGGGAGATATTACGATGGGGCTCTCTTAGTCACCGGCACAAACGGGAAAACAACTACCGCAAGATTAATAGGAAATATTTTAAAGGAGGCAAAAATCGCTTACATTCATAACAGAGAGGGGTCCAACTTACTACGTGGTTTAATTGGTGCTCTAGCCGAGAATGTAACTTTGTCTAACAAAACAAAAAAATTAGCGCTGCTCGAAACTGATGAACTAACTATACCTGCTGCTACTAATAGCATCGAACCAAGAGCAATCGTATTTAACAATCTTTTTCGTGATCAACTTGATCGTTATGGAGAAGTTGATAAAATCCGGAAAATCTGGCAAAAAGCCCTACTACAACTAGACCCTGCTACTACCTTAGTTTTGAATTCGGATGATCATTCTGTAGCTCATCTTGGCTCTTCCTCGAAAGCTAGGGTTATTTACTTTGGCATCGAAGACGATACTTTCTCTTTAAAGAAACTGCCTCACGCTTCTGATTTTACAAACTGCATTGCTTGTGGAGGACAGCTTCGTTTTGACCGGGTATACCTTTCACATTTAGGCAAATATAAGTGCGCTACGTGCGGCCTAAAACGGCCAAAACCCGATATTTACGCAGAAAATATTTTACTTGATGAAGAAAATGGGTTTAGCGCAAAGGTTGCGACACCAAAGGGAAGTTTTGACTTAAAAATTGGCCTTCCGGGTATTTACAATGTCTATAACAGCCTAGCTGCAGTTTCAGCCGCTCTTGCATTAAATATAAACCTAACTACGATAAAAAAAGGCCTTGAAGGTTCTCCCGCGGCTTTTGGCCGAACTGAAAAAATAAATCTAGACGGCAAGAAATTATTCCTCGGTTTAGTCAAAAACCCTTCGGGATTTAATGAAATTTTAAGATTACTTTTATCTGGGCACAATGATAAATACCTGCTCATTATTATCAATGATCTAATTGCTGACGGTAGAGATGTATCGTGGTTGTGGGATGTTGATTTTGAAGAGCTTTTTTCCAAAAAAGAAGTGAGGAGGATTAGAGTGGCTGGTACCAGAGCGGCTGACATGGCTTTGCGGCTTAAATACGCTAGCACCAAGGCCGTACCTCGTATAGAAGAGAATTTAGAACAAGCTTTAGAAGTATCAATTGAGGAAGTACCAAAGGGTGAAACTCTCTATGTTCTACCAACTTATACAGCCTTGCTAAGCTTGAAAAAGATTTTAGCAGAAAAAGGATTCGGTAAACCATTTTGGGAGGATTAATGGCGGAGATTGGTAATCAACGATCAGCGATCAGACAACAAAACCACATAAATGACGAATCCCAGCTCTCTAACTTCGGATCTCTTAAATTAAATATTGGTTGGCTGTATCCCCGGCAAATGAGCACATATGGTGATCGAGGCAATGTGCTAACGATCTGGAAAAGGGCAAAGTGGCGCGGAATAGCTGTAACAGTTAGAGAAATAGATTTGAAGGAAAGAATCGATCCTACCAGGTTTGATCTGTATTTTTTTGGTGGGGGGCAAGATCAATCCCAGAAAATAGTCTCAGAAGACTTACAATCTAGTAAAAAGGAGGATCTTCGTAAAGCAGCTCGAATTGGATCTGTCTTTTTGGGAATTTGTGGAGGTTACCAACTTTTAGGGAAGTATTACCGACCCGCGACAGAAAAAGAACTGCCTGGTCTAGGAATTTTGGATGTGGTCACAGTAGCTAGTAATGATCGGATGATTGGGAACATTGTAGTTGAAGTAAATAAAAAATTGGACGCGGCAAGCGAAAAATTGATGGTCGGGTTTGAAAACCACAGCGGCAAAACCTTTCTAGGTAAGAAAGTACTTCCTATGGGAAGGGTAGTTGTTGGTTACGGTAATAATGGTCAGGATAGAACTGAAGGAGCTTTTCAAGGCAATGTCTTTGGTTGCTACTTACATGGACCAGTTTTACCGAAAAACCCCTCCTTTACTGATTTGTTGCTTGAAAAAGCACTTGAACGTCGTTACGGTAAAATTGAGCTATCTACATTGGATGATGATTTAGAAAAAAAGACTCACGAGGTTGCAATTGAAAGAGCAAAAAATAACCGTTAGTTGCCTTTTGAAGCTGTTTTACCTATAATTATTAAGCTAGAAACGACAGCCGAGGTGGCGGAATTGGCAGACGCGCATGGCTTAGGACCATGTGTCCTTCAACAAGACGTAGGAGTTCGAGTCTCCTCCTCGGCACCATCCTAATGAAAATTAAATTTTTGGGTACAAGTGCTGGCTGGCCTCTGCCTAGGTTGGGCTGTAAAGATAAGATTTGTTCTTCTACTGATAACAAAGACATCCGCACGCGCAGCCAGGCATTGGTAAATGATATTCTGCTACTAGACCTAGGACCAGATACCTACACGCATCTTAAAAACCCCAAAGTTGATCCGACTAAAATAAAATATGCCGCAATTACCCACGAACATCCAGATCACACTTTGGGTTTGTGGGACCTTTCCCATACTTATTTGAATGGGAAACGAACCAAAATCAAAGTCATTGTCAGCCCTAGGACTTTATCTAAAATTCGTTTTATGTTTTTCCCAAATGAATACATAGTCTTGAAAACTAATCCTGACCAAAAAATGGTGGTTGACGGTCTTAAAATATCACTACTACCTGTCAACCACACGAAAGATTCTTCCTTTGGCATTTTTGTCGAAGAGGGCTCAAGGAAATTATTTTGGGCACCTGATTTCAAGAGTTTACCGGCTGAAACAATAAAAATCATCAAAGGCTCCAACTTAATTGCTGTAGATGGATCAGAACTGCAAGTTCGAACGCCTAGTCATCAGACAATCGAAGAGGGAATAGAACTGGCGAGGCAAATAGGACCAAAAATGGCCTACTTTATCCATCTCGGCCATCGTATTCTTCCTCATACCAAGTTAGAAACTTTTGTGAAAGAAAGAGGTGGGGACCACTTCAATATCGCTTATGATGGTCTAGAAGTAGAAATTTAGTTAAGATATGAAAAAAATATTAATTGCGACCCACAGCGAAGGGAAATTGCAAGAATACAAAAGCTATTTAGGCCAACTTAATTATGAGATTGTTAGTCTGGCTGATTTGGGTGTAAAAGATGTTAGCCCCGAAGAAGGAGACACTTTTTTAGAAGTTGCTCAAAACAAAGCATTGTTCTATTCAAAATTTTCTAAACTCCCCATTGTCGCCGAAGATTCGGGTTTAGAAATCCATGCTTTGCACGGCTTTCCGGGAGTATTAAGCGATCGTTGGATGGAAGGAGACGCATCAGAAAAGAACCTTTCTATTATTAAAAAAATGGGAGGTATTCCAGACAGAAAAGCAATATTCAAGGCCGTCTTAGTCTACTTGCATAAGAAGATGTGTTTATCTTTTGAGGGCCAGGTCTCTGGAGAGATCGCTATAAAGCCTGAAGGCGTTATGGGTTTTGGATACGATCCAATATTTTACGTCCCCTTGAAGAAACGTACCATGGCACAAATTACCCTTCCAGAGAAAAATCAAATTTCCCACCGAGCCCAAGCGTTACAGAAATTAGCTAGTTATTTAAGAAAATATAAACCTGAATGAAAAAGGTAATAGTGTTTGGCACCTTTGACCTGGTTCACAAGGGCCATTTGAGTTTCTTTCGACAAGCAAAAAGGCTTGGCGACTGTCTCATGGCTGTTGTAGCCAGGGACAAGTTTGTTAAAGGGGCAAAAGGAAAGTTCCCGACAAATAATGAAAAATCCCGACTTAGGAACGTACGAAAATTAGATTTGGTCGATAAAGCAATATTAGGATCGCGAACTCACAATTTTTTCAGAACTATCAGGACGCACAAAGCCGATATAATTGCCTTGGGACACGATCAAAAACCACCAGTAAAAAACCTAAAGAGAGATTTGCGCAGACACAGATTGGGAAATATTAAAATAGTAAGACTGAAGCCTTACAAAGCAAACCAATACAAAACTTCAAAATTGACAGTAAATAAAGAAAGGTTAAAATAAACCCAAATAAAAGGAAACGATGATTAAGAAATTTAAAGTTGCGCCAATTATTTTAATAATTTTGGGGGGAATCTTTCTTCTTAATAATTTCGGCATCTTACCTTGGTCAATTTGGACAAACCTTTGGAAATTTTGGCCAGTGATTCTTATCTTGATTGGTGTCGAATACTTGATTGGTCAACCGATTTCTCTGAAGACAACACTTATTTTATTACTTTTGATTTTCCTTATACCTGTGATTTTTGCCGTTAATCCATTCACCAGAAACCCGCTTGCTACCAATGAGTTGACCATCTCAGAACCACTAGGTTCCCTAATAAAAGCTAAAATCATTGTTGACCTACCCGCCACAAATTTGAATATTAAAGCGTCAACTGCTTCTGCAGAATTAATTGAAGGAAAAATATCTTTTAGTAAAGCAGCAAATAAACCAAAAATTTCTACTGAGGAAAGCTTCGGCCAGAAAATAGTGAAAATAACCCAGGATGCCCAAGCCGGAATACCATTCCTATCTAGCCTTAGAAATAATACAAACCTTCTCCTAACAGGACAAATCCCTCTAGAAATTCAAATAAATACCGGGGCATCGAAAGAGAAAATCGACTTAAGGGACCTGAGGATCGATTATTTAGAGATTAATTCCCAGGCTTCAGACCTAGATATTACTTTTGGCGATCTTTATTCCTCACGCGCAAAAATAAAAACTAGCGCTTCTTCTTTAGTAATTAAAATTCCGAAGGAAATCGATGCTAGGGTGAAGATAGATTCAAAAGTAAAAAATACTTCTATCGCTAACCGTTTTAAAAAAGTAAACAGTGAGTATAAAACCAAGGATTTTGACAAGGCTTTCACCCGTCTTGATATTCAAATCGAGGCAGTAGCCGGCTCAATAACAATTAAGTAACCTCTTGACAGAGGTCACTCACGTTTATAAAATCTACCTTAGTAGAATGAATTATTACCGCTTCCTAATCGCCAATATGGTCTTTTCACTCCTTATTAAGGAGCAAAAGACTGTTGCGGGGGAAGCGCTGTAGGCTTTTTTAATAAATTTAAGCAAGACCGAACCCCCGCAAGGGGGTTTTTTAGTCCACGAAGTGGTCGCAGAGCACGAGAGTATCTGAGAAATCAAGTTCTACGAAGATTTCAAAGTTACGGAGTGATCTAGTTTCACGGAGGGTCCCGTAAGCGGGAAAAGGAGGCCCAAAAATAGGGGACTTCACCTTCTTGCTGGCAGGTGCAATTCCTACCCCCTCCATTTTGGCCGGGAAGCCAGTGGTTGTGGCACCGCAATCGCAATACGGAAATTGTAGGTTCGAATCCTACCCCGGTCGCCAATATCGGAATTGGAGATCCAGGAGCAAAGGAGGCTGCTTGTATCGAATTCTCAGGGATCTGGCCATGATGAGCTTAATCAGTCCCCAGAGCCTGACAAATCCGAGGATCGAACCAGGACGCAAGAAGAACCCAAATCTGCTGGCCCACCACCAGCCCTAACACTCGCGGGTCAAATGGAAGCCAAAATGAACAGATCCCGCTGGGGAATTGATTAGAGTAGGAGAGGACTTGGTTAACCGATCATCTTGTGATGAATGGTTTCGGGCCTACGTACTTGCTGTAATTAGGGCGCAAACCGGTGGATCGCCATTCACAGCAGCCGAACTTGCCCTTGTAGGCAAATTTGAGCCGCTCAAGTCATCTGACCACAACAGGTTCGGCCAGATTTACCAAGAGGTAACTGGACAACCGTGGTTGAGATAAAGGTAGATGTTGGATGCTGGATGAAGCTACTGTACACTTAAGTCTTGACCAAGCAGCGGAGTCAGTTGTCACAAGTCAGGAGAGACTCTTCGTCACTGTCACCGAGTACGTGCGCGAGGGACGGTTTGACCCAATCGTAAGAGGCGCAGTGACAAGCTGGGTACACCACCATCCAGACCTTTGGGCCGCAACCCAAATGGCCTGGCGAGAGAAGATCCGAAACGCCTAGGTTGCGCAAAGAACCACATGGACCTCGGTTACGCTGCTCTGGCCGAGGTCCTCCAAATCTCATTTCTAGAAATACTTTTCCTTATTTGATATAATCGCATACCTAGGGACGAGAAATTATATTAAATATGATATAGAACTAATGGAGGATAGATTATAGTTATGGAATTGGTCCCAATGGTCATAAAACGAGATCCGCATGGTGAGCGGGCTTATGATATTTACAGCAGACTGCTTGAGGAGAGAATTATTTTTATTGGTGGGCCAATCACTGATGAAACGGCCAATATCGTCATTGCGGAACTACTGTACCTTGAAAACGAAAATAGTGATAAAGATATCAGTATTTATGTAAATTCCCCAGGTGGTTACGTTCATTCTACACTTGCTATTTACGACACGATGAAATATATCCGACCTGATATACAGACGGTCTGCGTGGGGATGGCGGCTTCAGGAGCGGCAATTATCCTTGCAGGCGGAAAACACGG
>DASVHF010000059.1:0-14892 GCA_036382695.1 Candidatus Nanoarchaeia archaeon | reverse complement strand
ATTATATCTCGCTAGAGAAACAATCGCGAGATGTAATCTTGCGATTATATCTCGTTAGAGAAACAGTCGCGAGATGTAATCTTGCGATTATAAATCCTAAGCACCAAATCCGAAATACTAAACAAACGCTAAATTCCAATGTCCCAAAGTCTCAAGCAGCTTATTATTTAAATAGTTGAAATTTGAAGATTGTTTAGAATTTAGAAATTCGAATTTCAGATTTATATTTGGAGTATTTCGCTCGTCTTTTGCTTGGCTAAATTGTTTATTGATGTGGTGACCTCTTCCGTAATCTTTTGCACTTTTTCAATCGTGCGGAATTTTTCATCCTCAGAAATGCCTTTCTTCTTCTCTGCCTCATGTATACTATCAATCGCTTCTCTTCTAATTTGGCGGACACTTACCCGAGCACTCTCGCCCCTGTCGCTGACGATTTTTGTCATTTCACGCCTTCTTTCTTCGGAGAGCTGGGGAATTGGTACCCGAATGAGATTGCTTTCGGTTATTGGATTTAATGCTAGATCGGAGTCACGAATGGCGCGTTCTACCGCTTGCACGTTTGCCTGATCCCAGATTTGGAGAACGAGAAGTCTAGGCTCTGGTGCGTTGATTGAAGCTACGTCACGTAAACTCATTTTCGTACTATAAGCTTCTACTTTGAGATTTTCCAGCAAAGCTGGGCTAGCTCTTCCAGTCCGAACTGATGAAAGCTCCTCTTTCAAATGAGCAAGGGCCTTTTCCATCCTACTTTTTGCATCGTCAACTAGTTGGTCAGGGTTCACAGGATTCATTAAATTTATTTACGAGATTAATCTCCCAACGCAAATCGCGCTAGCTTACGGACCTGGATGTTCTCTCCGGTTTTTGCAATCACTTCGGCAATTAATTCCTTAATAGTTTTTTCAGGATCACGAATATATTCTTGCTTGACAAGCTCATCAATATTTTTTGGATCCATCGCTGCTACTTGCATAGTTAGCTCTTTAGCGAGTATTTTAAAATCATCCGTTCGAGCGACGAAATCGGTTTCGCAGGCAAGATATATCATCGAACCGATTCTTCCGTCGGAGTGGATATAAGTTTCAATCAAACCAGCCGCGGTGGTACGTTCTTCTTTTTGAGCCGCTTTCTCTAAACCTTTTTGTTTTAAGATTTTCTTAGCGCTTTCGGGATCACCATCGCTATCAACAAGAGCTTGCCGTACATCCATCACGCCTGCTCCTGTTTCTTTGCGTAACTGTTTTATCTGACTAGCTGTAATCTTTGTCATAAAATTTTTATTCTCGAGTCCAAGTACTTCCACCGACCTTTGTGCTTACAGCCTCCTTGCTGGCATCGGCCATTGCCGCTTTTTTTTCTGCCAATCTGCTACCTTCTTCATAAGCGTCGGCGAGAGTCTTAATGACAATTGTAACTGATTTTATTGCGTCGTCATTAGCAGCAATTGGATAATCTATTTGGGTCGGATCGGCGTTGGTGTCAACCAGAGCTACTACTGGAACTTCCATTTTTTTCGCTTCCCTCACCGCATTTTCTTCTTTTCGAGAATCGACGATAACTAACGCGTCTGGTAATTTTTCCAGTGTTCTAATACCACCAATGAAACGAGTCAGCTTGTCAATTTCCCTTTTGACCAAGAGTTGTTCTTTTTTTGTCAATCGCAAGCTCTCATCTTTTAATTTTTCTTCTAAAGCCGGTAGTTTTTCAAGACTCTTTTTTACCGATTCAAAATTGGTCAGCAATCCTCCAACCCAACGGTGGGTCAGATACATCGCTCCTGCCCGCTGGGCTTCGGATTTGACGATTTCAGCTGTTTGCTTTTTAGTAGCTAGGAAAATTACCCTACCGCCTGTCACCGCTACCTTTTTAATGAAATCTGCTGCTTCTTTGAGCTGCTGTTGGGTTTTTTCTAAATCAATGATATGAACACCGGATTGGACGGTAAAAATATATCTTTTCATTTTTGGGTTCCAACGACGAGCTTGGTGACCAAAGTGAACACCAGCTTCAAGTAGTTGGGTAAGAGTCGGCGTCTTTATCATAAAGCTGGAGGCAATATTAACAAATGTGCGTATAAAAAAGCAAGGGTTCCGCTTCTGAAAGAAACAGAACCCTCTGAGACACCGTTTGGACCATCACCAATATTAGGCGACAGCCCCTACTTCCTCGAATTCTTCTTTGCGGAAACTGGTTGGTAGCTCAACAGCCGATCTACCACCAACACAGCGAAGACAGATCATGTTCATTGGTAAACCAATGGCCTCCACCAGCTCCGGCACAGACAGGTAACGCACTGAGGCTACATCCCAATGCCTGGCTAGTTTCTCCTCTACTTCCTCCGTGACCCCTCCAAATCTGGCGGCGATGAGCTCCTTCTTCGTTGCCATGTCTATGCCCAAATAACACGGTTTGATGATTGGGGGAAACGTGGAGCGGATATGGACTTCAGCCGCACCCGCCATTTTCAGTATTTGTATCACTCGGTTGTTAGAATTCCCCCGTACGATCGAATCGTCAATGACGATTAGCCGTTTTCCACTAATGATGCTCGTCGTCGAGTACTTCAACTCATTCCTTATTTTGCGTTCGGCCTGGTTTGGATTAAGGAAAACACGAAATAGGAGATTAGCTACTATCCCATGAGCTACCGGAATACCAGACTCAGCGGTATAACCATCCGCGGCGTAAAAACCGCTTCTCGGTACTCCAATTACCAAATCCGCAGGAGTCGGGTTACTCCTTGCTAGAGTCTGGCCCGCTCTGTACCTGACTCCGTATGCCTCTACTCCTTGAAGAATTGAGTCTGGCCTCATGAAGTAAATCAGCTCGAAGACGCAGATACCGAGACTCGTGGGAATCATTCCCTGGTGGCTGGTCATTCCATCTTCGTCGAAGACGACAATTTCGCCAGGCTCTACTTCTCTGAAGAACTCAACTGGCTGGTTGTTGAAAACACCCGACTCGGACGCTGCTGCCCAATAGCTATTCGTCTTGCCGATACAAAGTGGTCTATTACCAGTTGGGTCTCTGGCCATAAGCACCGAGTCTTTGGTAAGAATCGATACACAGTAAGAGCCCCTAAGAAGCGGCATCACATAACGGAGTTTATCGACCCAGGTTCTTCCTGGTGCCCTTGTCACAAGCTTAGCAATAATCTCGCTGTCAGTGGTTGTCTCGAAGGCCTCGCCGTTCGCCTCTAGCTCTCTTCGGAGGCCACGAGCGTTCACTAAGTTGCCGTTGTGACCAAGGCAGATCTCACCGTTTGGACCGGCTACTTTCAGCGGCTGGACATTGCAGACCTTATCTCGGCCAGTTGTCGAGTAACGGGTGTGTCCAATCGCTGCGAAACCTGTTAGCTTCCTAACTAATCTCTGAGTCGGAAAGACCTGAGTCACCAGCCCTCGGCCTTTCTTCAGATGCAGATCTTCGCCATCGGTAGTAGCAATCCCAGCGCCTTCTTGCCCCCTAGTCTGCTGTCCATCAAGAGCTCGCGCCGTCAACCAAGCTACTGGCGCATTAGGCGCGAAGACCGTGTACAAACCACAAGCATGTCCAAGACTCTCACCGAACGGCAACTCACCCTCCTTCTTACTTACTGCCTCTCTTCCCAAAATACAAAAAGGCCGCTTGCAGCGACCTTGTTCACTAGTTAATGTGCCCTTTTTTTCTTGCACTATCAATATTACATAGATACTGCTTGGACACAAGTGGGGAAAATATCCTTTTCTATCGAACAAAAAGACTGGAAAAAGATAAATAGTTTGTAGTAATTAGATCGCTAAAATTATTTTAGCCTCGCCGGTTTTTCTAGCTTCCACTCTTATCCTTGCTCCGTGGTTTATTTTTCTTGTGGCTTCGCCGGTCCCAACAACACAGGTTATACCTAGTTCTCTGGCGATAATCGCTCCGTGAGAAGTCATTCCGCCATGATCAGTAACAATCGCCAGAGGCTTGTTGGTTGTTAAAATTGGGAAATGGTCTGGCTTCAGACACGAGACGACCAAAATTAAATTCCCCGGAAAAGAAAGAACCGAAATATCATCCGCCAAAAAGACTTCTCCTTCAACCTTACCAGGATAGGCCGTAATCCCTTTGATCAAGCCTTTGTAAGACACCACGGATTTTTTTATTTTCCAATCCCTATCCAACCAATTTTTGATCGCCAGCTCCAGGGCTTTATTAATCGGGATCTTTCTTAAAAAGGCGAGGGCAAAAAGTTGAATGAGAGCCTGACCATACGCCAAAATCTCATCTTCTTTTGACCCGTGTGGTCGGGCGCTTTTATTGAGCTCTTTATCATGGGTGATGTACTTGTGTAGATCACCAATTTCTGTTCCGAGAATTAGCGCTCTAAATTCTGCATCTTTTCTATTTTCGCCTTTCATTCTTTCCGAGACAATTTTTTCAAGCAGAGTAGCGGCTTTTTTGATTTCCTTCGGCAATTTAAATTTTTTCATACAAATTCTTTCTTAAGTTTTACAGCCGACGAAGTTTGGGCGGCGCCTTTGGTGTCGCCTTTTGCGGAAAAGATGACGAAATTTGTTATCTTTCCAATTCCAAAAATCTATATTTATAACCAGCCGATTCTCTTTTTTCTTCGAAAACAACCCTTTTAAACTCTGAATAATCGGGGAAAAAAGTATCGGCTTCATATTCGCCTTCAACAATGGTCAAATATAGCTTATCAGCATATTTAATTCCCTGTTCGTAAATTTGTCCACCACCAACTATGAAGATCTCATCTTTCTCTTCATACCTTGCATCCTCAATTGCTTTCTCTAGTGAGTGGGCAACACTTATTCCAGGGACTTTGAACGCCTCATCGTGTGTTATGACAATATTAGCCCGATTTGGCAACGGTCTACCAAGTGATTCGAAAGTTTTTCGCCCCATTATCACCAGATGACCAAAAGTAATTTTCTTAAAGCGCTTTAAATCCTCGCCTATATGCCAAAGAAGTTTGTTACCTTTTCCAATCGCCCGCTTTTCGGAAATCGCAGCAATGATACTAACTTTCGGTCCTTTCATTAAAATCCTCCAACGACGGTAATCTCGCCTTTTATCGGTGGGTGCGGGTCATAATTTTCGAGAGTGAAATCTTCAAACTTGAAATCATCAATATCTTTCACTCTTGGATTTAATTTCATAATTGGGAAAGGTCGGGGTTTGCGTCTAAGTTGCTCCCTTACTTGATCAATGTGATTTTTATATATGTGCACGTCGCCGAAGGTGTGAACAAACTCTCCCACTGGAATATTTGTCACGTGAGAAAACATCAAGGTCAACAGAGCGTAGCTTGCAATGTTAAATGGTACCCCCAAAAACATATCAGCACTTCTCTGATAGAGCTGGCAAGAAAGTTTGCCGTCCAAAACATTGAAATGAAATATTGTATGACAAGGCGGCAGCGCCATGGATTTACCTGGAGCGGCCATTTCGTAAATAAATTCGGGGTTCCAAGCAGAAAGCACTATATGCCTTCTTTCCGGCGTTCTTTTCAATTTATCTACGGCCCACTTAAGTTGGTCTATCGTTCTTCCGTCACTCGTTTTCCATTTTCTCCATTGAGCACCGTACACTGGCCCTAGCTCCCCCCACTTTTTTGCAAACTTTGTATCCGTAGCAATTTTCTCGATGAGTTCATCTTGACTAAGAATTTTTTTCTCCTTTTTGTTTTTTTCTTTGTTATTTTTCATTTTTGATTTTGAATTTTTAATTTGTGCTTCTTTGAAGCGCTTATATGCCCAGTCGTCCCAAATGTGAACGCCGTTATCCACAAGATATTTAACGTTGGAATCGCCTCGGAGAAACCACAAAAGCTCATGGAGAATACCACGCATGAAAACCTTCTTTGTGGTAAGCAAAGGGAAACCTTCAGTTAAATCGAAGCGTATTTGGCGGCCGAAAACGCCTATCTCACTATTATCCGTACCAAAAATTGGTTTCTCGTAACCATTTTCTAAAATGTCCCTCAGTAGATTCAGGTATTGATATTCTGGGTGTGTATGTTCTCTAGACATAATCTAATCTAAGTATTCTAAGTATTGTGGCCCACTTTAGTAGTCAGTCGCCTACCGTCTCCTTCGTAGTCACTGGCCCACATTCCATTCGGCCAAATACCACCAATTTGGCCGATTACCCAACAAGAAACAAGAAGTGACAAGAAGTCTCCTTATCAAGCCTTGTTAGGCTCTCTGTCACACCTGTCGTTCCTCTTTCTCTGTTGTTACCCGGCCGCCTTGCCATTGTCCACGGTAAGAAGCCCCTTTACCACTCACTTCCCAGAAAATAATATGGACGATCCTTGCCCCTAGTTCAATGGTAAAATCACAATTTCCCGTATTCTTTAGACCCAGATTTAATGTCCCTCGATAACCAGGGGCTACTTGTGTAACCATTAGCCAAAGCCCTGATCTGTGTAAAGTAGACCTAGGATGTAGCGTGGCGACCAAATAATCCGGCAGGTTCACGCGCTCAATGGTTTGGACCAAATAAAACTCGCCTGGCTTAATAGTAAAAGTTGTCGATTTTTTGGGATTGTGCTTGGCCACCGAAATGCTACTGACTGTCTTTCGAGTTTTCTCTCCCAAGTATGTTTCGCCCTTGATCTTGAAAATTTCCCCCAGCCGTAGGTCCAAACCAGCACCTTCAGGATTTTCCAAATCCCGCGTGCCAAGACTTTCCACTAAATTAATTTCTTTAATCAACTTCTTAATCTTATCTACACCTAAAGCAGCCATACTTGATACTTGATACTTGACGCTTGGTACAATTTATATTTTAAAGTTTACCTGGTTCTACTTTTGTATGAGTATACCTCGACTTATAACCCTTTACCGGTCTGTCAACTTCTTCAAACAAAACTTGGCAAACTGCTAAACCAACTCTGAGTAGCACTGGTTTTTTCGACAAATTTTTCATTGTCAGAATCGGTTTGCCTGAATAATTTGGCGGCAGCAGATCGGCATCAAAAGTAACCAGGACACCTAATCGAGCAAGCGATGAACGAGGAATGAGCCTTGCCATTAAATTATTCGGCAGAGTAATTTTTTCAATCGTATTAACTAGTAAAAATTCATCTAGAGATAGGTGGTAATCTTGCAAATTGATTTGTTTGCCCTTGTCTGGATCGAGTGCTTGATTCCCCAGACGCAAATCTACGCTTACTGCTCCAACCGCCGTTGCGTTAAAAGGCTCGATCTTTATCTTACCCTCTTTAATTAACTTTTTGATCGTTGCTCCAGAAAGTACCATAAATTAATTCTTCCTTTTCTTAAATTCTTGTGCCAATTTGGACGCTTCTGGTTTAGCTTGCCCAGCGTACTTTGCCCCTTTCTTTTCCCGATAAGTAACTTCCGCCGGGGATGAAAGTTGTTCAAAAGTAAATGAACAGATTCTCATACCAGGATAAAGAGCTACCGGCATTACACCAATATTTCCTAGCTCCATCACTGGCTTACCAAACCACCCTGGATCAAAGCGAGCGGCTGTTGAGTGGACAATGATTCCCAAACGCCCTAAACTACTTCTGCCTTCAAGCCTACCAATAAGATCATTGCCTAATTCCAGACTCTCATTCGTGCTCGCCAAAACAAACTCTCCTGGGCGCATGATAAACGGCTCCCCTTCCGGCACTTTTATTTCCTTCATGGTTTTTTCGGAAAGTTTTGCTTGGCGTGGGTCAAAATAAGGAACTTTGGAGTGATCAAAGATTTTGAAGGTTTTTCCTAGGTGAAAATCGATCGTGCACGGGCCAAGTTGCTCTGCAAGATTTGGTTTTGGAGTAATTTTTATCTTACCGGCTTTTAAATATTTGAGAATGTCTTTGTCAGAAAGGACCATTAACCTTCGAAACCCTCCTTAAGTGGCGGGTTTAGAATAGCATTACAGGGTATTTCTGACAACTCCCCAAATATCAGTGAGCAGCAAGAAAGTATTATTTCCAACAAAAAACCCCGACTAGATCGGGATTTCTTGTTCCAAACCTTCCTTCGAGCAAGAAGGGTTTGGAGAGACCCCAAAGCAACGCACCGACGGACGGTACCAGCTTTGAGGTGGGGATCGGCGTGCTAACGCATAGCGGTCAAGCAGCATTTACACTTACGCAGGACCTCTTGGCAAGCTTACGCGAGCTCGTTGAGGTGATGCGAAACGGCTACTACTGACGCGCGAACCGATCGAAATCTCTCGATATTCGGTTTTCGGAATATCTTTCTTTCTACCGCGTCCGTGGCCTAGACCCTGAAGCTACGTAAGGTGGTGTTGATACCTCAGAACCTAGGCCTAGGGTTTGGCGAGTCCGTCAGATGATGCTCGCAAGAGCTCTGCCCCCTCCTTGCGATACAAGAAGCTTACCGCTAGAGGTTGTCCTCCCTCCTTGTAAACTCGGACCCTTACCACTAGAACCGACAACTTGTGATGCTCCATAACCGCTCGCTACAGCCCTCCTGAAGGTGAGGCTGACAACCCTGCTTACGCAAAGGGTCTTCTCTCCCCTCCGTGATTAAGGGCGAGTAAGCGGGTTCGGAACTTCTTGCCTCTCGGCCAAGTCATCGACTCCACCAGAGACCGTTCACTATCTTGACTCATCCCTAACTACAAGACCACAGTCAAGAGTCAAGAGGATCAGGCGATGACAGTCAACGGTTCCCTCAAAACAACATCAAAACGATAGTGACCTTGTCTTGGGGGATAACTTAATTTATTGAAGCAATCAAGGTACCCTTGGATTAATATGATCTATCAACCCTTACAAAAACTATTGTAAACATTATACAGCAACCATGCAAGCCCCGTTTTTATACCTAAAATGCGATCGGCCCCGCAGTTACATCCACGGGGCTGACAATCATCTCTCTGATTGGTTCTCCCTGGCGACTTTGCTCTTGCAAAGCAGGATTGTCTGTGACTAGGAAATAGGTCATGAGAGCCAGGAAAGCCAGCAGGCCTAGCACCATGATCATCATCAGAACATGGAGCAGATCCCAACCGCTCTCTCTCATCCCTCTACGATTTCCGCTTTCGCGTCTCACACCTCTCCTCCTTGATTATCTTGCTAGAAGATAAGACCGAGTACCACCAGAGTTCCAACTGCTGCTATCCCGATAAGGGCTAAAATCAGCAGGTATTCGGATAGCACCTGGCCTTTTTCTCGCCTCATTGTCGCCATACCACAGAAGGCTCTCTTAGTAATCAGCCGTCTCATCTGGTCCCTTCCATCTATTTGCTGACCGGCGGAGTGAATCAGGGGAATTAGCAGGATAAATACCAAACCGCCTAGAGCGAGAAACACGCCACCTATCGCCTGTAGATATTCGTTCCACTGATCGGGTCTGTCCAGAATCCCAATTGGGAAGTTTTCCAGACAGCCAAACGCACGGGCCGAAAGAAGCGAACCTCCTCCTATCGCCGCAAGCGCTACCAGTGTGAGAATAACGACAATAGCTTTCACGTTGACCTCCTTCCCAGCTTGCTCGCCCTATTATACAACCAAGCTGCAAAGAATAAGGTCGCTTAGGAATTATTAAAAAGATGTGATTGTGGAAAATAAGAATAAAAGGTGTTGTCGGCGAGGCGGAGAAGTTGCTCGAAAGCAGTCCCACCTCGCCGCGAAGTTCGTGTATTCGGTTTTCACGGATTGCGTTGGAGAGCTTCGATCGTCGGCTGGAACAGCAGATAAGCCGCTACGCCTATTGCTATTGCAAGAACGATCGCTGTTCTCAACAAAGAAAGAACCATTCCCTTCATCCTCTCACCTCCTCACTTTCCGAATTGGCCTGGTGAACTGAAAGGAATCTCGAGACCAGCAGCCTCTATAAATCCTTCCACCCTACCATCCCTTCGCTTCAGCGTAAGCGTAAGAGAGCCTTCCCGTATAGAAAGGGTCGCAGCGCTTAGCATGACGAAGCGTGCCATTGCCTCTTCCGGAGGCAGCAGCTGTTCTGTCACCAACACGGCCTGCATCTTCCACCTCCTCTTCCTCATTATTAGGCCGTTAGAGTCGAAACTTTGGGTCTCAACTCTCCTCTTAACCCTACAACCAGCAGGTTATAGACTTAAGCTGGTGGAAGGTTGCAGGTCTCTTAGCTTGCGCGCCGAGTACCCGCCTGGACTTAAGGTAAATTTGCAATGCAGTGATTCGCTCCTTAAGTACTTCCCCCAGGATTTTGAGAAATTGAGGTTTATCACGACATCGCCGGGACTGTTGGGGTGCCGATTGCCGTTTTATCCCCTTATCAGTACTCCGTCCCCGGTTGTCTAGACGGCGCGTTTCACTTTCTGTGCCTCCTCATTGGGGATACGTCACCGGATGGTGAGCGCTTCGGCGGTTCGACTGATCGCGATCAGGGCAGGCGTATTCGCTGCCAACACCACGACCGCGATCGTGACCACCATGATGATAGGAAGTCGCTAGCTCTCGCATTCGTACACCTCCTACCTCTGTCGCGGCAGAACGAGCATGGGGAACGAGGCCCTGATGATCTCGACCTCGATCGGGTCTACGTCCGCACCAGTGAATAAGCACTCCCTGCAACCATCGCCTTTGCAGACGGCGCAGGTATGCTCGAGGCTTTTTTTCAATTCGGTTCTCTCCTACTAAAAATCCCGCCGAAGAAACCTTCATCCTTAGCCCGAAGATAAAAGCCTCTTCGGCGGGACTAGCAATAAGGCCAAACCCGCCGTATATAAGGTGCAAAATTCTGTCCTAGCTTTCGCTAGACAGACATAGTCATTTTAACACACTATAGGTTAAATGTCAACCACTGTAGTACGCTCTATATGTTCAAAACTTTCTCAGTTTTCATGTATTCCCGCGCCCTGCGCTTGAGCAATAGTCGACACTAATAGAACCCAAGCTAAAGTACTCTGATTCTGACCTAATAAAAAACCGCCTTACGAGGACGGCGTCTTTGGACTTGCAAAAAAGCAAAGAGGAAACTGGAACTGACCTCGATTTAATCGGGGGAATTCCAGAGGATGTCCCGAAGCTTTTTTGGTTAGTCCAACAGCTCCCGTAGTTTGGCGGCCGCTTTGGTGCTACCTTTTCGGCAAAAGGTAGCAAAGAATTTAAATCGCTGGGAGACGATATAAGCGGACGCGGTGGATTAAACGATTATCGGCGTCTTCGATTTCAATTTCAAAATTTTTTAGCCTCACGCGTTCGCCTTTTTGAGGTATACGCCCAATTTGAGTCTCAATCAACCCTGCAAGCGTTGTAAAACCATCTCCCTTCAAATTCACGTGAAGGACATCTTCTATGTCAGAAATCCTTGCTGATCCCTTAATTTCAAACCCACCACCTTCAATCGGCTTTACCACCCTATCTGCTTTCAGACTTTTATCGAATATGTCTCCGACTATCTCCTCCAAAATATCTTCCAGCGAAACCACTCCCGTAAAACTTCCATGTTCATCTACCACTAAAGCAAATTTTTTCTTCAACTTTGCGAAATCGGAGAGGAGATCAGCCACTTTTTTACCTTCTGGAACAATAAAAGGTGGCACCGTCAGCTCCTTTATTTTTGTATCCCAACTTCGCTTTTGGATTTCCCTCAGGGCAAAATCGATGTCAAATATTCCGATGATATTTTCTTCGTCTCCCTCAAAAACAGGAAATCGGGAGTAATCTGTTTTTACCACCACATCCATTACTTCCCGAAGACTTTTATCCCCATCTAAATACACAACCGAAATCTCAGGAGTCATTACTTCACTTACCCGCACGTCCTCAAACTCAACTACGTTTTCCATGATTTCTGCCGCATCGCGTCCTAAAAGTCCGGCTTCTTCACTAATCGCAATCACACTCTTGAGCTCTTCTTCGGTTACTACCGGCGAATGGGTAGAAAATAGGTGGGTGAAAAACGAGGAGATTTTTTCAAGCACAACAACTGCAGGATAAAGAAAAAAGCCGACGATTTCCAGCGCGGGTGCCACAAAAAGGGCGATTGACGCGCTATTGTGAGCTGCTAGACTTTTTGGCAAAGTGTCGCCAAGAATAAGGAGTGATATAGTCACAACGCCAGTCGCAACACCCACTCCAACTGATCCAAAGGCACGGGTGGCTAAAAATGTTGCGTAAGAAGCAATAAGTATATTGACTAAATTGTTACTAACTAAAATCGTAGCGAGAAGTCGGTTTGGGTTGTTTTTTAGCCTTTGCAGGGCGGCAGACCCGGATCTGCCTTCTTTGACTAATGAATGAAGTTTGAATTTACTGATCGAAAAAATCGCAGTCTCGCTAGAAGCAAAGAAAGCAGAAAGCAGAAAAAGAGTTACAAAAATTAGCGTTTCTATCATGGCAGATTAATTTTCTACATATTTTAACACATCAATAAAAATGTCAATTTGGGGAAGACGAGGTTTCCGACACCTTTTTCGGCAGTCGCCAGCTCATCCATTTGCATTTTGGATAACCACCGCAGCCGTAAAACGGACGCCCTTTTCTTGTTCTTTTTATTACTACTGGATCGCCACTTTCTGGGCAAACTGAGTCAGTTTTATCCTCAAAACCTTTTGTAAATTTGTGTTCTGGAAATTTTTCGCAAGCAAGAAATTTACCAAATCGTCCGTAACGAATAACCAGTGGATGGCCCTCGGGGCATTTTTCACTTGTTAGTTCTGGAAAGATCTTTACTCGGTCACTTTCCTCAAATGTTTTTTCCAGCTCCTTTGAAAATGGATTGTAAAATTCGGCTATTATCGGTACCCATTGTTTTTCACCATTCGCAATATCGTCTAGTTGATCCTCCATTTTAGCCGTAAAAGAAACATCGACAATCCCAGGGAAATTTTTCACTAGAAAATCGTTTACCGCAGCTCCAAGTGGTGTAGGGCGAAATTTCCTCTGTTCCAGCTCAACGTAATTTCGCTCTTGTATGGTGGAGATTATTGGCGCGTAGGTACTGGGGCGACCAATCCCTTTTTCCTCAAGTAGTTTGATCAGGCTAGCTTCCGTGTATCTTGGTGGAGGCTCGGTGAAATGTTGATCTGGGCTAAGTTTGAGTAAGTCTAAAGGCGTACCAACTGCTAGAGCTGGGATCTGTTTTTCATCGGGATCTGCTACTTCTCCCTTTTTCCTACCGTAAATCGTGAGCCATCCAGGAAATTTGATTACTGATCCACTAGCCTTGAATAAATAATCAGCAGTTTGGAGTTGAGAGTTGGTAGCATTTATATCTAATAACACTTGATCGTAGATGGCCTCAGCCATCTGGCTGGCAACAAACCGTTTCCAAACCAAATCATATAATTTTTTATGGTCGTTTGACATTTGTAATTTGTCGTTTGTCATTCCCACTTTAGTGGGTCGTATGGCCTCGTGAGCCTCCTGAGCCAATTTACTTTTTGTTTTATAAACACGAGCGGATGGTGGGAGAAAATCGGCTCCGTATACTTCTTTTATATATTTTCTTGCGGTGGCAAGTGCTATTGGTGCCAGATTCACAGAATCAGTACGGTGGTAAGTAATCAGACCTTCCTCGTATAAATCTTGGGCAAGTTTCATCGTCTTTTTGGCAGTAAATCCGTACGAGTTCGCGGCAGTCTGGGTCATGGTAGAGGTGGTAAATGGCGGGTAGGGATATTTTTTGACTTCTTTTTCTTCGCAATTAGAAACCGCGTAGCTTGCTTTTTCTAGACCCGCAAGGATCGCAAGCGCTTCGCGCTTATTTTTTATCTCTGCTTTCTTATCACCAATCTTAACCAAACTCGCCTCAAATTCTTTTTCTTTTTGATTTTTGATCTTTGCGTCCGAAGGGCCAAGCTCTGCTTCCTTTTGACTTCGAAGCAGTGCTTTGACGCTCCAATACTCCTGTGGTTTAAAGGCTTCGATCTCCCGCTCCCGCTCGACAATTAATCTAACGGCAACAGACTGAACACGACCAGCAGAAAGACCGCTTTTCACTTTTTTCCAAAGCAGTGGAGAAAGTTTGTAGCCTACCAAACGGTCTAGCACTCTCCGGGCCACCTGTGCATCGATTAGCCGCAAATCAAGCTTTCTCGGCTCTCTCAGCGCCTTCTCAACAGCCTCCTTGGTGATTTCGTGGAAAACTATTCGATTGAATTTAGAATTTTCTTTCTTCTTCTTTTTTTCATTCTTAATTCCTGCCTTACCGGCAGGCAGGCTTAATTCTGCATTTTTCATTCCAGCAACAAGTTGCTGGATGTGCCATGCAATCGCCTCGCCCTCCCTATCCGGATCCGTGGCAAGAATTACTCTTGATGCTTTGCGTGCTACGTCACGAAGATGCTCAACCACCTTTCTTTTAGCGCGAGGAATGACATATTGTGGTTCGAAGCTCCTTTCAATCTCAACACCTAGTTTGGCCTTCGGCAAATCGCGCACATGACCCATACTAGCCTCGATTTTATATTCAGTTCCAAGAAAACGGGAAAGCGTCCGTGCTTTGGTTGGACTCTCAACGACAACTAGATTTTCCGGCATAATCCTTAATAGTATAGCATCCTCCGTAATCAATTTTTCGCATAGTTTAAAATTTAAGTACTCTCGGCTACTGCGCTAAAGCTAAGCATTCTCCGCAAATAAATTCATTCGGGCATTCGTCCGAAGACAACTTATGTACTCTCAACTGCTGCGGCATTCCATATACTAAATACTAAACAAAGGAGAAAAGGTTTTAAAAATGAAGAAAGCACCGCGTGTTGTTGTGGGCGCGGTGCTCAGGCTGAATCGGGTTGGTTCAGACGACTTGTTCGACCTTGCTTGCTCCGTTTTGCCGCGGTGGGAAGTAAGGAGCCATCACGATCGCCACGGCGAGCACTGCCTTCGAGAGTGCTACCCAGTCTCTCCTGTAGTGCTGCACTACAGCCTGAAGGTCCTCACCTCTGCGCCGGAAGACTTCGAGAACCTCACCTAAGGGAAGGCCTTCG
>DASVHF010000058.1:0-13109 GCA_036382695.1 Candidatus Nanoarchaeia archaeon | reverse complement strand
CCGTCGACCTTCGTGTTAATTTCGACCGAAACGGTTCCGTCTGTACTCCGTAAGGCAAACCAGTGGTATCCGTGACCCTCCTCCCGATCCCGAATAGACTCGATGTCCCCAGCCATCTGAGCGCCCAATTCCCCGAACAACTCCCGGAAAGCCTCAGCCGTACCAGAGACACCTCTCTTGGTCTTCTGGTGGCTTTCCTTAATCGTCAGGGTGTAACTCTCCAGAGAGCCCGGGAAAAACTCCGCTGCTGCCTCCAACATGGATTTAACCACCACCAGCGGAATTCCCATGTTGACATCAATGACGGCTGACACAGGACAATTGGGCTTTCGCAATGGTAATCTCGCGTGTGTTTGATCACCCGTGGTGCCCATGACGAAGTTGTGGTCGGTTTCTACATAAAGCTCCGCGTTGCGGGCAATAGCGTCAGACCAGGTGAAATCCACCACTATGGCATGGGGGTTGGCCAGCAACACATCACGGTGGCCTTCCGGCCGAACGAGTTTGATTGGAAAGCCGGCAATCGACACATTTGGTCTAGTGTCGTCTGCTCCAGTCAAGGCGAACGGTAGCAAACGGAACCCCACATGGTTTTGATAGAGTAATCGTTTGGCTACTTCGGTGCCCATACCACCCATGCCAGCGATAAGAACTTCGATCGGCTCGTTCACGATACTCCTCCCTTACAACTATTCCGATGAAAATGTGCCCGTTGCGGGCAAGGTAAGGCGGATCTTATATCAAATTGGCTGATCAGTCAAGCAATGACAGGGAGTCTCCCTGTCAGTAGTCTTAACGGAGGAGTTGTTTAGCGCGGTCTAGCTGCGGATCTCGGTCGGCAGCAATGTCTTTTTCAGTTAATTTAACTTCGATATCAGGTTTCAGACCTTTTTGATTCACCCACGTCCCTTTGGGGGTCAGCCACTTGGCAAACGTAATGTGGAGACCGGCACCGCCGGCAAGATCATCGACTTTTTGTATCGTCCCTTTCCCAAAAGTAGCTTCACCGACTAACTTCACACCAAGCTGATCTCGCAAGGCTCCAGCAACAATCTCACTGGCGGAAGCGCTCCCCTTATTTATCAGAATTACCACTTTTACGTTCCCAAGTTTCGCGTCGCTCTCAGATCTAGCTGGAACTTGCCTACCGGAAGAATCTTCTTGAATAACAACCGTGGTGTCCTTGGAAAGGAAATCTCCAGCGATGGAAATAGAATAATCGAGTCTACCACCAGGATTGTTGCGCAAATCTAAAATTAGTTTTGTGTATCCGCGAGTTACAACTTTATTCGCAGCCTTACTCCACTGGGTCAATGTGTTATCACCAAAGCGAATAATTTTTATCTGTGCTATTCCCCCACCTAAATCCTCAAACTCAACGCTTTTAAGGGTAATTTTAGCGCGGGTGAGCTTTACATCAAAAACCTTAGTGTCTCGCTGTAGTCTAAACACGACCCTGCTACCTGTTTTGCCACGAATTTTTTGGACTGCTTCCTGAATAGTCAAAGTAGACGTGTTAATCCCATCGATCTCTAAAATTTTGTCGCCCGCAGCCACACCAGCTTTGGCAGCCGGAGTTCCTTCGATTGGTGCCACCACCACTAACTGATCATTACGTACATCAAGTTCTATACCCACCCCTTCGTAAGTACCTGAAAGTGCAAGTTCAAATTCTGCGTTTTGCTCTGGATTAAGAAAAACGGTGTAGGGATCCCCAACCGCATCAACCATCCCGGAGATTGCCCCGTATAAAAGTTGCTGGGGGTCTAGCCGCGCCCTTTCAAGATAGTCAGTAGAAATTTTATCCCAGACGTTCCAAAATGGCGCAAAATCAACTTGGACGTGCTGTGGTGTATTTTTATTAAGAATTCTAAAAACTGGAGCCTGATTTGACCCAAAAGGTAAAGCAACATTTTGCCCCACCCAAACACCAAACGCAAAGATTAAAATTATAGAAATAGCCTTTGGTATTTGATTTGAAACCCACCTAGCTATATTCTTTTTTCGTTGGTTTCCTGTAAGCTCCATAAGCTCTCTAACCCGTAAACTAATCCCTATTCAATAATCTCCAAATTAGCCGCCGGAAAAAGACCTTCTTCACCGGACCCAAGGCTGACAAGTGCTACTTCGGTCAGTATACCAGAATTGAGAATTTGATCTCCTGGCAATTCCTTTACCGTCCCTAACAAACTACTACCGCCTGTACGTAAGAAGCGCACTTTGTCTCCAACCTGCAGCTGCCTCCAAATCTGCGAAGTGGTTATACCTGGCGCCTTCGCCTCTACGTACTCGGGAATAAAAAGGGCGTTTTCTTCTCCGGATATAAATCCTAGCCGTCCCTGCTTACTTTCAAAAAATTTCAGCATATCCTCACCCATCGGTGCTGTACCGAACCCTTCTGTTATCATCAGACTTGTTCCAACATCTCCTCCAGCACCTAGAGTTTCGAAATCTCGGTAGTTCATTCCGCCAGTAATTATCCCTGTAACTCCCAGGGTAACAGCTTTTTCCAAAGCACTTTTTTCGAGCAGCGCACCTCCGACCAATATTTTGCCTTTCGAGTCCGATTTTATTGTAGATGGTATGATAAATTCGTTAGCTGGTCCTATGACGTTAATTAATCCTTCGCGCAGCGTGCCAAGCGAAACGAAACCGTGGATTTTTGTGGCGGTTGCGGCGATAGAGATCTTATTTTCGGAAACTTCCTGTATTTTCCCACTGGCTCCGGAGATCATGCGCACTGGTTTTGGCAAAAACTTTAAAATCAGATCTCCACGACTGTCAATCTCAGAGATCAGTCCGTCAACAGGCGCCTTGATTTCTTTTTTGCCCACTCCAAGTAGACCCCTCTTACGAGCAATTATTTCCCCCTCATAGATACGATCGCCAACCTTACGCGTAAGATATCGCTCAACATTTTCTCCGGAAACTCCAAGAGCGTGCGCAATTTTAATCAAGCGCTGTCCTGCACTTACCTCACAATGAGCAATAATGTCGGCCTCGGTAACCTGTTGACCTGTCTTCACTGCCGGTTTGCAACTACCAGGATAAACTCGGTCTAGAAGAAACTTTTTTTCTTCTTCAATTCTTTTAGTAATCGGGCAGATCAAAAAGCCTCCTTCGTGATTTCCGCTTCTTCAATTTGTTTTAGCCAACCAGCTACTAAATTCCGTGACGCATTTTGGCCAAAGACAAGTGGAAGAGGTTTAGTTCGTGCGTCAAGTAATATTCCCAAGCTACCACCTACTATATCGAACCTCTTTTTTTCTTTATTTCCCAAAGCAAGTGTGAGTTTAATTTTCTGTTCGCTTGGCGCTGGAATAAGTGAGATCTCACCAGCTGCGAGTTCAACTTTCTGAAGTTGCGAATAACCCCAGTCTAGTTCGATCGCTATGCTTTCACCAAGCGAAACAAAGGTACCAAGACGCTCCAACCACGCCCCGCACTGGGCAGTCTGGAGTCGCTTGTAGGTAGTCAGCAGTGCACCGAAGCTAGGTAAGAAAAACTCACGGTCGAAAACTACTTGGGTTATTTCTTCTTTTCCCAAAACATCTAATAAAATAAGGGCTACTCTTGAAAGTCTTGGTGTACCAGAAATCATTCCCCCTGTGAGAGCGATTAAACTCACATTTTTCTCATTCCTAGCTGATAATTTTTCTTGAAAATTGGTTCGTAAAAAAGCCTCCTCAATTTCTAGTTCCTTTGTATCGAGGGGAAGCAAACGCGGTTTGAATCTTTTTTTACCAATAAAATTTTCTAAAAAAAGTGGGTCGGCGGCGAAAGTGAGATACTTACCTATATTTTCGGCCTGGAAAGCCTCTCGCAGATTACTTGCTCCTGCATCCAGAATAAAAAAGTTTTCACCGGGATTTTTAAAATATTTTACCAAAGCAACTGCTGCAGCTTGCTCATTGACAAAATCTCCACCTAGCTTGCTGGCTAACTTTTCAATCTCCAGAAAATGGCTAACAAATATCTTAGGAACACCGTTTTCAGAAATCTTTGAAAGTAGTAAGTTAGTGGCCAGTGAAAAATCTCCCCAAGAAGTTGGCAGCCGTGCAGATTTTTCTATTTTCACGGTGTTCTCAGAATCTAGGCTCACCAAAAAAACCTTGGTCCAGGCACTTCCAATATCGATTGTGATTACTTTTTGATCTGGCATAAACCAAGTAAATTTTCGGAAACCAAAACCCTTTTGGTTAGACCTTGGGAACGAAAGGTAAAAGCGCCAATAATCTTGCCCTCTTAATAGCAGCCGAAAGCTTTCTTTGGTGTGGCGCACAAGTACCAGTTTTTGCCCTACTTAAAATTTTACCACGTTCAGTAGTAAATCTCTTCAAGGTTTCGACATCTTGGTAGAAGGGCACATTTTTATTCTTACAAAAAAGGCAGACTTTTGTCCGATAAGTTCGGTTTATTTTAACCATTTTCATGAATACAAATTATTAATTTTATATTACATATAGTGGCCGTAGATCGCTTTAGCGATCTAGAAAGGTATGTCGTCTACATCGATTTCCTTATCCTCTTCCTCTTTAGGTTCTGGCTTCGATTCATCCTTTGCTTCTTTGTCTACCTGTTTCGCTTCTTTTTTCAAAGCTTTTGTAGGTTTTTCTTCTTTTGCTCCAACTCCTTCTTTGGCTACTCCTACTGCTTCTTCGCTTACATCGTTTGATGGCCGTTCTTCCTCAACTTCACCTTCAGCCTTTTCCTCGCTTTGCCGTCGCGAGTCAAGGACCACCATATCCTCTGCTACTACCTCGGTAGCAAACCTTCTGTCACCTTCAGGTGTCTCCCAACTCCGAGTCTGCAACCGGCCTTCAATATAAACTTTTCGACCCTTGACAAGCAGCTGAGAACAAAGCTCTGCAAGTTTGTTCCAGGCGACAATACGATGGAACTCGGTCTCTTCTTTTCTTTCGCTGCCATCTGCTGGTGTCCAGCTACGGTTTGTTGCCACTCGAAACGAACAGACTGCGGTACCGCTAGGTGTATAACGAAGCTCCGGGTCCCTAGTTAAATTACCAATAAGCATAACTTTGTTTAAACTTCTAGCTGACATAATTACCTCCTATCAACATAACTTTTAGCCCACGAAGTGGTCGCAGAGCGTGAGAGTACTGAGAAACTGAAAGTTTCGAATTACGTAGCACTCTATTCAAGCTTCTAGCCGACATATATACCTCCTAAATCAATAAATTATATCTCGCGATTATAAGTCTTAAGTACTAAGTCCAAAGTTATAAGTATTTTTGTTCAATAATTCCTCTCCTTATATTTTTTTCCTAGCTGTCGCTCCCCTACCACCTCCCCAAATCTACTTAAAGATAATCACTTACAACTTATCACTTATTACTTACAACTTTTCCAACCTTCTCACCCTCCTTCCTAAGAATCAAGAAACGTAGAAGCTCATCCATCAACCTAAACTTTGAGTTTAAGACTTGAGGCGTTTTGGAATTTGCTTCAAAGGTGACCTGGGAATAAAAACCGTGGGAATTTTTTTTGATTTTGTAGGCCAACTCCCGCTTACCCCAGTCTTGTGTGTCGGTCACTTTGCCTTTTTCAGATTCGATTGCTTTTTTAATTTGTTCTAGTATCTTCTCGCGATCTACCTCAGTCAAATCTGCGCTAGTTACCACCACAAGTTCGTATTCGTGTTCCATTTCAGGCGTCAGTATAGCATACTTCGCAATTCTTCAACAAGATTGCTCGTACGCTGCAACCGCTGGGAATAAAAAATTATAAAAACGGGTCGAGGCCTGCCTCCGCAATGGAAACAAGCCTCACATGGCAGCATTATCGATTCTTCGCAGGAAGTCCTTCAGATAACCGTACGCTTTCTGAAGAAGTTCCGCCCTATCCAGCTCCCCCTCTCTCCAGGCTTCCTCTTGAAGATCCAGGATTTGGTCCATCCTAGCCAATATCCTGGGTACCCGGTTGTCTTCGGTTTTTGATTCCTCGTCCAGCTCCTCCTCGCAGAAATCCCATCCCAAAGCTCGTCGAACTTTTTCGACCGCGCTGGAAATCACTAAGGAGAGAAAGCCCCAGGGAGCTCTAGTACCATCCGTCGCCATTACAGACTCAGGCAAAAACAGCGTCTGCCCTGACAGTGGCGGTTTTGGCGGTAACTGTGATGAAGCAGCGCCACCGCTAGAGGGTTCTTCAACCACAGCGTTTGCTGATCCACCGTTACCAACGCCTCTTCTCCGTTGCCTGGCTCGACGGCCGGACCGTCCACTCGGCGGTGGCGGCCTCCAGTTTCTACCTCTCCTCCGGGCTTTACTCAAGTGAAACCTCCCTCCCAATCTCAAGCGTTAGCAGTCTACTTCTGTAGGCTGCATTGTACCCAGCAACCGCCTATTTGTCAAAAAATTGCCTTTTAAGTAGAAAAGGTTAGAATCTTCCTGAAACGCTTAAAGTAGAAGAAGTTAATTAAAATGGGTTTTAGGGGTTTAACTCCAAACTTTCTCAATTACTTCCAAACGCCCATCGTGTCTATCGATTCTCTTTCGTTCTACATCTAATGCATCTTTGTACACTCCGATGGTGTTTTCTAACTTTATTAGAGAAACGTTATTTGCATTGACCGTTTCCTTAATTTCCACCAAATCACTCTTCACTTTTCCCAAATCAGTCTTTAGAGGACTAAGTTTTTCACCAAATTTTTTATCAATAATATTTCCAATTGCCTTCAGACCTTCGTCATCCATAGACCTACAATCTAACAAACAAGTATAATATAAGTCGATTACTAACTTTTGTTAGAAACTGGTTTCAAAAGGTGGGGTTAAATGCTGAAAGTCGGGATAGTTGGATTGCCAAACTCCGGTAAAAGTACACTTTTTAATGCCCTACTCCAGCGGCAGATTGCGGATGTAGCGGAATATCCGTTTACAACGATTGAACCAAATGTCGGAGTCGTCCAAGCACCAGACCCACGGTTAGAAGCGATTTCAAAGGCGACTGGCATCGAAAAAATTGTTCCGGCCGCAATTGAATTTATTGATATCGCCGGCCTTGTAAAAGGCGCCCACGAAGGCGAGGGTTTGGGAAACCAATTTCTAGGCCACATTCGAGAAGTAGATGCCCTCTTACACCTTGTACGAGCCTTCCACAACCCAAACGTCGTTCACCATGAAGGGTCTCCAAACCCAGAAAGAGATGTAAAAATCGTCGAGGAAGAACTCCAACTCGCTGGGATTGAAAAACCAACTATTTACGTAGTCAACGTGGACGAAAAGGATTTGGCCGATCCCAAAACATCAATCGTAGGTGCTGTAAAAATATCAGCCAAGCTCGAAAGCGAACTTTCCGAATTGTCGCAAGACGAAGCGAGAGAATATCTGAAAGAACTAGGTGTTTCCAAGTCTGGGTTGGAGAAAGTAATTACACTCTGCTACTCGCTGTTGGATCTAATTACATTTTTCACTGTTGTCGGCGGGAAACAAGCCCAAGCTTGGCCACTTCGGGCTGGTGAGACAGCCCTCAGTGCAAGCGGGATCGTCCACACCGATATGCAAAAGGGATTTATCAAGGTAGAAGTCGTTGATTGGGAAAAATTGGTTGAGACGACCTCTTGGAAGAAGGCGATGGAAAAAGGCTGGGTCCGCCTGGAAGGCCGTGATTACAAAATAGCCGACGGTGATGTGATCGAATTTAAATTTTCTACTTAAATGGGTCTGTTTTACCCACAGGACCTTTGGCAGGCGAAGCCGTAAACACAATACTATCAAGAATTGTTTGTAGCGACGATATTTCCTGACGATTTATCAGAGCTATATTTTCGGCGTCTGCTTCCTCACCCGCTTTAGAAAGAGGGAGAGAAAAATCAATCGCCGCAGTGATAGCAGTTTTTTCTTGATCTTCAGTTATCGAAAGGCTAGTAATCAAGGCGGCCCTGTCGGCTTTTTCAAAATTGGCTAGTAATTTTAAAAGGCTTGGGAAAGATCCGATGAACGAAATCTTTACGCTTGAACCGCCCCCTGAACCAGTGGAAACTTGGCCGCTCTGACCGGTTGCAGCAGTACCACCCCCGGTTGAAGGGGATGGGGCCTCGCCAGCTTCTTTATCAGACGCTGAAGGCGGAGGGGTTGAAACTTGCGGTGCGGGTACTTTTACTTCCGCCTGAGCAGCGGAAACTTTCATACCGCTAGCTTGAGCGACTTTTTCAGCTAGGGTAAAAAATCTAAGCGTATCGTCCTCGCTAGGCAGAATCAAATCTAACTTGGAAGCTAACGCTTCGATTTCGTAGGTATCTAGACTCTCTACTGCCGAAAGATTGTTTTCTATTTTTTCTAAACGCAGCTGTGTTTGGGCATTCTGTTCTATGCCTTGTTGCCAAGAACTAAAAAATGGCACAATAACAAAAAGGGTGATGACGACCGCCAAAATTATTGCGACAGCGATTCCAGCGCTAACTACCACGTAAGCTTGTTTAAATAAATCGTTTATGTTTTTCATCTTACTATTTAATAGTCAAATCCAAATTTAAAATGTAACCATCAGAGGTTTTTACTAAGGAAGCAATCCTCACTTTTTCAAAAAAATCTTGTTCTGATTTTAATCTGTCTACAAACTGGTGAATCTGCGCCGGGCTAGTTGATGTCGCTTGAACAGTCAAGGCATTTGTACTTTTTACTGACAGAGATTCAAATTTAACCGCACTCGGCACATTTTTTCTAATTTTATCTAAACTTGTTGCGAGATTTTGATTCGAATCCCTCACATCACCTAGCTGCGCCGATTTAGCCTTTACTGCACCTGCTTTTGTCGCAACCTCTGCTACCTGTTGCCACTGGCTTAATTTGTCATCCAACTCGGCGGAAAGCCCTTTTGCCTTATTCTCTTCTGAGAAACTTAGCCCAACAAATACGACACCTACAAGAATGAATATTCCTATTAGTATAGGGACGGCTACGATTGTTACAAGTTTGGCCTTGGCAGCTCTGAGAGGCTTTTCAGCCTCGGGGATTAAGTTGATATCTTTTTGTTTCTTCTTAGAAAGAAGCATGGCAGATTTATCCTAATCGTAACAACTCGATCGCTTGTTTGCAACTTCAAAGCAAGAATTGCCTTATATTAAACGTTACCTTTCCCGCCAATCCAAAATAGCGTAATTGCCTACTCTTGGGAAATAAGGCGGCGGGTTTGCGCTTAGATACTGATCATAAGTTACGTTTCTATCTTTATAACCGCTATCACAGCTATCGTTTTCGGTCCAAGCATTACCGCATATCCATGTAAACCCGTATCGTTGATTTGTAGCAATTGCTCCGTAGACAGTAATTATATTTCGTTGGTAGTAAGTACTACTGCAGTTTTTGTGAAAGTAATTTCTGCCAACCCGACCATTTTGAGCAATTAGAGCAGCATTTACCCTTAGCTCCTTCTCATCGTCTGTCCCTGTAAAAGCTCCTTCGCTGAAAAGACCGGCTGACACATTTCCCTGAGCAACTAGTCCAACTTTATCCGTACCATCGTAATTCGTGTATTCCAAATCGTTATTAATAATTATCGATTTATATGTAGCAGGATTGTCCGGTAGTGTAGCAGCAGCAATGGTAAGATTTGCCCCATTGATCTTTCCGTCAATCCAAAGCTTATCTTCGACAAATATCACACCGTTATTAGGAAAGGGTACGCTACCGGAAATCAAGGTTTGATTTGTTATTCCATCTGTTGCTTGCCAATCATTTCCAGGGTTCCTACAACTAGCAGTTGTAGAGTTGACCCTATAGATATCAAAAGTATCGTTAGTTTTTAACACTATATGGTAACCACTAGCCCCAGACGGTTCATAATTAATCCCATTATCTTGTGCTCGGGTTTTAAGATCGTCAAGTTCTGAGCTTATTTGCCCAAAATCGACTGGCGGTACAGGAAACGCAGTTCCTCCCAAAAAGACTTCGTCTGGATCCGGCTGATGCGTGTGAACTCCAGGTTCAACTCCGCCAGGATGGTCTGGATCATTATAAGTAGCTAGTGAACTACTTACTAAATCGTGGGCGACACCGTCAAAACGAACGCCGCCATTGTTGTGAATAGGCCCAAATACTTCGGTACCTAAACCAAAACGAATATGATTCACCGTGTCATTCGTCACAACCGCATACTGGGCAAATGTAGGGATCCCAAGTTTAGCTACAATAGTGCGATTTTCATTTCCATCCTCTATCGTCCCTTTTGATTCCACTGTCACGAGATCGCCGCCTGCTTCGGGAGGCGTAACCCAAAGAGTATAAGTTCCGATTTTTTTGCCTGTATTGTCAGTGACATCGTGAGTATACGGACCGAATGGGGGATCGGCTGGAAAGTCGTTCCCATCCTTATGATCCTCTGGGGCGTGGACTAGATGCCAAAGGTAATAATTCACCCCCGCCTCAGCAACGTCAAGCGCCGAAGTTTGCCGGACTCCCTGTTTAGCAACGTTGAGACCTAAAAGTGTCAAACTAACAATGACAAGCAGCAGTGATGCGATTATAGTAATTAGAATAATTGCTTGTATTAGAGCCAAACCAGTTTTTTCCTTGATGAAATCGGTAATTTTTTTTCTTTTTAGCAATGTTTTAATCATAAGTTGTTTTTATTAAATCTCAGCTGAGCCTTAGTGCTAACCCTTAAAGGGTTTGAATTACTCAGTTGTTGAAAGGTTAGATTTATCTCCACCATAGTTACTGCTGCTAGAGTAACAGGGGCAGAAAGCTCATTTCCATCTTGATCATAATATGTGAAAATGCTATCTGCGCCATTAATAACATCCAAGGAAAGGATTTTTATCGTCTCATCAGCCGGATTATATGTATAGGTTGGCCCAGCACCACTAGGCGGTATTTGTCCTCTTTTCAAGGTCTCTCCATCTAAGAAAAATCGTATCTGGTAAGGCGCGATATCTGCTACATCTAAATATTCTCTAAAAGTAAACGATTGCGCTTGGGCATCAACTACCTCTGCAGCTTGGCGAGTTTCTTTGGCTATACGGTTCATAATACCCACTGCTTCTTTTTGAGCCTCAAACGACTCAAACCCGCCTTTACTTCTAGTAAGTACAAGATTAATTACTGCGATCACTACTATAACTATAATAGCGGAAATCGCCACTGCAATCAAAAGTTCAATTAAACTAAACCCTTTTTTATATTTAATTAATTCTAAACTCGTAGGAAACCTGTCCATAACATAAATTTATAGTGAGCCCGCCGAACTATGGCGAACTAATCGTAAAACCTCCAGTTTGGGTTGTACTTTTACCACCAGATCCCGTAACTACCAGATTCCAGGTACCGGTAGCTACACCATCTAAATCAAAATTTCCGTTTAGCCTAGTATCTCCATCACTGCTAATTACTCCAGTTGCTGTTATTGTTGACTCGCCGCTTTTTGCTAGTTTCATAGTAGAACCAACCGGAAGATTCGCACCAATAACTTCGACCGATACAATACCACTGTTTATACCAGAAATTGGTGTTACCACCTCAATTCTCGGCCAGCTCGCATCTGTTGTAACCTTCAAAGTTACATTTACAGTCGAATCGGCTGGAACATTAACCGGCTGGTAAGGAGCGATACTGATAATATAGTAACCACCTGGAACGGAGGAACTATAGCCATCCCACCCCAAATCTTCTATTGTTATGTTGCCGGAGGAATCACTAGTATATGTCTGATTAAATCTCGGTATAGGTGGGCCTGGGTCAAGTGGATCTGGATCTACATAGATAAGTTTTTCACCTGCGACGGTGACATCAAGACTTGTAACCGGTGCTCCATCCTCGCTAACAACAGAGATTTGCATTGTAGAAACTAAATCAATAGCTAAGGTAACATTGGTAACCTGCTGAGCGAGGATATTAAAATCTGGGTTTACTGGATTGTAATTAGGAATATTATCTGGATAAGTTTGGTCCGTTGAATAACCCGGTAAGCTAACTTCTAGATGATAGCCATTTGAAGTATCTTCTGGCAGCAGTGGGATTTGCAAGTTCCCTTCAGTATCGGTAATGGTAGTAATGTCGACTGGTGGGGAGGGGTTTGGATTGGTCAGATGAACATTGGCGTTGGCAACTGGACTTCCTACCGAATTGATTACTTTAAGAAATAAAATACCTGTATCATCACTT
This sequence comes from Candidatus Nanoarchaeia archaeon, assembly GCA_036382695.1. Taxonomy (GTDB): domain Bacteria; phylum Patescibacteriota; class Microgenomatia; order Woykebacterales; family RBG-16-39-9b; genus DASVHF01. The sequence continues at coordinate 990 of DASVHF010000058.1, read as the reverse complement.
GTTTCAGCCGCGTCTGCCGAGATATTCGTAGACAGTTTGGCTAGAACCCTTTCATTGTTTTTATCACTCACTGCTATCGTTGCCTTCTTGTAATCAAATGGGTAAAAATCAATCGGCTTACCGGGAATGCTGCCAAGAGCGTTACCATCAAATGTATCATCAACAAAGCTAATGTAGGTGCGAACTATGTAATCATGACCACCACTAGTTACGATCTCACTGTCAGGTATGTTACCTTGAGGAAGAATTGGTCCATGCTGGGTTGCCAAATCGTCATAGGGCATATTTTTTAGAACTTCCATTTTTTCGTTGGCCAGATTCTGGGCTCGTACGGTATGCTGAGCAATAAGGGAAACTCTGAGAAAAGCACTAACCGTGGAGAGAATAGCGGAGCCAACAATTGCAATCACCGCTGTAGCCACAAGAACTTCAATAAGAGTGAAGCCTCTTACACTGGAGATTTGTGCAATTTTAGGCAGGCTGATCCTCACATTACTAATTGTACTAAAACTAGGAAAGTTAATCTACTCAAACTACTTTTTTCAACCTCGAACCTACTTTCTCGTCAACTACTTCGAAACCTTTTTCTCGAATTTTCTCCCTCAATTTATCCGCCCCAGTGAAATCACCTTTGTCCCGCAACCTTTCACGCTCTTCAACAAACTTTTTAACTTCTTCTGGAATTTTTGCTGATTCTTTTGCAACTATCTCAAAATCCAAACCCAGCACCTTGTCGAATTTATAAAGACTAGCTAACTTTGCGCTTGCAGGACAATTGCTTTTGACTAAATGCTGTACAACACTTAAAGCGGTCGGCATATCCATATCATTATTAACTGCTTTCAGAAATTTCTGTTCACATTCTGCGCAACCGACCTTTGGCTCTTCACTCGTAGCAAATCCAGTCACCTCACGATAGAGATTGTTTAATGAATTTTCCGCTGCTTTTAGCGAATCCCAGGTAAAATTGAGCCGCGAGCGATAATGGGC
>DASVHF010000057.1:0-1751 GCA_036382695.1 Candidatus Nanoarchaeia archaeon | reverse complement strand
ACTTTATCCTTCCAGAGGGCTGCTTCTTTTTTTGTATAAAACACCCCATTGATTGGGTTGGAAATATCCGCCACCGCTGGCACTACATTTTCATTTATCAAAGAGCCAATCAGCAACTTTACTTCAGCAGCAGCCGCTACTTTTCTACCAACCACATAGCCAACTATTGCCCAGACGCTCACATATACTATCAGCAATACTACGGCTAAAATCTTTACTTTGGTAGACCATTCTCTAAATTTTGGCATTAGGCAAGCTTAAAAAATGAACAATACTACTACCCAACAAGATACAAACTTTTTTCTCCACCGTCAAGAAGGGATTTAATCTACAAAGTAGCTGGCCAAGTCTAACTTGGGTCTAAGCTACAAGTGGATAATTTGCGCATTTATACCTTTCTGTGCTAGCATATTTGCTGTTATGCCTAGGAAAACCCGAGAACAGAAAATGGCGGCAGCGCTGCGGCGCTTGAAAGCGCAAGTACAACCCCAAGCCAAACCGTCAAGTCCCCCGCCAAAGAAACAGAAACCTCAGACCGAAACCCCGTCTAGCCAAGATTATAGTTACAGTGTCTCTCTACCAAAGACCCCTCAAGCCGCTCAACCTGTTAAAACAGAAGTACAACGTTACGATTACGCTTACGTGTCAAGCGATTTGAAAAAAATTGCCCTTCTGTCAGTTTTCGCGATTGTTTTAGAAATCGTTTTGAGCTTGACAATGAGGCTCGAGTTTGCTAAGCTGCTTCTACGTAGGTTCGGAATTGATATTTAGCTTCGGAATTATCATTCCTAATTGAGAGGAGGTGAAAAAACAGGGATCAGTAAACCAGGGTCGGTTACGCTTAAGACGGCGTCTACCAATCATTGACCCCAGATCCCAAATCAGTTATGGCTTCGATGTACTGTGTAAAATGCCGCGACAAGAGGGACGTTGCGAACCCAGAAACAGTCACTATGAAAAACGGTAAGAAAGCACTTCGTGGTACATGTCCTCAATGCGGAACTAAGATGTTTAAAATTGGCGGCTAATTTAATCAATTTTTACCATTACGAAAAACCCCTTGAATGTATGTTGAACTAATCGGGGGTTTTTCGTTTGATTGGCCAGCCTAATTAACTCTCAACTCTTGAGCGAAATTGCAGAGCCTCAGCAATGTGTTGAACCCCAATATCGGCAGAGCTTTCAAGATCAGCTATAGTCCGAGCTACTTTTAAAACCCGGTGGTAGCTACGAGCGGAAAGTTGCATCTTACTCACTGCAGCTCTCAATAAATTAAGGCTATCTGGATCCAATTTGCAAAATAATTTAATTTCTTTTGGGCTTATTTCGCTGTTACTAGTAAACGGTAGTCTTTCAAATCGATCTAGCTGGGCCTGCCTTGCTTTTTGTACCCGGGTTCTAATAGACTCCGAAGATTCAGCTTCGGAGTCACTAGTCAGTTTTTCTACTTTCACGGCCGGTACGTCGACATGCAAATCAATTCTGTCCAAAATCGGTCCAGAAAGTCTTTTCTGATAACGGGCTATCTGTCCGGGTAAACAAGTACACTCTTTTGTTGTGTCACCAAAAAAGCCACAAGGACACGGGTTAGCTGCCGCAATAAGAGTAAATTTGGCTGGGAAAGAAAGGCTCCCAGCAGCCCGCGAAACTGTGACGACACCATCCTCTATTGGTCCACGTAGACTCTCTAAAACATGGCGTGGGAATTCTGGAAATTCATCCAAAAAAAGTACTCCGCGATTAGCTAAAGA
>DASVHF010000056.1:0-5983 GCA_036382695.1 Candidatus Nanoarchaeia archaeon | reverse complement strand
GAATCCGGCTAGAGCTTTTGGGCCTGCTCTGATAGCAAACTTCTGGGGTAGTCACTTAATTTATTGGTTCGGTCCGATTTTAGGCGCAGCTGCCGCCGCCTTGGTGTACGAACATGGAGTATTGCGGTCTAACAAATAGCCTGGGCCGGATACGTATCAACAAGCAAGTATAAGCGAAGGGTTGCTTATAGTCTGGCTTGTTTGTTGCAATTTTACGCCTTTCCTGCTAATTTTTATGCGGCTTTATCGGGGACTTTTTGTATTTTTCCTATGACTTGTTTTGTTCACCACATGATTCGCAAGGGAATATTTTACGACCTAGGTATCCCTACTTCTGAAGGAAGGGCTGAAGAATTGGAAAGGAAAATCAAAACTATCGTGGGAATGGATGGACACAATTGTCATGAAGTCTGGACGAAAGTAAATCAGTGGCTTGAAGATCCAAAATTAAGGGAGTCTCTCCGGAAAAAATTAACTGAATAACACAATGCTCCTCAGTCCACCCGCCTCCTTCCACTGTCCAGATATTTCTACCCTTGAGTTTCTAGATTTAAGCTTCTTGAGGAGCGTGAATATTTCTACTACTTTTAAATCGCCCCGTCAACAAACAAGCAACAAAAAAATTTACTTTGATATCTTAAAGTTAGCGATTTAAACACCCCAACAAAAGCCTGACGCCCTAGTTTAAGAACAAGGCGTACTTTGCCCTTTCTATTGCACGTCTACCACGCGCTGTAATATAGTTTAATTAATGACTTCTCTAAAAACTTTATTTGTTAGGTACTCAATCCTTTTTTCTGTGCTTGATACATTGATCTTAATGTTCTCTCTAGCTATTTCAATAACCATTGGCGATCAGTTCCGACCAAACCCTCTGGCCTTTATACTAGTCTTCTTTGCCACAAGATTTGCGATTTACCAAGTATGGTTCGTTGGAGTTAGCAAAAAGAAAACCCCGTGGCTTCGACTTTTGGCTCAATCCATCATTCTGCTCGTTGTTCTGCCAACATTGGTTGCTATAGCCGCGTTTATCTTCCAAGGTCTGGCTAATATTCTCTTCTGGTTCACGGTAGTACCTATTGTCGGTACAGCAACGAGCCTGGCATTACATTATTATTATAAGCTCTCCTAGACTTATTCGATGAGTAGCTTGTTTAAGGCAATACTTAGCGCCGCAAATTTTATTTGGTTTTCCCTCAGGCCTGTGGTGATAATTATTCTCGTATTTATAATAATCGCTTCTTCACTATTTGCATACGATCAATATCGAACATACCAAGAGAGACAACTTGGAGCGACCCTTATTCACAATATTAAAGTCAAATCCGCCTGCCACGAAACCGTTAATGCGGGTAGCAAGTTCAATTTAAAGTTTACAATTGCTAACCAAAACAACCAAAAGGTAGATTTAGAAGGAATTGGCATAGACGTGAATCTACTCGGAGCGAAAGGGAAGAAATTTACAAAGTTACTCTCAACCAAACCGATTTCTTCAAGGATAGATAGTGGGCAAGGACAGTTTGAGGGATATCAGTTCCAGCCAAGTCTTGAGTTAGGAGCAGATGAGAAAACAGATATCCTTTTCGCTATGCAAGCTGCTAGTAAAAGCCAAGCCGAAGCTAGCTCGCACACAATCGTGGCCTATAAAGGTAAGGTAATCTTCTATTTCACTCCTGAAATGAGCATCGAGGCCTCATGTCAGGTTCAAGTCAGATACTCTTAAACGACCTCATGCTTGACCATCCTCACTTATAGGATAGATAATTAGACTGGACTTTACAGCAAAATAGACACGACAGGAGAGATATCGTGTGCACGGAAAGGGGGTGATCAAGATAACAGTCACTATGGAAGCATCGGACGAGATTCAGATTAAGCCGCGGCTTGTATTTCCTGTTCCTGGACTTCGGGACGGCTTTAATTGGCTACCACCCTTACATGTCTGGTGTTTGTCTCAACGCTGAATGCCTTGACATATTAGACCGCCGCGTACTTAGCACAGTCGAACGTGCTTACCAAGAAACCGGACGAAGGGTCAGCCTAATCGGTCAAAGCCTCGGGGGTCTTTTGGCCCGCAGCGTGGCGATTGCTCATCCAGAAATGGTTGTGCGAATCATCACCCTTGGTACTCCATTTAGGGCTATATCTGTCAACCCGTGGGTGGGAGTAGCCGCAAGTGCAGTAAGATTCGTGATCTTTCTTCGCCACGGTAGGGATGGTTTGCCAAAAAACTGTTACACCCCCCGCTGTGGATGCCCTACAGCTCAACGGCTCCGAAATGGGCACATTCCGCACTCGGTAACCAAGCTTGCCCTTTTCACAAGAGGCGACAGTGTGGTGGATTGGAGAAGCTGCATTTATGATGATCCCTCTGATCCACAGCTAGACCGCGAGGTTCATGGAGGCACTCATGCAAGCCTTGCCTTCCACCACGAATCCTTCAGAATAATCGCCGAGGAGCTGGCTCGCTGCGGAGTAGAGGAGAGAGCAGTCGCCTGAACCTGAGGGGACAACGTCTCCGTGGGGACAGGCGACTATTCGTTTGTGGTAAGATTTTTATAAGAGAGCGAAAGACTAGTTGAAAATTTAAGTTGTATAGACGAAACTTTAATTAGAACCTTTAAATCGAATGTTTAGGTATGAGCAGAAGGAGAAGGTAAGCCGCCAAGACAGCGTAAAAAATTATTCGATAGCGGGCAGTCATATATTATTATAAGTTATATAATAACCGTTTGTCAAACCTAGTGAAAGGTTGGACTATAAGGTGATAATACGCAAGATAAATCCACATATTTGCAGGCAAGAAACCATAGGTATCTCATATTCCGGTGGGGGCAATCGGGGAGTTGTTCATATAGGTGTGCTGCGTACCTTTCTAGAAAAAAAGATTATTCCAACCCACATAGCAGGTGTCTCGGCCGGAGCTTTCGTCGCCGCTTTCCATGCCTGGGATCCCCATACCTTTAATTCTTTTACTGATCTTAGGATTCTTTTTTCATTTTTAAGCAAAGCCTTTATTGGACTTTCGACTTGGCAAGTTTTGCGAAAATTTGCAATTAGGGGATTGAATATAAAAAGTTTGGGTGACTCTTCTAAACTCAAGGACTTCCTAGACAAAAGGCTACCTTTTAAAGATTTTGCGGCTCTAAAAGCAACACTAGCCCTCGGGGCAACAAACGTCGAAACCGGCCAAGAAGTTTGGTTCGACAAAGGGCCAATCATCCCAGCTCTTATGGCCTCAAGCGCCACTCCGGGAATATTCCCACCGGTAAAAATCGGCGAGAATCTTTATATCGATGGAGGGGTAACTGATAATCTACCCCTGTTTGAACTGGCAAAAGAAGGCTGCGGGGTGATTTACGCCGTTAATGCTGGATATGCTGGCGAGATCAAGAGACCGCCGAAAAATTTTGTTGAAGCTATTTTGGATGCCAGAGACATTGCTCAATACCAGACGACTCGCTACGAAATTGAGCTAATAAAAAGTCTCTACCCAAACATAAAGATAGTTCACATCGAGCCGAGAGCTGGTCTGCAGCTTGCTCCGTATGATTTCACACCAGAAAAAATTGAACCTATAATAGAAGAAAGCTACCAACACAGCAGGCAGATAATTTAACTACTTTGTTTCTTGCAGACAAATGCGTTTTGGTTTAAAGTTAGAATAAAGGGGTGGGGTAAATGATTTTTCATCACGATGGTCCAAGGCTACTACCAATTCTTTTAATTATCTTTGGCATTGCCCTTATTCTTAATGGTCTGGGCTTACTGAAAATTAACTTTTCCATCATCTTTGGTCTCTTACTGCTTCTTTGGGGAATCTCCCACTTTTGGAAAATCCGATGAATACAATCATCCATTATGTCCGCCACTCTACGAACGTAAATCCAGAAGGAATTATGCCAGGCAGGATACCAGGTTACCATTTAAGCAAAGAGGGTAAGGCAAAGGCAGAAAAAACTGGGAGCTTTTTTGAAAAGAAGGCGATAGGCTACATTTATACCTCGCCCCTTGAACGCGCTTACGAAACGGCTAATATAATCACCAAATATCTTCCAAAAGCAAAAATAAGTCATGCCTTCGAGCTGACAGAAGTCGATTCTATTCACTGGCAAGCCTACAAATACGAAGAGCTTTTCACAAACAATTATTATGAGGCTTTTCTAAGCGATCCAAACACAGATCAGGTGCCAGAAAATTTAACCTCACTTGCTGCCCGAATGAAAAAGTTTACCTTATCTTTATGCAAAAAACACCCAGGCAGGCAAGTAATCTGTGTCTCCCACGAATTCCCAATTTTAGCCCTGCAACTAACTCTAGAGAAAAAACCCTTGCAACTTATAAAAAATTACAACGTATCAATGGCTTCGATCACAAGCTTTATATTCGACGAAAACTCTAATCTGTTAGAAACCATATATACCGAGCTGCAATAACTTATAAATAATCACGCTTTTTACTACAAACTCTGTAAATCCACACTGTTTTTATCAACAATTTGCCAGCCTGTTGACCAAATTTGTGTTTATCGGTAAGATGAGCTGGTATGAAGCAGACTTACCAGCCATTGGCAGATAAAATGAGGCCACAAAAGCTAGAAGATTTCGTCGGTCAAAACCATATAGTCGGAAAGGGCAAGATCATCTCTACTTTACTAAAACAAGACCAGATCCCTAGCTTAATATTCTGGGGACCACCAGGGAGCGGGAAAACTACGCTGGCAAAAATAATCGCGAGCGAAACCAAAAGTGTTTTTGTCTTCTACTCAGCAGTGGAAGTAGGGGTAAATGAAATAAAAAGAGTTGTCAAAGAGGCAAAAGAAGGATTGGCGGTATCTGGCCAACAAACTATACTCTGTATCGACGAGATCCACCGTTGGAACAAAGCTCAACAAGCATATCTCTTACCACATGTCGAAGACGGAACAATAATTTTAATTGGCGCAACTACCGAAAATCCTTCTTTTGAAGTCATCGGACCGCTCCTTTCACGAAGTAAAGTCCTTACGTTAGATAGGTTAGATAAAGAAAACATCAAAAACATCATCGACCTAGCGCTAAAAGACAAGAAAAGGGGGTTGGGGCAATATAATAGTAAGCTGACGAAGGAAGCCTTTGACCTACTGCTGGAAGCTTCAAACGGCGACGCAAGAGTAGTGCTTAATGCGCTGGAAATTGCAACTAATCTAACCAAACCAAAGGTAGGAAAAAGATTGATTACTGAGGAAAAAATCACCCAGGCACTTGGATCAAAAAAACTACTTTATGACAAAACTGGCGAGGAGCATTATAACACGATCAGCGCGTTTATTAAATCTCTAAGAGGCTCGGATCCAGACGCTGCAATCTATTGGCTTGCACGAATGCTAGAGGCAGGCGAGGATCCAGAATTTATTGCGAGGAGAATGATTATCCTGGCTAGCGAGGATGTCGGCAACGCCGACCCCAAAGCGCTGCAAGTAGCAGTCGCCGCAGCGCAAGCAGTTGGTTTTGTCGGACTACCCGAAGCCGCACTTAACCTAGCCCACGCTGCAACTTATCTTGCCTCAACTCCGAAATCCAATGCTTCTTACATAGCTTTGAAACGGGCAAAATTTGACGTTAAGCGAACCCTGAATGAGCCAGTTCCTTTACACTTGCGAAATCCAGTAACGGATTTAATGAAAACTGCCGGTTACGGAAAGGGTTATAAATACGCCCACGAATTCCCCGGTGGATATGCGAAACAACAATTTCTACCTGATAAACTTGCCGGCCGCCGCTACTACGAACCGAAAGAAGTAGGCTACGAACGCTACATCAAAGAACACCTCGAAAAAATAAGAGGTAAGATATGACAAGGAGGCTCCTTGTCACTTGTCAGTACTTTATTTTGTCCGTATTTTGTATTTTAGATTTTACCGCCTTAACATACTAGCTCATTGGCTGTAGAATATTTAATAGAATATTATTTAATAGTACATGGGAAAGAAACAAACTAAGGG
>DASVHF010000055.1:0-10417 GCA_036382695.1 Candidatus Nanoarchaeia archaeon | reverse complement strand
AACCGCACCGGTCGAGACAGCCTCTAAGAAGGCTTCGATCAAACTCTTTTTAAGAAATGGGTTGCCGATCTGGACAGTGCTGCGCTCTTGCCCCTCTTCGCTAAAAACCTGTGAGGCGAGTACCGAGCAGCCACCAATCCCATCAGGACCAGTATCGGCGCCGACGTAAATCACACTGTTACCAACGCCCCTAGCAGCACTGGTGACCAACCCATCTTTCTTACCTACCCCGACGCACATTACGTTGACCAGGCAGTTGCCTTCGTAACAAGAGGAAAAATAAATTTCCCCTCCGACCGTTGGTATTCCAACGCAATTCCCATAACCGGAAATCCCTGATACGACTCCACCTAGCAAATAGCGGTTTCTTTCTTTAGTGGGAGAACCAAACCGAAGTGAATCAAGCAGAGCAATCGGCCTGGTATTGACGGTGAGAATATCGCGAATTATTCCGCCAATCCCGGTAGCTGCCCCTTGATAAGGTTCCACTTCACTGGGGTGATTGTGCGACTCCATTTTGAAAACCACCACCAGTCCGTCACCAATTTCAAAACCACCGCAATCTTGACCAACCAAAACCGGGTATTTACCGCGTTTTGGTAGCAGCTTCAGAAGATTTCTTGAACGGGCATAGCAGCAGTGTTCTGACCACTCGACCGAGTACTCAGCGATACTTGGCGGGTTTCGAAAGATTTCGATCGGATATCCCAACCGTTCGCTAAGAAGAATCATCTGGGAACTCATCGCCCCAAATTCAGTCTCGCTCATTCCCCACTCAAGCGCCAATGCTCTCGCGGTCGCCTCGTCAATTTTCTGAACTGGGAGTAGCATCAAACCTCTCCTTACTTTTCACTTGTTAAAAATGCAAAAACTGCTCAACGGAGCAGCAAAAGAATACTAACAAAGACGAAAATAAATTGAAAGGAGCTAATGTTTAAAGGCTCGAACACTCGTGAAGACCATTGCGATTTTATGTTTGTCGCAAAGATCAATTGTCTCTTGTTCACGTATTGAACCGCCTGGTTGAATAATCGCAGCTATTCCAGCTTTTATCAATATTTCCGGGCCATCGGCGAATGGAAAGAAGGCATCAGAGGCAGCAACAGCACCAACTGGAGTTTTTTTATTTTTGCCCCGAGCGGGATCGGTGGCTTTGAAAACTGCAATCCGGCAGGCTTCTTTCCGATCTTGCTGACCAACACCAGAGGAAATTAATGTCTGGTTTTTAACAATAGTAATAGCATTCGATTTTGACACTTTGACCATTCTCCAAGCAAAAAGTAAGTCTTCAATTTGCTCCTTTGTTGGTTTTTTCTTCGTAACCACTTTCAAGTCTTTTTCTTTTATTTCTTTTGAGTCAAAATCTTGTTTGAGTACTCCACCCCGAACATATTTGTAATCGGAGCCTTTTCTTAATTTTGGTTTTCCTAAAGCTTTATTCGTTAGAACAATCAATTTTTTTCTTTGTGAGAAAACTTTCGATGCCTTAGAAGCTAGGGAAGGTGCAATCAAAACTTCAAAAAATTTCTTTTCTCCCTTTTGTGACAACATCTCTGAAGCTAATTTTTCATCTACTTCTCGATTCACAGCAATTACTCCTCCAAAAGCAGCAAGTGGGTCGCCGCTATACCAAGCTTTGTTGTAGGACTTTTCAATATCTCTATCCACTGCCGCCCCGGCGGGGGAGTTGTGTTTTACGATGACGCAGGCTGAGCTGTCGCCACCAATTTCTGACAATGCGTCAACTGCAGCTGAAATATCGAGAAAGTTGTTGAAAGAAAGCTCTTTTCCCTGCACAACTTTGAAATTTTGTAAAGCAAGAGGATCGTTAGTCATTTCCTTATAAAACCAACCGGCTAAATGCGGGTTTTCGCCGTAACGCAACTGCTTACCCTTGCAAAAAGACATTTTCAGCACACTGTCGCCCAACAACTGCCTCGCTAGGTATACATCAATTGCGTTGTCGTATCCAGAAACCCTCCAAAAAGCTTTTGCTGCTAATCTCTTTCTCGTCTCAATGGGCACTTCGCCTTGCTTTTCCAACCCTTCCAATACGAGTGGATAATCTTTTGGATCGATCAAAACCGTGACAAACTTGTAGTTTTTAGCCGCAGCCCGAAGAAGTGTCACTCCTCCAACGTCAATCATCTCAATTGCGTCCTCAAGGTTGTGTTTTTTCGATATTGTCTCTTCGAAAGGGTAAAGATTAACCACCACCATGTCGATTTGAGGAAGATTGCCTGCTTGGACCTCCTGTCGATGCCGTTTCTTGGCTCGGTCAAATAAAATCCCAGCTGCAATCTGGTAGGAAATAGTTTTTACTCTACCATCAAGAATTTCTGGACTACCAGTTATTTGCTCAATTGGGATTACTTTGATTTTCGCAGCTTTTAACGTTTTGTAAGTGCCGCCAGTGGAGGTAATCCACCAATCCAGCTTTTCCAATCCTTTCGCGAAATCTACAACTCCCGCTTTATCGAAAACTGAAATTAATGCGGTTTTTTTCATAAAATGAAATGAAAAGTATTTTTAACTAAAAGATTCTTCTTCAGAATCAGTAATAACCGTGTGGGGATGGCTTTCGCGTATTCCAGCAGTGGTTACTTGCCAGTAACTTGTGGCCCAAAGATCGGTTATTTTACGCGCGCCATAGTATGCCATAGCTGTACGCAGCGAAGCTGCTAATTTTTTTAGAACGTTCGAAACCGAACCTTTATAAGGTACTCGTCCTGAAACGCCCTCAGCAACTTCTTTCTGTAAATAACGATCGTATCCTCGGACTTTTATTGCTTCGTATGAACCCATACCGCGATATTTTTTATAACGTCGCCCGTCAGCCGAAATTATTATGTCCCCAGGTGCCTCATCTGTCCCTGCAAGCATCGAACCAAGCATCACACTGCTTGCTCCGGCTGCAAGAGCTTTTGCTATATCTGCCGGATAAACGATGCCACCATCAGCTATTATCGGGGTTTTCGATCGCTTTGCAGCTGCCGCACATTCGGCAATTGCCGTAAATTGCGGCACTCCCACTCCAGCCACGTCACGAGTGGAGCAAATCGACCCACAACCCACTCCAACTTTTACAGCATCTGCGCCGTTTTTAATAAGATCACTCGTCGCAGCTGCAGTAGCCACGTTACCAATAATAAGTTGCGCCTTGGGAAAGGCTTTTTTTAGAAGCGGGACTGCTTTCAAGACGTTTTTATGATGGCCATGAGCTTTGTCAACAACCAAAATGTCAACCCCAGCTTGGACTAAAACCGCTGCTCTTTGCAAGGAATCGGCTCCCACCCCGATTGCAGCCGCCACCAAAAAACGTCCCGATGCATCTTTGCTAGCATTTGGATAAGATTTAATTTTTGTCAGATCTTTCCAAGTGATAAGTCCTTTTAAAGCTCCTTTGTTATCAACGATTGGAAGCTTTTCAATTTTGTATTTCTTTAGGATTTTTTCCGCCTGGGCGAGTGTAGTCCCAACTTCTGCGGTGATCACTCCTTCTGCAGTCATGACTTCCCCGACTTTTTTTGACAGATTTGTTTCTAACCGCAGGTCTCTTTCGGTGATGATACCTTTCAAACGATTGTTATTTACAACCGGTATCCCTGATATGTGGTGCTGTCCCATTAGAAGTTTCGCCTCTTCAAGTGTTGCACCAGGGTCTAGTGTGACTGGTTCGCTGATCACCCCAGATTCGCTTCGCTTTACCCTTTTTACTTGCTCAACTTGCTCCTCTATTGAGAAGTTTCGATGAATTACCCCGACCCCGCCAAGTCTTGCAACAGCAATAGCCATATCGGCCTCGGTCACAGTATCCATAGCCGCGGAAATAATCGGCGTGTTAATAGTGATTTTTTTCGTTAGTCTGGTGGAAATTTTTACTTCGCGAGGCAATACGGAAGATGCAGCAGGTTCTAGAAGAATATCGTCAAATGTCAGTGCAAGTCCACGAAATCTAGCCGCCATTGATAATTATATAGCAGATGGCAAGAGGCTTATCAAATCAATTATTTAAGTTCATCAATTAGATATTGGCGCGCTTTTAAGATGAGCACGCAACTCGGCCCATGTGTAATTTCGCTCTTCATAACCATTTCAACCGCTTCTTCAAATTTTACCTTTACTACCTTAATTGTTTCGGTACCTTCTTGTTTAGATCGTTTAAAGCTAAGTTTTCTCGCTAAAAATAAACTCGCTGGCGAAACAACAACTGTCGTAAAAGGATTTACCAAGCCAAGACTAATCCACTCCTCGGCTTCAATCCCCAATTCTTCAGCTACCTCGCGCTTCGCAGCGTCTAAAGGTTTCTCATCAGTATTTATACCACCACTAACAACCTCAACACTATTCTTACCAATCCCATAATGAAATTCATCGGTTAAATAAACGTACCCTTTATCATCTAGCGGGAGCACCGAAAGACCTGGTTTCATCCTAACGACCACATGTGCACCAGGCTTCCCGTCTGGTCGAATAACTTGGTCTTCGTCTACTTGTACCCAAGGGTTCTTGTATTTTACAACTGTATCTTTAATTTTCCAGGGACCGTGTTCCTTAGCCATAAAAAATGGTGGTCGTGCCTGGATTCGAACCAGGGGCCTTACGGATGTGAACCGTACGCTCTAACCAACTGAGCTACACGACCCGACGTAAGATCGTTCACACAAAACCCAACGTAAATTCTAGCAAAATCGCCCTTGCGTAGCAACAGGCATAGACCTTATACTATAATTAGTTGGTAGCCGACAGATGGTAGATTGTAGCACTCACCACGAACTAAACACGACCAACTATTAATTTTTAGCAATGGACATCCAAAAATCCTCTTTTTGGTCCACAATTGTCGACATTATTGAAACAATAGTGGTAGCAGCAGCTATTTTTGTCGTGGTTTATCTATTCCTTCTCCAACCTCACCAGGTAAAAGGAGCAAGTATGGAACCAAATTTTCACGACGGCGAGTATATTTTGACCGATAAGATTACCTATCGTTTTAGTGAGCCGCATCGAGGGGATGTGATTGTCTTTAAATCACCGACCAATCCAGACATTGATTTTATTAAGCGAATCATTGCTCTACCAGGTGAGAAACTTGAGATAAAAAACAATAAAATTACTATTTTCAATGATGATCATCCCAAAGGATTTACTTTATCCGAACCTTATGAGATTTTGGAACCAATTACTGGCGGCCCTTACATACGCGAAGGAAAAATTGTCGACGTTCCAGCGGACAATTATTTCGCATTTGGTGATAATCGAAGTCACAGCTTTGATTCGAGAGAATGGGGACCGCTGCCAAAAAAATCTATCGTCGGAAAGGCTTGGCTGCGCTATTGGCCGCTATCAAAAATATCTATCAACAAGGCAGTTAATTTTCCCTAAAATGAATTTAAGAGGTCAATTTTTTGTGAATTGATTCTAGCTGCTGCGCAGAATCAAAAATTAGAATCAATCTCCCTCCTTTTGAAGATCTGTAAAGCCGAGTTTTGCAGCCAGTGTTTGACGCAATTGCCTCCTCCATTTTTGCCACGTCCTCTGTTCTTTCATATTCCCTCTTTGTCTTTGGCTTTATCTGAGCCTTAGCTTTCATTCTCCGAACAAGTTCTTCTGTTGCTCGTACCCCAAGATTCTCAGCTAATATTTTTTTATAGCCATCAATCATCAAGTTGATGTCATCCAAACCTAGTAGTGCTTTCGCATGCCCTTCGGTAATTGCATTTGAAAGAAGACCGTCTTTTAATGCATCTGGGAGATCAAGCAGTCTTAATGTGTTCGAGATGTATGGCCCACTTTTGCTGACACGCTGACCAATTTCGGTAGCCGTCAGTCCAAATTCTTCAATTAACTTTATGTATGCTTGAGCCCTTTCAATCGGGTTTAAATCAACACGCTGAACATTTTCGACTAAGGCCATCTCAAGCATCCCCCGCGGTGTAGTCTCACGCACAACGCAAGGCAGCTTTGTCAGACCAGCAAGTTTTGCTGCCCGCCAGCGTCTTTCACCAGCAATAATTTGATACCCCGCTGGGGTTTTGGCCACAACCAAAGGCTCGAGAATACTATGCTCGCGAATAGATTCTGCTAGTTCTACCAGAGAATCTGGCAGTATCTGCCCACGAGGCTGGAGTGGGTTTGGTTGAAGCAGGTCGATTTCAATCTCAATTGTTTCTGTATTCCCGTTAGCCATAAACTAGCCACCACTCGCCTTTACATCAATAAAATTTTTCCCTTTAAACTTGCGCATTACTACGGTTCCTTGACCAACTGCAAATAAAGTGTAATCGCGCCCAAGTTTCACTCCAACTCCTGGGTGAAATACAGTACCCCTCTGGCGAACAATAATTTCCCCGTGTGAAACCTTTTCGCCCGCATATTTTTTCAACCCTAGTCTTTTACCAGCTACATTTATACCCTGACGGGCTTTTGAACCGCCAGCTTTTTTATGAGCCATGATTTACTCCTCGATCTTTTCAATTAAGACTTTTGTTAATTGTTGTCGATGGCCAATTTTACGGTGATAGCCTGTTTTTGCTTTATATTTAAAAACATGAATTTTTTCACTCTTGACCTGATCAACCACTTTCCCCTTGACTTTAGCTTTCAACCTCGGTTGCCCAACCTTTGCTTTACCGTCTTCCACCAATAACAAAACCTGATCGAATTCCACTTGGCTCCCATTTTCCAATTTTTTGTTACTAGAGGGTTGGCTTAATTTTTCAACCACCAACGTTTGACCCTCTCGTACTTTAAATTGCTTTCCGCCAGCTTTTATCACAGCGTACTTCATCAGTTACTCCTAACAGTAGTCTAAATAATATAGGCTGAAACCTAACCTGTCAACTGGAAAAAACTGTATCAGTGCTTCTCTAGACTGTTTTCTACAGCTTGTACTAAACCAAGCAAAACAAACATTGAAACCATCGAACTACCACCAAAAGAAACAAACGGCAGCGTTACCCCGCTGACTGGAAAGATTCCCATATTCATAGCCGCGTTTATAAAAAATTGCACACCGATTATAAATGCCGCACCGTACGTGAATAGGCCGCTTTCGGCGCTCCTGCAACCTGCGGCAATCTTCAAAATCCGATAAACTAAAAAGGTAAATATTAAAATAATTAAACCAAGTCCAATAAACCCCAGCTCCTCTCCTGCTACGGAAAAAATGAAATCAGTCCTTCCTTCTGGCAAAAAATCAAGGTGGGATTGGGTACCACGCCCCAAACCCTTTCCCATCACCTGACCACTACCCAAAGCAATTAGAGCTTGGACAACATTGTAACTAGCACCTTGGGGGTCAATAGTTGGGTTAAAAAAAGACAGGATTCGAGCTTTTTGATAACCTTTCAGGAGGTAGCCCCAAATGAGTGGGGCCGAAGCCGCAAGAATGATTACTACGGTGAGTAAGTAAAGCAAATTTACTCCTGCCATAAAAACCATGAACAACCAACCGGAAAGTAAAATTAAACTATTACTTAAATCTGGCTGACGCAGAATAAACACAAGTGGGAGAATAAGTAAACCTACGCTAACTGTGAGATTTTTAAAGTTGGATGGAGAAAACCGAGCGAAAAAACTAGCTAAAGTAAGAACTAATATGGGCTTCGACAACTCCGACCCCTGCACTGTTATAAACCCTAGATCTATCCAACGCATCGAACCTCTAACGCTAGCTCCAACAAAAAATGTTGCTAACAAAAGAAAAATTACGAATACATACAACAGAGGTGAAATATGGCTTATTGTTTTAAAATCGAACCTACTTATTACGAAAAAAATAATTATCGAAAAAACAATATAAATAGCCTGACGAGCAAAAAACGAAGGATCAGTTTCATATGAAGTGCTGTAAATTAGCAGAAGACCAAGACTAGAAAGTAAGATAGCAGGAAGAAGAAGTAGTAAATCAATACTCTTTATAATTTTAGCCATTTTACGGATTCTACCTTCTACCTATCGCAACCCTTTCGCCACAGACCAATTCTCTGGCTAGGGTTTCGCGTTTTATCATTCCCTCAAATTTTTTTGGCCAGCTTGGAGCATAAACTGTTACTGCGGCGTCGAAATCCACTCCAGCCTCTTTTCGTTTTTCCTGTATTTGACGGATCAACTCTCTAGCCTGTCCTTCTTCTTTCAACTCTTGAGTAAGTCTGGTGTTTAGTACCACCTCTTCCTTTTGTCTTGAGTCAAATTTAACATTCTTGACATTTAGTTCGTCTTCGAGAATTTGCTCGATCTGGAGATCTAGTTTTTTGGTTAACTTATAAGTTAAAAGGCTTAAAGGTTGCCTGACTTTTATCCCTTTTTCTTTTCGGATTGAGTGCACTACTTCGACGATTTCTCGTGCTTTCTCCATTTCCTTTTCCAAATTTTGATCTATTAGCTCCTCATTAACTAGGGGCCAATCTACAAGATGGACTGATTCTTCCTCAGTAAGAGCTGTGTAAATTTCTTCTGTGATAAATGGGATCATCGGTGCTAGAATTTTTGAATACTGCTTCAAAACGACCCAAAGAGTTTGATAAGCATCATTTTTATCGTCAGTCTTAGAAGCTATCGGTCCTACTCTATCCCGGATACGTCTAACATACCAATTCGATAAATCACTGACCACGAAACCTTCCGCTAAAGCTACCGCCTCATTCGCTTGAAAATTAGGAGTATCAAGCGCTTGAGTGATATTTTTGATGCTCCTGTACAACCTGGACAGTATCCACCTATCTAGGACATGGTTTGGTTTGAAGATGCCTTTTTGAGGTTGCCATTTGTCCAACGCCGCGTAGGTTGTGAAAAAGGCGTAAACATTCCAAAGTCGCAGGTGGAACCCGCGACGAACTTCATCGGCAACATGAAAACCAAAATTCACATTGTGCTCTGGATTGGTTCGCAGGTACAACCACCGCATCACATCAACACCGATTTTCTCCGCGGCCTCATTAAACTCTATAGCGTTACCTTTACTCTTATGCATCTCCTCGCCTTTTTCATCCTTAACCATACCGTGACCGAGAAGATTCTTGAACGGAGCTTTATTTTCCAATCCAGCACTCATTGCGATCAACGAATAGAACCAATTTTTAAACTGTCCTGGAAAAGCCTCGACAATAAAATCTGCCGGAAACCACGCTTTCCAATAACCTCTGTCTTCAAAATATTTTAAAGTAGAATATGGAACAATCCCCGCATCAAGCCAGGGACTACCTACATCAGCTATTCTTAAGCTAGCCTCCCCGCATTTGGAGCATTTTATTTTTACCTGATCTAACCAAGGGCGATGTGGTGAATTACCTTCAAAATCTTTCAACCCTTCGATTGCTTTTTTTTCTAACTCTTCTTTTGAACCTATCACGTCGAAACTACCGCATTTGCCACATTCCCAAATCGGTAGAGCCAATCCCCAATAACGCTTTTTTGATATCAGCCAATCATGCATATTGTTTAGCCAATCAAGCTCTCGATCGTGTCCCCATTTTGGAATCCAATTTATATCCTTTATAACTTCCTTCATTTGTTCCCGGTATGTTTTTTCGGTAAGTTTTGACTTTTGCCGTTCTTCAGAACGCATGCTTTGCGTACTTTTGACTTTTGAGCTTTCTGGTTTATCCATTGCTATATACCACTCATCAACTACTCGCCAAACAAGCTCAGTCTTGCAACGCCAACAAATCGGATAGCGGTGTTTGTAATTTTCTTGGGCAAACAAATAATTTTTCTGTTTTAGGTAATCAATAATTATTTCCGGGTGAGCCTTAGCATTTATACCCGAGAATTCACCCAATCTGTCTAGATAAACTGCTTCCTCATCTATCAACTCAACAACTGGCAAATTCTCTTCTTGAGAAAGTTTGAAGTCTTCTTCACCAGCGCCAGGAGCTATATGCACCAAACCTGTCCCCTCATCTTCGGTAACAAGTCCCTCTGAAGCAACTACGTTGTGAAAGCTATTCGGATTTGATTTCTTTGCGTCAGCAACTCTAGCCAAATCGTCAAACGGACCCCTATACTTAAACTTAACCAAATCACTCCCTTTGATTGTTTTTTTAGTGCTCTTCAGCGATCTAGATTTATTACCCAATGCTTCAACAACTTTCTTCTTCGCGTTATTTGCAAAAAGCACCCTATCCCCCTCCAGCTCACAAACCTCATAATCAAACTCTGGATTAATTGCGACGGATACATTCCCAGGTAATGTCCAAGGAGTAGTTGTCCAGATAAGCAAGCTGAAATCTTGATCAACAACCAGATATTTAACGAAAACGGCTTTGTGGGTTAGTTCTTGATATTCTTCGGTTAAAATTTCGTGCTGGGAAATAGCTGTTCCGCAACGAGGGCACCAAGGCACTGAATCCCGGCCCTTGTAAAGCCAACCTTTTTCGTGAACGGTTTTTAGATAATGCCATATAGCATAGTTATT